>CAJXLX010000083.1 GCA_913056335.1 uncultured Rhodothermaceae bacterium
GGTGCCCGCCAATCCATCGGGCCTGGCACTGGCGCCAATGCCCACCGGGTCTGAACTGCTCACGCCGGGCGCGCCCGCCCCAAAGAGCAATGCCGATGCCTCGGCCTACGGCTGCTACCTGGCTTCGCGGCCCTACTCGGATGAGGTGGCCTTCCACAGTCGGTATCTGCACTTTCCAGAGGCGATGGTAGAAGCTGCGGGCGAACAGACGCGCGCTGTTGTGCGCTACATGGCTGTTTCGCGCTTAGGGATGACGGAAGAGATTGGCGTTCGGTATGCAACGTGCGTCATTCCTGACACCGATGAGGCAGAAAGCATGCTCGACGAGCAGCTTCTGTATCCAGGCCTCGAAAGTGCAAGCCAACAAGCGCTTCAGGATCAGGGGGCTGTTCCTAAGTCAACGTGTACACAGATAAAATACCTTGTCACGTGTAGGGGGCCTTCTTATGATCCGATCAGAAACTGCACAGTCGAAGGCGTTGAGGAAGTACCCGTGCCGTGTAGTGGGGGCAGTCCGCCCACGGGAGGAGATCCACAAGACCCTGGAGGATTTCCAGACGGATCAGACGGAGATGATCCAAGCGGAGGAGACACTAATGGAGAATGCACAGAAATTAATCCGCCTCCTGGATCAGACTGCGAGCCGGCACCTGCCGACGAGCCAATGTCGAAGCAGGACGTCGCAGATGAGTTCATTGAAGCATGTGACTTACCTACATCGACCGATAAAGACGAAGATGTTATGTCACGTATCTTTCAGGCCAGTGTGAATGCAACGTTTAACGCTGCTTCGCCATTCAGTCATAACTTTAGGACTGGCATTCACCACCAGGATCCTTATGAACTTGATGGATACTCCACCGCCTTTTTTGATATGCAGGACGGAAGTCAACTCGATCTCCTGACAGGAATTATCGAATCCAAGTTCACTGAAGATCCGTCGAGCCAAATTGGATCGGGGCAATCACAGAGGCACATCAGGGCCCTGGCGTCTACGTATGATCTCATGCCACCGGGAGCAACGTATTCCGGGGCTCCTGTGTACACAATCGTGACAAATTCCCAACTGCCCGTTGAAATGATCGGGCGATACAGTCAGGGGGCGGGGCAATATGATCTTGTGACGTACGCGAACGACCGGAATGTCAATTTTGTCCACTACCGGGTGATGCGAACCTTTTTGGGAAATATGAAACTGGAAGGAGACATCCTTGGCGATGCGCAGACGACGAGATCCGCGATCCAGGACGTCCTCGGCGACTTTGACGTTGACTTTGTTATCGATTGCTCTCCAGCAAATTAAAAACCACGTATGGGTACTCTCTACTACGTGCATCGCCTTCCCCCCGACCGTGCTGTCGACCTGCTGTGCGTCCGGCGCCGGTTTCAGGATATGGATCATGAGGACTTCCTTGGGCCATATCAGCCGTACGTAGAATCCCTCCAGAAGGAAGTGCCGAGAACCATAGACTTTATTTCGGGATACACCAATATTGATCTTGCTATGCTCGCCGGGCCCAAAGCTGGAGGGGTCGCCACCAATCTCTGGGACTGGTTCCGAAACCGAGAGTCTGACGATGTGCTTGCCTGGTCCACACGCGGGGCCCGGCTTGTCGGGTGGCACCGACTGGATCTTCCACTGGTACCCGGCGCAACGATATTTCCATATCGCTATAGCCTCCCGGAGGAAATCCACATGATTCAAGAGACGCTACGTGACGTGACGGTGGCAACGCTTCGAGACAATCTCACCGCGTGCTTTGAGCGCGACCTGGTGCGGCTGAATGGGGTTTCATTCATGCCACAGGAGCAAATCCTTGACGAGATCCCGCCTCGTCTACTGGAGACGTTGAGAGCCTTCTATGCTGCTGCTGCGGCCGAAGGGGAGATGATCGTTTACAATTTGAGATAGGTGTCTTCGAGGCGCTAATGCGCAAGATCGCTCAACCCCAAAGGGCCGCGTGTCACATCGAGCTCTGCCACGTCTGGAGCGACATCCGCAATAGCAGTGTGCATCTGAAGCGTCGCAGGAGCCCCTCCCAAACGGTTAACAGGAGCTATTCGGGACGGCACTGCACGCGTCCCTATCTTGGTTCACAAATAATCACGCATGACACAGCACTACTCATAACACTTTTTTGCGGTTACCGCTGGTCCACCAGGCATTGAGGCACACGCCCACAGAGAACCTGGAGCATTTGTCGAATAACGAACCCGCCGAGCCGTGCGTAACGCAGGGCTCGGCGGGTTGGATAGAGAAAACGATGTCGTCTGGGCAGTAGGGGGTTCGCCGCCTACGATCCACCCGCTCCCCATGCATGCGCTCCCCATGCATGGTGTCGGCTACGTTGCCGATGCCGCTTCAAGGTCAGAGGTGCAGTTGGGGCAGCGCGTGGCCTTGACCGAGATGTCGGACACGCAATGCGGGCACTTCTTCGTCGTGGGCGGCGGCGTGGGGGCGACATCGGGCTCTTGCAGCTTGTTGATGTATCGGATCAGCAGGAAAACGGCGAAGGCTACAATCGTGAAGCTAATCACCGTGTTGATGAACAGCCCGTAGTTCACGGTCACCGCCCCGGCCTCTTGGGCCGCCTGCAGCGTCGCGTACGGCGCCTCGGGAGTGCCCTGCTTCAACACCACAAAGAGGTCGGCGAAGTCCACATTGCCGATGAGCAGGCCCAGCGGCGGGGTGAGAACATCTTTGACGAGCGACTGCACGATGGTGCCGAATGCTGCTCCGATAATGATGCCAACCACCATATCGATGACATTGCCGCGGATCGCAAATTTTTTGAACTCGTCGAGCATGAGTTTAGAGGCTGTGGGGAGAATGCGTAGTCCATGAAAGGCATTGCATCCCTAAAAAAACAACCCGGTTGCGCAATACGGTGGTGCGAATTCAGCGGCGCTGGGGCGACCCAGGCCCGCTGCATCCCTCCAGGCTCAACCGTGGGCCCGTCTACGCCTCGGCTGTGAACGTGGCCTCGTTATCCACAATGGGCGCGCCGAAGCTCTTCACGACAAAGACCGGGCACGGCGTACGGCGCACCACCTTCTCGGCGACGCTGCCAATCAGGAAGCGCTTCAGGCCCGTGCGTCCGTGTGTCCCCATCAGAATGAGGCCGCAGTCGAGCTCCGAGGCCTGGTCTACGATGTCCTGGGCCGCATATCCGGGCATGACGTGGGTTTCCACCGCACAGCCGCTATCGCGAAGCTTAGCCGCGTAGGTCTGCAGGGATTGACGGGCCCGTTTCAGGACGTCAGGGAGCACCGGCGTAATCGGGTCGATACCATACACGGTCGGGTACGCCACGTCTTCGACCACATGCAGCAGGTAGATGTGGGCATCGTAGAGCAGGGCCATCCCTTGCGCATGGGCAATGACATCGGGCGTGTGCTCAGACAGGTCGACCGGTACGAGAATGCGGTCGATGGGCTGCGCCTCGGGCAGCTCGGGGGCGTCGGCATCGGCGGCCTGGCAGAGCACGGTAAATACGGGGCAGGCCGCACGGCGCACGACTTCTTCGGCCACGCTGCCGCTTAGTAGGCGCTCAGCACCGCGGCGTCCGTGTGTGCCCATCACGACCACGTCAATACTGCTTTCCTTTACGCGCTGCACGATGGCATCGGCAGGCGAGCGATCGTTAATCTGGTGATATACGACCGGTACCGGCGTGTCCTGCTCGTCGTCGTTGGGGCCCGGCGCATAGTAGAGGCTGGAGCCATCCTCGGCCTCCTCAAGCGGCAGGTACTCCATGGGGCGGTCGTCAGAGCCTTCGCCCACGACGGTGAGCACGTGCACCGTGGCGCCGGTGTGCTTAGCCATGTGAATGGCATGCTCGAAGGCCTCCTCGGCACAGGGTGAAAAGTCGGTTGGAAAGAGAATGTGATCAACGGTAAGCATGGGCGTGCGGGGATCGGTGGAAAAAACGGGATTGGGGGAGGCGCGAGGCGAGCTGCCGTCATCCGGCTTCGCTCTCGACCCACTGCACAGCGCGTTGCATCAACTCGGTGGCCGATTCCAGGTTCAGCTTGTTCTTGATGCGGGCGCGGTACGACTCAATGGTTTTGACGGAGAGATGCAGGCGCTCGGCAATTTCGCGGGTGCTTACGCCGTTGCCGGTAAGCTCAAACACTTCGAGTTCGCGATCGGACAAGATTTCGAGGGGCGACTGCATGAGGCGTTCGCGTCCGCCTTCGGCCATGCTCAAGAGCAGGCGCTCGTTAATCTCCTGGCTCACGTAGATGCCACCGCCCAGCACCTGGCGGGCGGCCTGCACAATGACGTCGGCGGCTTCGAGCTTCATGACGTAGCCGCGCGCCCCGGCCCGGATGGCGCGCTCGGCGTAGAGCACCTCGTCGTGGCGCGACACCACCAGCGTTTTGATGGATTCGTAGCGCGCCTGCATATGTTTTAGCAGCTCCATGCCGCTCATGCCAGGCAGCGAAATATCCACGATCGCAAGGTCGGGATCAAGCGTTTCCATCTGCTCAAGCGCATCCTCGGCGCTGGGCATCTGCCCAACGACATCGAGATCAGGCTCGCTGTTCAGCGAGAGCGCAAGCCCTTTGCGCATCAGCGGATGATCATCTACAATGATAATTGAGTGCGTCATGAGAGCAACGGGAGGTCTGAGAAAGCAGGGATACGGAAGGCGCCAATCGCCCGGTTAAATGGGGCACCCGGACGGGGGAGACGTGGGGCCGACGGGGGGGCTTTCGGAGGGTGTGGTGGGTTCAGTGTCGGCGGTGCGGGGCAGCGGGCACGTAACGGTGGTGCCCTTGCCGACGGTGCTGCTCACGTCGAACGAGCCGCCGATGATGCGGGCGCGGTACTGCATGATACGGAGGCCCATGCCGCCGTTTTGGGCGTGCTCGCGGTCGAATCCGCTCCCACTATCGTGCACACGCAGCCGCACCTGATGGGGCCCGCCTGCCAGGATAATGCGGATGCGGGCGGCCTCGCCATGGCGCACTGCGTTACTCACCGCCTCTTGCGTGATGCGATACAGATGCGTAGCCGCCTGGCTGTTGTGAACGAGCGTGGTGCCGGTTTCCTCGAAGACGCAGTCGACATCGAACAGACGCTGCGCGTTATCCGAGAGGCGACGCAGCGCCTCCGACAGCCCGCTGGCCTCCAGGTCAACTGGTGTAAGGCCGCGGGCCAGGTCGCGCGCGTACCGGTCGGCATCGCGAATGAGATCGGTAATCTCGGCGGCCTCCTCGGCCATAGCGTGGCCTTCGTGCTGCAGCTGGTCCGCCAGGTTTTTGTGCAGCAAACCCGTGCCGGTAAGCATCTGCCCGAGGCCGTCGTGCAGGTCTTGGCCAATGCGGCGGCGCTCCTGCTCGCTAATGCTCAAGATCTCCTGCTCCAGCCGGCGGCGCTCCGAGATATCGCGCACGATGCCGGTAAACGTAATCCGGTCGTGGCGCTGCACCTCGCTCACCGCCAGGTCCATCGGAAAGGTCGAGCCGTCTTTGCGTCGACCCGTGACCTCGCGCCCGATGCCAATGATGCGCTGCTCGCCGGTTTCGTGGTAACGGTGGAGGTAGTTGTCGTGCTCCTCGCGATAGGGTTCAGGCATAAGGATGCGGACGTTTTTGCCCATTACCTCGTGGGCATCGTATCCAAAAATGTCCTCGGCGGCCTCGTTGAACGACTCGATGCCCCCATCGGCGTCGATCGTGATGATGCCGTCGACGGTGGTTTCGAGGATGGCGCGGGCGTTGGCCTCACTCACCTGCAGGGCCCGCTTGGTACGGGCCTGGTCCACCGCGCCAGCCAGCACGTTAGCAATGGACTGCAGGAAGAACACGGCCTGGTCGTCGTACGAGCGCGGGGTGCGGGCATGGGCCCCAAGCACGCCGAACGGCTCGGGCGAACTGGCAATGGCGACGCTGATGCCACTCTGCATCCCGTGCTCGGCCAACAGCGGCGGAAACACAAAGCCGGGGGTGTCCTCGGGGTGTGATACCACGACGGGGCTGTTGGTTGCCAGCGTGTATCCGGCCTGCGAAAGCGTACCATTGCAGCGTTCGGGGATGCACACCGTCCCCAGGGAACCGGCTGTCCACCCCGCCCCGGCGCGGAGCGAAAACGCATGGCGTGCGGGCTCATGCTCCAAGATCTTGCAGGCATCGACCCCGAGCAGGGGCGGCACCACATGGGCCACGTAGGCCATGAGCACATCCAGGTTCGTCTCCGACAGCGCCCGGCGGCTCACGTCGGCCACCACCGCCTGCGCCCGCGCCGCGGTGCTTACGTCCGAAGACAGGGTGCGGTGCACCGGGGTGGCATGGTACTGCTCCACCGCATTCAGGCGGACATCGAGGCGGCTGCGGTCGCCCATGGTTACAATGCAGTCGTCAACGCCGACGTTAAAGAGGGCGTGGATGCGTTTGCGTGAGGCCCCAGGGGCTACTGCCAGCACCAGCGTGTCGTATCCGGCAGTGCGCATGTTCTCGACCCAGGCGGTCGCCGGGGCCCCTGGCGTGCAGAGCACCACCAGGTCTGCGGTCTCGGCATCGGACGGCGTAAGGGCATGAGCGCTGGGCATTAGGGTGGTGGCATACTGGCGGCGCTCCAGCGCATCGGCCAGCGCACGGCGTGAAGGCGAGTCTGGACCAACCAGGAGAGTGTTCATAAGGCGGAGGCAAAACAACAACATCAAGATGGAGGAGGCAAGGCGCACACCATCGTACGCCTGTGAGACCCTGGGGATGCTTGTGTAGATGCTGGCATACCCGGGCGGCGCAGGACCGCCGCAATCAAGAAACGAAGCGGGAGCCGCACATGCTGTCCCATAGACGCCGACATGGCACGTGCGACCAGCCCCGATCCCACTGTGGGGCGCCCCCTTACATGGGGGTTCACAGTTTCCCCACACACCAGGTGCAAGACCTGCTGGCAGCAGTAAAACGGACTGATGTTGTGATTAAAGGCTACCGTGCATTGTTAAGTGCGGCACGGCGCTATTGGAGAGCGTCGCGGGCGATGCCCGCTGGTTTCGTTGCTCGTTGGTTATTCCTGATCGGCTATGTGGTCTCCTCGTTCCATTTTGTGTCCGCTTCCGTCAGGGCAAGCGGTACCTGCTGTGCTGCCTCCGATTGTACAGTGGGCGCAGCGCCTGGACATCCCCCTGCATGTTACGCCGTGGCCACAGGCTAACCCTGCGGAAGGCCTGGCTCCGGGGGCGTCTGTACCACAAGCTCGATTGCATAAACAGGTGCAGGCTGTGGGGCCCGCGGACGCTGCACTCGATCTGCATACGGAAGCGTGGGCACAGGAGACGTTCACTATGGCAGACTGGCAGGCCTACGTTGCGCGCCATAGCATTGATCTGGTTGTGCTTTCCCCTCCCACAGGCGGCGCGCCGAGCCCGCTTCTGTCGGTGCCGGGGGCTGCCTCGATGATCGCAGGTATTGCCTCGGCTGTGCTTACGCTACCCGGGCGGACAGCGAGTGAGCCATTCACCCATGTGCTGGCGCCCACCGATTTGAGTGAGGATGCAGTGCCCACGTTGCATCATGCCGAGGCCATTGCCCGATTCACCAACGCGCGCCTCGATGTGCTGCACGTGCTCACGCGTCGCCAGTACGTGGCCTTAACCCCTGCCGACATGCTGGCCCTTGACGATGCTACGGCTACGCCACGCGCGGCGACGCGCCGCCTGCGTACATGGTATCATCGCTACACGCATCCGACGTACACTACCCAAGAGGCGACCGAACTGCATGTTGAGCAGGGCGATCCGGTGAGCACCATTACCCGCGTAGCGCGGTCATACCCGGCTCCCCTGATTGTGCTGGCGGCGACCCACCATCCAACACGGAATGACGCGCTGAGCACGCTTACCGAAAACGTGCTGCGCCGCACAACGTGTGCCATGCTTCTTACGCGCCCCCGTGCTCATAGCCTTGTGGAGCCCCTACCGCACGAGGCGGCTGCGCACAACATACCGTCGTAACAAGGATCTTGCTACACGTGCGTCGCACAGCGCCGAGAGAGGCTGAGGGCAGCCTCCGCGCAAAAAAAGCCAGGGCGCTTGACAGTCTACTCTCTGTGTTCGAAGTTGGGAAATACAAGTTACCTAATCTGTATATGCATGTAGCGCCACAGCGAGAGCGCCTGGCCCGTCGGGCAATCCCCCACACGGCCATGTGCAGATGCATTACACGGGGCGCATCGGCTCGTCTGTCATGAAGCGCGTAAGCGCCCATGCACCTTGTACCGACGCTCATCCGCCGCTCGATCATCAGCCTGTTCGGTTTGTCTTATGCCTTCTTCTTCCACCACCCAGGCCCCCCGGGTCCACCAGGACGACGTGGAGGTCTTCTCGTATGACGAGCAGATCACGCGGCTGTTTGTGCTGGCCACGGTTATCTGGGGACTCGTTGGGATGCTGGTGGGGCTGCTTCTGGCCCTGCAGCTTCCGTTTCCCGAAGCCAATCTGGGACAGTACCTGTCGTTTGGGCGGTTGCGTCCGCTACACACCAACGCGGTGATCTTTGCCTTTGCCGGCAATGCCATTTTCGCAGCGGTGTACTACTCCACGCAGCGTCTCTGTAAAACTCGGATGTATAGCGACTGGATGAGCCGCTTTCATTTCTGGGGATGGCAAGGCATCATCGTATCCGCCGCGATTACGCTGCCATTGGGCTACACGACCAGCAAGGAGTACGCGGAGTTGGAGTGGCCCATCAGCATCGCTATTGCGGTGGTGTGGATCATCTTCGCCATCAACTTCTTCGCGACGCTCAAAAACCGGCGCGTTAAGCACATGTACGTGGCGCTCTGGTTCTACATCGCCACCATCGTCACCATTGCGGTGCTGCATGTAGGCAATAACCTCGCGATTCCGGTGGGCGCGTTTGAGAGCTACCCGATCTACGCCGGTGTGCAAGATGCGCTGGTGCAGTGGTGGTATGGGCACAACGCGGTGGCCTTCTTCCTGACGACGCCGTTCCTGGGCCTGATGTACTACTTCTTGCCCAAAGCCGCTGAGCGTCCGGTCTTTTCGTATCGACTTTCTATTGTGCACTTCTGGAGCCTGGTGTTTATCTACATCTGGGCCGGGCCGCACCACCTCATCTACACCGCCGTGCCCGAATGGGCGGCCACGGTCGGCATGGTCTTTAGCGTAATGCTATGGATGCCCAGCTGGGGCGGTATGATCAACGGGCTGTTTACGCTGCGCGGAGCCTGGCATAAGCTGCGCGACAGCGTGGTGCTGAAGATGTTCGTCGTGGGCATCACCTTCTATGGCATGTCGACCTTCGAGGGGCCCATGCTCTCGGTAAAAAGCGTGAACGCCCTCACGCACTACACCGACTGGACGATCGGCCACGTGCACTCGGGGGCGCTCGGGTGGAACGGCTTTATGACCTTTGGCATGATCTACTGGCTCTTGCCGCGCCTGTGGCGCACGCCGCTCTGGAGCGATAAGCTCGCCAACGCCCACTTCTGGGTCGGCACGCTCGGCATTTTGGTATACGTCATCTCGATGTACGTCTCGGGTATCACGCAGGGCCTAATGTGGCGCGCCTTCGACGACGCCGGGCGCCTCATGTATCCCGACTTCATGGAAACCGTGGTGCAGGTTATCCCCATGTACTGGGCGCGCTTCATTGGGGGCTCGCTCTACCTGGCCGGTATGGTGATGCTTGTGGTCAACGTTATGATGACGATTCGCGATGCGCCCGACACGCTGCCCGATGCTGCCCAGATTGCGGCTCGTAAGCCGGTTACGGCAGGCATGAGCGGCGACGGCGCACCCGGCACTGGGGCCGAGGGGAATGGCACGGCAGCACCTACGCCTGACACGGCCACGGCATCTGATACCCCATCTGGTAAGGACGATGACGATGATGACGACACCCCGCGTCCCGGTACCAAAAAGGTGCAACTGCCTACCCCCGGCGACGACTAATCGGCTTTCTTTGCCTTCCTGCTTCTTCCCCCTGACGCTTTCTTCGCTGTATTATGGGTCGCTTCATTGACAAAGACGGGATGCACCGCTCGCTCGAAGGGTGGCCGCTCGTGTTCACTGTACTCACAACTATCGCCATCCTGGTGGGCGGGCTTGTGGAGATCGTGCCGCTTATGCTGGCCGACGACGCCGCTGAGCGCATTGAAACTGTGGAGCCGTTCACGCCCCTTGAGCTGGCCGGGCGCGACATCTATATCTCGGAAGGATGCGTGGGCTGCCACTCGCAGGCCGTGCGTCCCTTCCGTCACGAACTGGAGCGCTATGGCGAGTACCAGCGCGCGGGCGAAACGGTCTACGAGCGCCCGTTCCTGTGGGGTTCAAAGCGCACCGGCCCCGATCTGGCCCGCGTAGGGGGCAAATACCCGCACCTGTGGCACGTGCGCCACATGGAAGACCCGCGCTCGACCAGTCCCGGCTCGATCATGCCGCCCTACCCGTGGATGCTCGAACAAGACGCCAACCTCGATGTGCTGCCGCGCAAGCTGCGCGCGCTCCGCGCCTTGGGCACGCCCTACTCCGACGAAGAGATTGCGCAGGCCACTGCATTGGCCGAAGAGCAGGCCGCCGAGATCGCACGCGAGATCGAGCAGCAGGGCGGCCCGGCTGATCTTGCGTCGAAGCAGATCGTCGCGCTCGTGGCCTACCTGCAACGCCTGGGGACCGACCTCGACGCGGCTCCCAATGTGGAGAACGAACTGAGCGACGCCTCGTCGACTGCGTCGGGCTCCAACTGACCTGCTGCCTTTACATCCTGTGTCCTCAATCCCCTGCTTCCCATGTGGAAAGACGCCCTGCGCACCCTTGAAACCGGCCCTCTTGCCGAAATTGGTCTGGTGGCCTTCGTGTTCGCCTTCTGCATGATCGTGCTGTACGCCTTCTGGATGCCCAAGGAGTTTCGTGAACACGCGAAACACATACCGCTCGACGATGCCCCGCCTCACCAAAACGGATCCTCCTCATGAGTCGCACTGACCCCTCCAGCACAGATTCCTCTAACACCGGCGCCGACGACGGCTCGGTGCTCTACGGCGGTACCTCCGATGAACTCATTCAGGGCCACCACTACGACGGCATCCAGGAATATGACAACCCGATGCCCGGCTGGTGGATCTGGACGCTGTGGGCGACCGTCGCGTTTTCGGTCGTATACGTTGTAGGCATCACCTATTTTGACTGGATCAACACCTACGAAGATGACCTGGCTGCAGGCATAGAAGAGATTCAGATGATCCGCCAGGCATATGCTGAGGAGCAAGGCGGTTCATTTGAGGTAACCGAAGCATCGATCTCTGAATATGTAGACGTCGATGAGCATATTTCGGCCGGCGAGGAAAACTACCAGCGCCTGTGTGCCTCGTGTCATGGTGGTCAGGGACAGGGCATTATCGGCCCGAACCTGACCGACGAGTACTACCTGCATGGCGGCAGCAACGTGGACCTCTTCAACGTGCTCACCGACGGCGTGGCCGATGCGGGCATGCCGGCATGGGAAGGCACGCTCTCGCCCGAAGAGCGTGCACAGGTAGTCGCGTTCATCCGCTCTATTGAGGGCACCGACCCGCCCGATGCCAAGGCGCCCGAAGGCGACCCCTACGAAGGGGGATGACACGTAAACTTTGGTTCCCATTAGTTTCAGCGCGTGTATTCGCCGCGCTATGCAGTACCCCCTAAGATCATGGCCCGTAACGATCAATTTATCGATGCCGACGATGTTGGCATTCTCGACTCGCCCGAAGCGGTGCTCTCTACCATGAATCAGGAGGGCGACCGCCGCTGGCTCTATCCCACCCCCAGCAAGGGCTTCTACTACTGGTGGCGCCTGGCCATTGGCTGGGCCCTCATTGCGTTCTTTGTAAGCTTGCCATGGATCCAAATCAACGGCAAGCCCGCCGTGCTTCTGGATCTGATGGAGCGTGAGTTCACGCTCTTCGGTACCACCTTCTACCCGACTGATACACTGCTCTTGCTTGGCTTCTTGCTGGGCACGCTCGTAAGTATCATTCTCATCTCTGCCGTGCTGGGGCGCATCTGGTGCGGCTGGGGGTGCCCGCAGACGGTCTACCTGGAGTTCGTGTATCGCCCTATCGAGCGCTGGATTGAAGGCGCTGAGCATGTGCGCAAGCGCCGCGACGAAGGCCCGCTCACATTCGACAAGGCCTGGCGCAAGACTGCGAAGTGGGGGAGCTATGCTGTCATCTCATTGGTGCTGGCCCACACGTTCGTATCGTACTTCGTTGGGTGGGAGCGCCTGCTGACCTGGATGCAGGGCGATCCGCGCGACAACTGGGGCTACTTTGTCATGATGATGGGGACGACCGGGCTCATCTTGTACGACTTTGGGTTCTTCCGCGAGCAGATGTGCACCATCGCGTGCCCGTATGCGCGCTTCCAGTCGGTTTTGCTTGATCCGGATTCGCTCATCGTGTCGTACGACGAAGACCGGGGCGAGCCGCGCGGGCGGGGCAAGGACCGCTCGGAGCTTGGCGACTGCATCGATTGCGGGGCATGTGTGCGCACCTGCCCGACCGGCATCGACATCCGCGACGGATTGCAGATGGAATGCGTGGCCTGCACGCAGTGCATCGATGCATGCGACGACATTATGGATAAGATGGGCTGGGAGCCGGGGCTCATCAAGTACACCTCCGAGAAAGCGCTCAACGACGAACCGACTAAGATCGCTCGTCCCCGCACGCTGCTTTACAGCGGCGTGCTGCTGGCGCTTACGGTGTTCTTCGTGGGATTGCTGTGGACGCGCCCGGCCTACGATATCAATGTAACGCGGGCGGGCGGCCAGCCCTTCATGGAGCTGCCTGACGACCGCATTGCCAACCGGGTGCGGGTGCGGGTGCGCAACCAGACCGCCACCGAGGCGCGCTTCAGCATCGGGGCCACGGGCCTCCCCAACATACAGGTGAATCCGGTGGGCACGGGCGAAACAATACTCGCACCGCAAGAAATGAAACGCACCGAAGCATGGATCATCGTCCCACCCGACGCACTCCGCGACGAACGCGAAGTCACCATCGTGCTCCAGTTCGATGACGGAACGGAACAGCGCATCCCGTTTCCGCTCTTGAGCCCGAGCAGTCAAGCGGCTCCAGCTCCGTAAGAAATGTGCGCCTCTGCCTCCCCCTGTGCGTCCTTTTGCTCTACTTACCTGGTGTCTTCCATGCAACGCTTTACGCTGCCCCCGCACATTGCCTGGCCGGCCTTTATCATTTTCATTCTGGGCATTGGCGTAAGCTCGGCCTCCTACACGTTTTACCAGGCCAACAAAAACGGCGGGGTGGCTCGCGTGGCCAGTGAAACCACAGCACAGTGGGAGGCCCGATC
>CAJXLX010000084.1 GCA_913056335.1 uncultured Rhodothermaceae bacterium
CGCTCTGGGTCGAAGTGGCAGAGGCCGTGCTCTTCGGTGCCGATCCACAACCCGCCCTCGCCGTCACGCGCAATACGACGAACGGTGGGTCCGCAGAGCCCAGCCGGATCGTTGGGGACATGACGATACGAGCGGAACGACTCGGTCGCTCGATCAAAGCGGCTCAATCCCGCGTTGGTACCCACCCACAGCGTGCCCTCGGCATCAACAAGCAGCGCCGCGACGTGGTAGCTCGGCAGGGCGGTGGTATCCCCACGCACATGATGATAGGCCTGCATGGTGCGTCCATCAAAGCGGTTCAGCCCGGCTTTGGTGCCAATCCACAGATAGCCGGTGCTGTCTTGAGCCAGCGCCGTAACCGTGCGATGCGAGAGGCCATCGTCAACGCCCAGATGCATAAACCGGTACGATTGCCCTTGGGGCTGGGCCTGCACGGCAAGGTCGGCGCCAAGTAGCCCCAGAATGAGCCCAACCAAAAAAAGATGATAGGTCATGACGAATGAAAGCCGTATGCGGAAATACGATGCCCTAAGCTACGCGTCGCATCCGTCGGACTCAAGTCGCATGGCCTGTCATCCAAAAAGAAAAAGAGCCACCGCCTGGACCGTCCAGACGGCAGCTCTCTTGTGGGTTGCCATCTTGCATCGTGGGCAGACAGCAGCTTTCTCTCTGGCATGTACCCCCTACCGCACCACGGTAAACCGGCGCAGAGTCGTTTCCTGCGGTGTTTGTACACGCAGCAGGTACATACCGCTGGGCAGCGCATCGGTCGCAATCTGAAGTGCTACAGGGGCCTCTGGCTGAGCAAGGCCATCGTGTACCGTGAGCACGCGGCGTCCCAGCAGGTCGTACACAGCCGCCTGGATGCGTCCGGGTGCTCCGACCGTGACCTCGGCTTGTGCAAGCCCGCGGCTCGGGTTGGGCCACACTGGCGAGACGCCAGCAGGCGTGCGCACCTCAGCTGTGATGACATCGCTTCGCGTTGCGGTGCCATCGAGGTCGACCTGACGGAGACGGAAGGCATGCGTGCCCGCGCTCAAGTTGTTAATGCGGATCGCGTAGGATTGCGGTTCACTCGTCGTTCCGGCCCCGGACACAAAGTCCACGTCCTGAAAGCGCGCGCCGGGAGCGCGATGCTCCACATGAAAGCCCGCATTGTCCGTTTCGCTCAGGGTGCGCCACTGCAGATGAGCGGTGGTGCCCTGCAGGCGTGCATTAAAGGTGGCCAGCTCAACAGGTAGCGCCGAAACCATGTCATAGACGTAGACGGCCCCCGCGTCGGTGAACGTGCCTCCTGCCCCATCGGGAATATCCTCGCTGTAAGCACTCGCAATGAGCTTGTCGCCGTCTGCACTCAGAGCCGCACCGAAAAGCGCCCCCGACTGCGGGTTGGTAGACGCGAAGCGAAGCTGCTCCTGCCACGTACCGCTCCCATCTTGCTGATAGGCATACACAATCCCCGCATCAGTAACCGTGCCGGGCGAGGAAACATCTTCACGCGGAGCACCAACATACAGCGTGCTGGTGAACGTGTCGTAGCTGAGGTCATAGCCGTAAATAGCATCCGTCTCGGGCGCAGGGGCCGCGAGCGTCTGCGTGTTCGTCCATGTGCCTGCTACAGGGTCGCGCGTCCAGACGTACACGGCTCCGGCATCAGGCGTGGCGCCTACGTCTTGCCCCGAAGCCGAGATGAAAGCGAGGTTGCCCGCAAGCGCAGCGGCGCGCCCGTACCGAGCGCCGTCGGTCAGACCGGCAGGCACGAGTTGCTGTTCTTGACTCCACGTTGAGGTGGCAGGATCGCGTAAGAAGACATAGGCGTCGCCGCGATTGGTCAGGCTGCCGCTATCGTAGTTGAGCGCCGTAATGATGAGGCGATCCCCATCGAGGGCCAGGCCGCGCCCGAACTGCGCACCCTCCTGAGGCGACGGACTGGCAATCGTGGCCCCGTTAGCCCCCGACGTGAGGCCGGTCAGGTTGCGGATGTGCACGCGTCCGCCAGGACTGAACGAGTCGGCACTTGTGGACGCCCCCGCGGCGAGCGTGGTGCCGTCGAGCGCCAGCCCGATACCAAGCAAACGCCTCGCTCGGTCTCTGGAGCCGAGCTCGTAGGTCCGAACCCGACTGTAGCTTCCGCTAAGAAGCTCGAACCGTGACCAGGAGCCGGTGTTGTCGACAGGGAAACCCGGTGTAAGTGTGGTGTTGTTGTCAAGCGGGGTGCCGACGAAGTAGGAGGTGCTAAAAACGGAGGTCCCCACAGCCACGCTTCGCCCCCATTGCGAGCTGCCTTCGATTGAGCCTGCAGGAGGATCCAACGTGGCACGTAAAAACGGAGGTGCGGTTACGGAGATGCCATAGATGTAAGCACGCCCGCGTGGAGACGAAACGTTGAACCCTTCTGCCAAAGCGCCAACCATGAAGTTGCTGCTTGCCGCGTCGAAGTCGATGCTGAAGCCGTAGAAACCACCACTCCTCGCATTGGGCGACGTTAGGCGCTCAATGGTCGTGGTTTGGGCTGATGCGCTGTGGAGCGTGCCCGCCATGAGCAGCAGGCCCAACACGAGCGCTACAAGCCAACGCTGTGGAGCACAAAACGCGCTGCAGGCGTCAAGAGAGATACGCGAGGATTGTATGGTATGTGTCATGGGGCACATCATCATAGAGAGGGAAAACAGTCTGGTATAGAGCGCCGCATTGGTGCACTCCATTATACTCTTTGAACGTACTAATCCCGTGCTTCCCCTACATGCTACTCGTGTGTCGTTCTCTTAGAACTGCAGTTCTATTTTAGGATGCGAGTCCGCCCTACGCGCAGCTGTCCTGTTGCAATAGGATGTGCGGGCAATTATATTACCATTGTGAAGACATACAATCCCTCATATATTTCTATCTCTATAGTCTCTACATACCCTTGTCTTTCTTTTCGGCACGGCGCGTCGCCTTTATCATCGGGCTGCTCGGCCTCGTTGTACTGTCTGCCCCAACCTATGCGCAGCAGACTGCTGCGGTCCCAGATTCGACAGCCGATGCGGCGTCGGAGCCTGCTCGCAATGCTTTGTATGTTGAACTGGGTGGTGCGGGTCTATTCTACAGCATCAACTACGATCGCCATCTTGTTGGGGGCCTGCATCTTCGCGGGGGCTACGCCACCTTGAGTAACAATTACTGGCTTAATGGCCGCGTACACATGGTGCCCGTGCAGTTGGCCTTCGTATCCAACGCTACACATGCCCTCGAACTCGGCGCCGGCGCTACCTTTGTGAAGGACAACGGCGCGTCTGGATTGGAACTGGATACCAAGAATGACACCAGCAACTCGGAGATCGCGGCGTCGTTTGTCGTGGGCTACCGCTACCAGCCGATCGAACATGGCTTCCTCTTTCGTGTCGGGTTTACTCCGTTTGTCGGATCCAACGGGCGGTTCCTGCCATTTGGCGGCATTAGCTTTGGATATGCGTTTTAGGATCGATGCGGATGGAATCTCCCGTCATCAGTTCTACTGTAAAACACATGATGTGTCGTATTAAGCCTATTCTCGCCCTCGGAGCGCTACTCATTGCTACCAGCGGATGCGTCACCCATTCGCCCATTAGCGAATCGGCGATGTTTCACGCTGCAACCACCCAGCCTTCTCATCAACAGACAATAGGGCTCGGCCTAACGGGCGCATACGCTCCTGCCCAGGGCGCTGCCCGCGTCATTGATGCACAAGACCAGGACGCCATAGTGAATCCACACCGATTCGGCGGGGGCGTATACATTGCCGGCTTCGATTCCGACGGACGATACGGCGTGTCTGCAACGTTGGGTGTGCTGATGGCAGGCGTTGACGCGACCGTTCGGCTGAGACATCGCAACTACCTGACTGCTGCGCTCTCTGTACCGGGCCAGGGGCATATCTTCTTGCAGCATCGCACGTTCAACAGCCCCCGTCTGGGAGCCGCTATCGGAGTCGGCTATCAACGCGACGCTGTCGCTCTGGAAGGGCCGAGGGCGATACCAGAGGCGGCATCAAACTAAGCACCTACGTGGGATACGCCCCCGCCATACATCGCCCTTTGTTCGGCCTCACTCTTGCTACAGGGCGTTTTTAGTTGAACCATTTTAGTTGAACAATCTCTTCTGCTTCTTCTCACAGATTAACGCCTCGCCATGTCAAACTCACTCACAGCATTTCTTGCTGTCATCGGGCTGCTCGGGCTCGTCGCACTGTCTGCCCCAGGCTATGCCCAACAGACGGCTACAGCGCCAGACAGAACAGACGACCCGGCATCATCAGAGCGTGCTCGTAACGCCGTGCATGTTGAACTGCTCGGCGCTGGGCTCCTCTACAGCATAAACTACGACCGCCACCTGGCTGGGCGCTGGCACCTTCGCGGAGGCTATGCTACGTTGGGCTCTTCTTTCACATTTGGCGACGATGATCGAACGCATCTGGTGCCCATGCAGCTGACCTTTGTATCCGACACCGAGGGCGCGCTTGAACTCGGAGCGGGGGCCACCTTGCTGTTGGATAGCACCTATTCCGATTGGTCGGACACGGTCTTGGCTTCGTTTACGATTGGATACCGGCATCAGCCCCGTGAGCACGGCTTCCTCTTTCGTATTGGGTTTACCCCGTTTGTGGGATACGCAGATCGCCTGATAGCCGCCCCCGGCGGCGGTATCAGCTTTGGATATGCGTTTTAGCAGAACACAAAGCGATCTTTCCGTTACGCGTCGTCTTCCACATACGTCGTGATCGCGTCGGTGAGGGCGCTGCCGCGCATGCCCGAGAGGTCGACGTCGAAGGGCTGGTCGGTGCCGTCGACCGAGACGCCGGGCACGCCGCGCCGGGCGTTCATGGCGTCGGTGCCGGTTTCGTTTTTGAGGAGCAGCGCTGCCATCGGGATGTCGGGCGCGTTCGAGGCCGCCACCGCGTCGGCGAACTGCTCCTGGCCCGCGCCCCACTCCTGAATGGCGGTGGCAATGGCCTGAAGCGCTTCGTCGTGGTCGGTGTCGTCGCTCGATTTTTCGGCGCGGGTGAGGGCCGCCTCCAGATCACGGCGGGCGGCGTCGCAGGTGGATACGGCAGATTCGAGCGCGGCAATGGCGTCGTCGGAAAGCATGGTTGAGCAGGGATGCAGTACGTAAAATTGCGTAAGCGATTGGCCTTAACGAGACGCTGCGTAGTGGGTTCGCAGACGTGCGCGCATCGAACCCGTGGGGCTGCGACACATGGCGGAACAGTGCGCCTTGCTGTACCGATGCGACAGAACCTGTTACGGAACACACGTCCTCCCGGAGCGCGGTAGGGATGCTGGATGGGCCCTCATGCTTCGTATCCCGCCAGATACCATGACGAGGGCTACGCTTCCACAGTCGCTATCCTACATGCACGACAGCCTACTTCATCACCCAAAGCGCTTTTCGTGCATAATCCGAACGCCTCCGTTGAGAACGCATCTGGCATCGGCTATACTGTAGCTACCGATTGTATCCCCATTGCTACCTTCTATTTTGCTTATGGCTGATCTCTTCCAAAACTACATTGATGGCACCTGGCAGGCCGCTGCAAGCGGCAAGACCTTTGCCAGTCGCAATCCGGCGTCGTTCCAAGACGTGGTGGGCCACTTTCCTGCCTCCGGTCCGGCCGATGTAGACGATGCCGTGGCCGCGGCTCAGCGCGCGTTCGACGGCTGGTCGAGCACGCCTGCTCCTGAGCGTGGACGCATCTTGAAGCGCATCGGCGATCTGCTGGTGGAGCGCAAGGACGCCCTGGCCGATGCCATGACGCGCGAAATGGGCAAGCCGCTCAGCGAGACGCGCGGCGACGTACAAGAGGCCATCGACACCGCGTACTACGCGGCCTCCGAAACGCGCCGCCTGTTTGGGCACACCGTGCCGAGCGAGCTGCCCGACAAGTTCAACATGAGCATCCGGCGTCCGGTGGGCGTGTGCGGCATCATTACGGCGTGGAATTTCCCCGTCGCGGTGCCTACCTGGAAGATCTTCCCGGCGATTGCCTCGGGCAACACCGTCGTGTTCAAACCGAGCGAGGAGTCGCCCCACTGTGGCGCGCTCTTGCTTCAGGTATTTGCGGATGCGGGGCTGCCTGCCGGGGTCGTGAATCTGGTGCAGGGCGACGGCACCGTCGGCGGCGCGCTGGTTGAGCATCCGTCGGTCGATGCGATCTCGTTTACCGGATCCACCGAAGTCGGCACGAAGATCGGCGAAACGTGCGGACGCCTCAACAAGAAGCTCTCCCTCGAAATGGGCGGCAAAAATCCCATGATCGTGATGGAGGACGCCGACCTCGACCTCGCGCTTGAGGGCGTGCTCTGGGGCGCGTACGGCACCACGGGGCAGCGCTGCACCGCCACCAGTCGCCTGATTGTGCACGAGGACGTGCACGACGAACTCGTCAGCCGCATTCAAGAGGCTGCCGAAGCCCTGACGCTCGGTGATGGACGCGACGACGGCGTCGATGTGGGGCCGCTCATCAACGAGGGTGCGCTCAAGAAAGTGAAATCTTACATGGACATCGGCCCCAACGAAGGCGCTACGCTCGTCTTTGGCGGCGACACGCCCAGCGATCCGGCGCTGCAGGATGGCTATTTCTTCCAGCCCACGCTCTTCACCGACGTCACCCCCAACATGCGTCTGGCCCAGGAGGAAATCTTCGGCCCTGTGCTCAGCGTGCTCACGGTATCGTCGTACGAGGAGGCCGTTGAAGTGGCCAACAACACCGACTACGGACTCTCCTCCAGCATCTACACGGAGAACGTACGCCACGCTTTCCGTGCGATGCACGACCTGGAGGCGGGCATCACCTACGTAAACGGCCCCACCATCGGCGCGGAGGCCCACATGCCGTTCGGCGGCGTCAAAGGCACGGGCAACGGCCACCGCGATGGCGGCTGGGAGGTCTTCGATTTCTACACCGAAACGAAAACGGTGTATGTTGATTATTCTGGACAACTCCAGAAAGCCCAGATGGATAACGCACCGGATGCGGAGTAAGATGGTTGCAGATATGTCCCGTCTCTGCAGGCACTGATCGCTGTTTTCGAACGCCTCGTTCCTACCCGGAGCGGGGCGTTTTGTGTGTATCTAATGCCCGAGATGACCGCTTGCAATAGAAACATGTCATGGTGAGTAAGCGAAGCGCATCGAACCATCTCCGGCTCAGATAGCAGGCGCCCTCCGGGGTGCGAAGGTTGTACCAAAGGTGTGGGAGATCCTTCGACTGCGCTCAGGATGACAAGCCCACGCAATGGATGTCATGGGGAGCGAAGCCCGACGCAGGAGTCCCGACTGCTGTCGGGGGAACCATCTCCCGCTCGGTTGGCGGGCGCCTCACAGGTGTTATGCCCCTGCGCTACTCGTACGGTCCCTGGATTGTCTTCAGCGTGGGGTTCTGGCGGCGGATGAGCGTGATCTTCTTCGCACGGGTCCACCGCTTGAGCTGCTTCTCACGGCGCAGCGCGTCATCGACATCCGCATACGGCTCAGCGTAGATCAGATCGGTCGCGTTGTAGCGCCTCGTGAATGCGCTGCCGCTGCCGTTTTGGTGGGCGTGCACACGGCGGGTCAGGTCGCCGGTCACACCGATGTAGAGGACCGTCCGGTGCCGGTTGCTCATGACGTAGACGTGGTACGTGCGGGCCATCGCATGGGGCGGACGTTGCTGACGGAAGGCGTGGGACGGCATGACCCGATACCCGCGCTATCGTAACGCGTGAGGTCTGGAACCCCTTCCCGTAAACGTGTCATGGTGAGCGAAGTCCGACGCAGGAGTCTCGACTGCTGTCGGGGGAACCATCTCCCGCTCATTTAGCAGACGCCCGCCGGGTGCAAGGCGCTGCTGGAGCGGGGGAGATCTTTCGGCTTCTGCCGACGGCTGTCGGCATCCGCTCAAGATGACCACCCCAAACAGCAACGCGCCCCGCCTCCCACAGAAGGAAGCGGGGCGCCTTTGCGTATGTCGTGCGTGACTTATGTCACAGTGCGGGCTCGTTACGCAGCCACGGGCGCGTTGCTCAGGTAGTCGCGCAGCACGTAGTGCAGAATGCCGCCGTGGCGGTAGTACTCCACCTCAATCGGCGTATCGCAACGGTTGACCGCGGTGAAGCGGGTTTCGGTGCCGTCTTCCTTCGTGGCAATGACCTCCACGTCTTGCCCCGCTTCGAGGTCATCGTCGAGCGGTATGTCGAACGTTTCGGTACCGTCGAGGCCAAGCGATTCGGCCGTGTCGCCGTCTTTGTACTGGAGCGGCAGCACGCCCATCCCGATCAGGTTGGAGCGGTGGATGCGTTCGTAGCTCTCTACGATTACGGCGTCGACGCCGAGTAGGATGGTGCCCTTCGCGGCCCAGTCGCGGCTGGAGCCCATGCCGTAGTCCTTCCCACCAAGCACCACGAGCGGCACATCGTGGTCGATGTAGTCCATCGCCGCGTCGAACACAGTCGTGACTTCACCGTCCTTCAGAAAGTTGCGGGTAACACCGCCTTCCACAACGTTGCCATCCTCGTCGCGCACCAGTTCGTTCTTGATGCGAATGTTGGCGAACGTGCCGCGCATCATGACCTCGTGATTGCCACGCCGCGCGCCATACGAGTTGAATGCGTACGGCTTCACGCCGCGCTCTTTCAGGTACTTGCCTGCCGGATACTCTTCCGGAATCGACCCCGCCGGCGAAATGTGATCGGTCGTGGTCGAATCACCGGCCTTCACAAGGACGCGCGCGCCTTCAACCGATGTAATCGGCGGCACTTCGGGCGTCAGGTCCATGAAGAACGGCGGCTCCTGAATATAGGTGGATTCGTCATCCCACGCGTACACCGAGCCTTCGGGAATCGCGATGTTATTCCAGGTTTCGTTGGACTGCTCGATACCCTCGTATTCCTCTTTGTAGAACTCGGGCTTCACAACAGTATCAACCAGCGCCTTGATCTCGTCGCTGGAGGGCCAGATGTCTTCCAGATAGACCGGCTCGCCTGCGTTGTCGGTGCCAATCGGGTCGTTGGTCAGATCGATGTCTACGGTTCCGGCCAGCGCGTAGGCCACCACGAGCGGCGGGGAAGCAAGGTAGTTCGCCTGCACGAGCGAGTGGATGCGACCCTCAAAGTTGCGATTCCCTGAGAGTACGCCACTCACAATGAGGTCGCCGTCTTTGATGGCCTTCTCAACGGGTTCGGGGAGTGGCCCCGAGTTTCCGATGCAGGTAGTGCATCCGTATCCCACCGTGTTAAACCCAAGCTGGTCGAGATACGGCATCAAATCGCCTTCGACCAGGTAATCGGTGACGACCTTCGAGCCAGGTGCCAGACTGGTTTTCACGTATGGCGGCACGGTAAGTCCTTTCTCAACCGCCTTCTTGGCGATGAGCCCAGCCCCGAGCATCACCGACGGGTTGCTCGTGTTGGTGCAGCTGGTAATAGCGGCGATGACGGTGTCGCCGTGTGTCAGGTCGAGCTGGTGTTCGCCATCGTCGTACACGCCGGTGCTGTCGAGCGTGTCCTCGTCGAGTCCGAACCCGAGGGGCCCGGCCGCGCGGGTGAGCGATTCGTTAAACTCATAGGGCAGCTCCGGCACCGTAATGCGGTCCTGCGGACGCTTCGGCCCCGCCACACTCGGCGTGATGCTGCTCAGGTCGAGCTCCAACACGTCAAGGCACTCGGGAGCGGGCGTGTCGGGTGTGTGGAAGAGGCCCTGCTCTTTGCAGTAGCGCTCCACGAGCTGCACCTGCTCTTCCGAGCGGTTGGTGCGGCGCATATAATCGAGCGCCTCGTTATCGATCGGGAAGAAGCCCATCGTGGCGCCGTACTCGGGCGACATGTTTGCGATGGTTGCGCGGTCGGGCACCGTGAGCGTCTGCATCCCCGGACCAAAGAACTCCACAAAGCGACCCACGACGCCGTAGTCACGCAGCATTTCGGTAACGGTAAGTACCAGGTCGGTCGCGGTGGCGCCCTCGGCCAGCTCACCGGTCATGTTGACCCCGATGACTTCCGGCATCAGCATGTAGATCGGCTGGCCAAGCATAGCGGCTTCGGCTTCAATGCCGCCCACGCCCCAGCCGAGCACGCCCAGGCCGTTGATCATGGTGGTGTGGCTGTCGGTGCCCACGAGCGAGTCGGGATACGCCAGGTCAATGCCCGTGTTGGTGGGACGCGTCCACACGCCACGGGCCACATATTCGAGGTTCACCTGGTGACAGATGCCGCTGGCGGGCGGCACGACCGAGAAGTTCTCAAACGACTCGCTGCCCCAGCGCAGAAACTCGTAGCGCTCGCGGTTGCGCTTAAACTCGATTTCGGAGTTCAGCTTGATCGCTTCCGTCGTGCCGAAGTGATCGACCTGCACCGAGTGGTCGATGATGAGGTGCACGGGCACCTGCGGATTGATCTCGTTCGGGTCGCCGCCCAGGCGATCCATCGCAGAGCGCAGCGCCGCCAGGTCAACGACAGCGGGCACGCCGGTAAAGTCCTGAAGCAACACACGCGAAGGCACGAACGGAATCTCTTCCTCGGCAGGCGCACTCGGGTCGTACTGCGCGAAGCGACGCACATTGTCTTCGGTAATGAGTGTGCCATCGCACTCGCGGAGCATGGCCTCCAGCAGGACGCGAATGGACACGGGCAAATGGTCAAGTGCGTACCCTTCGTCTTCGAGGGCACTCAGGCGATAGAGATACGCCTCGCCCGAGCCCGTGTCGAACGTGTCGCGGGCGTCGAACGGGTCGTCGTTCAGTTGAAAGTTAGGCATGGGACGTGGAGGGATGGTACAGGGGTCGGTCAGATCGCATTGGGATTATGTTTCTACGTTGTCGTAACATTTAGTTTCTGGGGATACAGGGGTTTGCGTGCTTTTCGCGGAGGAACCTCGCAGGAACCTCCACCTGCGATGCTCTTCCAATGCGCCGTTCGTAGCCGTGATGTGCTACGCGGCTTCCACCGCCTGTCGCAGCGCGCGGGTCAGCTGCTCGGGCTCGTCCGTGCCTACGCGAATCACCCCTTCGGTGCCCAAATCAATCTCGACCGCTGAGCGCCCCGACACGTTGTAAAGCCAGCCCGCTGGCGTGTAGCGAATCCCCCAGCCGTACCAGATGGGGTTGCGGACGACCTCTGCGCTGCGAATTGTATCGACCGGATACGTCTGCCGCCAGAACCCCGGACCGAAATGAAACCGGAATTCGCGGTCGGTGACTTCGGTCGTCAGGCTTGCGAACAGCACGGTAAGCAATCCAAACCCGCCGAGTGCAACATATCCAACGGAATCCGACCCGGACAGGGAATCCATAAATCCACCGTATGTGATCAGAAGCCCAAGAAGTCCGGCTCCTCCCGTCACGTAGCCCAACTGAGTGTGGAGATAGCGTGCAGGAGCGTCATATGACTTCGATGTTTGCGTATTCATAGCGCTGAATAGGTTTGCGGCAAAGATACATGATTTTTGAGTACAGCATGAAGCAGCGTTCAAGCATCTCATCACGAGGTACCAGGTGCCACGGGAATGACCTTTGGCCCCTCTTCCTCATCAGCGCACTTGTCTGCGCCTACTTGAGCACTTCATTGCGGTCTGGAGGTAACGACGCAGCGTGGTGCGTCGGTCGCATAGTACATAGAGCGACACGGCACGCCGTGGTATGTGTTTAGCGACATGCTGTCCAGGACACATACAGTGCCGGTGGCATTCGCCTCACAGATCGCCGGGGATGCAAGCGATCCCCGGCTATGGGTCCACTTAGCCCGGGATCAGGAGCGGAGCGGATATCCCGGGCGGTGCTTGAGACCCGCTAAATAGAGACGCGCCAGTGTGGCACGTCTCTACGGGCTTGAACCGAATGCTTTCTGTTGCTACTCTCCCTGCTCCCGTATCCAACCCGACACGCGCTCCAGCGCTTCCGGCGCCATCGTTGTTTCGATTTGGCCGTATTCCGAGGGATGCCCGGTCTCAGCAGGCTGAAACAGGTGGTTGAGTCCGTCGAGCACTTCGACCGTAGCGTTGGGACTTGAACTCTCCCCTAAGGCATTACGCATAATCTCGGCGTTTTGCTCAGGTGGAACCTGCAAGTCCTTTGAGCCAAACAGCGCAAGCACTGGAATATCGAGCTGCGTGAGCATCGGCTGTGGATCGTACTTCAGGAAGAACGTAAACCACGGTGTAGTGAGCCGCTCAATCTGCGTCTCGCGCTGCGCTTCGGGCACGCCCTGCGCATCAAACAACGTTCGTAGCGTATCGGCAACAGTCGCAGAATCAGACGCACTCTGCACCGCGTTGAGCATACGCTGCTGTGTCGTGCGCATCGAGTCGACCGCCG
>CAJXLX010000085.1 GCA_913056335.1 uncultured Rhodothermaceae bacterium
CCGCCCCGCATATGACGTCGCGGGACGACCCAGACCCGATCACGCCCATCCGCCACGGGCGGAGGCGCCCCGCCCGCGCCCCGCTCAGAGGTCCGTGTCGGTTAGGAAGCGGGTGCGCTGGAAGGCTTCGAGCCCCTCGATGCCGCCCTCGGAGCCGTAGCCGCTGTCGTTGATCCCGCCGAAGGGCGTCTCGGGCGTCGAGACGAGGAGCGAGTTGAGCGCCAGCATCCCCGCCTCCACGCCCTCGCGGAGCGCACCGGCGGTCTTGCGGTCGGAGGTGAAGGCATAGGCCGCCAGCCCGAAGGGCAGCCGGTTCGCCTCCTCCAGCATGTCGTCGAGCGAGGCCATGCGCGCCACCGGCGCAACCGGGCCGAAGGGCTCTTCGTTCATCACGCGCGCCTCGCGCGGCACCTCTCCGAGCACCGTGGGTGCGAAGAAGGCGCCCTGATTGCCGATGCGCTCGCCCTCGGCCAGAAGCTGCGCATACGCTTCCACGTCTTGCACGTTGGCCCAGCGGCGCGGGTTTTCGGACTCGGGGTACCACCAAAAGCTGTGCGCCGCCGGCCCAATGCCCAAGAAACTGCCGTGCGCCCAGTAGTTTTTGTTGTGCCTTGATCGGTAGCCGGGCTGCGCGAAGTGCGAGATCTCATAGGGCTCAAAGCCATGTTCTTGTAGATACTGAAGCGCATAGCGATACTGCTTGGTACGGAGCAACTCCTGCGCATCATTGGTGGCGTACGACGGCCATTCCAGCAGGGTGACGTGCGGCACCTCGCACTCGACCACCGTTTTAAGGGTCTGCTTCCAGCTATTGAGCGTTGATTCGGGCCATCCGAAGGTCACATCGAGCGAGATGTTCTCAATACCCACCGTCCGCGCATGCTCCAGACACTGGTAAATATCGTGGACGGTATGCGGCGCATCAATCGTATGCAACTCAGCATCATCGAACGAAAGCGCTGCCACCACCAGTCGATTGAACCCCATGGTGGTAAGTCCTTTCACGTAGCGCTGCGTTGCATCTTTGGGCGAAAGCTCAGCCGACACCTCCTCGATATCGTCGGTCTCAAAGTTACTGACCGCACGAAGCAGCGGCACCATGGCCTCCAGCGGAATCAGCGAGGGCCGCCCCCCCCCTGCGTACACCGACCGAATTGGCAGTTCGCCTCCATGCGCCTCCGCCTGCTGGCGAATCTCGCGAGCTATAGCATCGGTGAACGCTTCGTAGTTTACACCGGCTCTGGCAGATACAAAAGCATCGTCGTAGGCACGATCGCGCTCTCGAAACGGGATGTGAATGTACAATCCGGCCATAAAGTCAAGAAGGTGATTTAAGGAGATGAAGCGGTCGAAGGCTGCAACGGCGGGTCGGCATCAGGGGCAACGTTGGTAGGGGGATGCGCTGGCGTCCACTCGTAGACCTGAATCTGATCTTTTACAACGTCGAGCGACTCTACAATCAGCGCGCGTACCAGTTCGTTGATCTCCTGCTCGTAGTCCGAGGAAAACGCCGCATCCGCCGAAAGCGCCGTAATGTCGGACAGCACCTGGTCGTGCGCCTGTTCGCCCAAGTCATCCATGATCTGGTTGAGCACGTTGTACACAATGTCGCTGATGGCTTGCTCTAACAGGCGAGCAATGGTCGCCCCCACCCCAGGAATCATGCCAATGGTGCTGATTTCCCGGTTATTCTGGACTGCCTTCGTAATGACACCGTCCAGGTACGCCTGAAATTCGGGGCGATACTGGTCATACGCGTGGGCGGTGGCCGCCTGCAGGCGATGCGTCATGGCGTTGATGAGCTGGTTGCGCCGGGGCAAAATGACCTGTTGCGTAATCTGTTCGACCACGGCATCGCTGGTAGCGACCTCGTCCTGAATTCCGCCAATAATGCGAAGCACCACGCGGTCGGTCAGGTCCTGCAGAAACGCATCGCGGTAGTAGATGAACGTCTCATACGCTACGGTCTGCTTCAGGTCGACCAGGCCCAGCCGCTGCATCTTACGTATCACCACTACAATGCGCAGCACCCGTAGCGACCGGAAGGTGCTCACGGGCACGCAGCCGAGCACGTCGTACCAGTGCACCAGCGGGTAGAAGTACCACCGTCGGTAGGTACCCCGGTAGATCGCGAGCCCCCACCGGATCACGATCTCGACGACGAACACCGCCACGAAGGCCAGGTCGTACAGCAGAAAGTTCGGGTCCACTTTCGTCGCGTAGAACTCGTCTACCGCCGGTACGGTTGCCTGTAGCAATGTGCGGAAGTGCTCGTACTCAAACGTCCAGTCGAACACAATGAGCGCCAGATTAGCCACAATCAGCACCAGCATCACCGCATCAACGACAATTTCGCGGCGGGTTTGCCTATCGTTTGCAGTGTCGTTCATGAAGCCGAGTAAAGCGTGGAGAAAGAGCGCGGCACGCTCTCATAGGTACAGCATACGTCGTTAATTTGCAACGACCTACCGCAATGAGTACGAGCACCGCATCGCAAGCAGCAACCTCGGAACAAGAGATACATTTGCATCCCGTAAAGTGCATCGTGTTATGGCGTGTGCGTTACCGCTACCACGCCATTACTTTCATGCAGAAGACCGATCCACCTGCTTTCAGGAACTCACTGGTGTCGAGCGGGACGGGCGTGAACCCCGCGTCGCGCAGGTTGGCTTCGGTGGTCGTACAGCCTTCCTGAATGAGCACGTGCTGCTCATCGGGGCAGTGGGCGTTGCAGGCGAAGAGGTTGCGGGCTTCGTGCTCCGGCACCTCAATGAGCGTCGAGAAGCCGTGCTCAAGCAGCGCTCGCCCGTCGTCGTCGAACGCTCCCGGATAGTAGAGTGCGGTGTCGGCATCCAGCACGCTAAGGCAGGTGTCGAGGTGGTAGAAATCGGGGTCGTCGAGGTGCAGTGCGTACACGTGCACACCGAGCAGGTCGTGCAGCGCCTCGTATACGTCGATATCGGTGCGGAAGCCGTAGCCGCCCCACAGCGCAGCGTGGCCGGGATGCCAGAGCGCATCGCCCATGCCTTCGAAGGAGCCGGGGACTTCGCTCGGCAGCGTGTGCACGGCGTAGTCCTGGTCGTCGAAGAAGGCGCGGTAGTGCGGTACTTCGTCGCGGCGCTCGGGGGCATGCATGCGGCTTAAGACCACACCTGCGGTGTCGGTTTCGGGGTTGTAGTAGGGAAGCGTCTGGTTGGCGCAGAACACCATATCGGGCAGCCCCTTGACGCCATCTACGACGTGTACGTGCATGTCGAGCGCCGTGTATGCTGCACGAAGCGCTTTCCACTGCTGCCAGGCTACATCAGACTGCACCGAACCCACATGCCCCTCCATGTGCGGGTTGATAACGTACGTTATGTCGAAGTGCTCAGGCGTTGTAAGCACCACGCAGTTGGGGCGCGGGCGGGCGGGCGCATCGGTGGGGCGTGGCAGGGAGTGGTGTGGTGTGGTGTAGACCATAAGCACGTGTGGGGTGGGCGTGGGGAGAAGTAAACAGGCACCTGCTCTTATGCCACGACATCCCTACGTGTGCCCATCCAGTTACGCCGTGGGGATCTCCCCTTCCGCTGTACGACCGCCCCCCAGCTATCGCCTCATTACTTACTGCACTGACATCGCGAGTTCAGCCAGGGCGCGCTGCGTGGTTTGCATATCCACATGCACAAAGCGCCCGGTGTCGTTGATCTCCAGATCTTGCAAGAAGGTGCGCTGCTGCTCCGATAGGTCGTCGTAGGCCTGTGCGCCTGAGGCCAGGCCCCGCAGCACGCTGCGCACATCGCTGGCGTTCTCGCCCGCCACAAGTGTAATACGGGCTTGCACGTCCTCGGACGTAAGCGAGACGCCCATGCCGGCCTGCTGCGTAACAGTCGCGACGCGGGCCATGCGCTCCTGCCACGTGCTTGCATCGCCATCGATCATTTCACCTATGTCGCCCATCTGCTCAGGCATGCGGAGGAGAACCGACCACGCCGCGTTGTTGGCCGAGGCGTAGCCAATCAGCTCTCGGTCGTCGGCGCTGGCGTCGAACCCGCCGGTTCCTGATTGCATGCGGTCGAGCAGCGCGTCGATATCGGCGGGGCTTCCAATCGCAATGCGGCGGTCGTTGAGCAGCGCAATGCGGCGGTCGTTGGCGCGTGCTTCATTGGCGCTGCGCCCTTCATTGGCAAAGGCAAACACCGGAATATCACCATCCGTGTCGACCGGCGTTACGAGGTCGGTGGCATCGGCCAGGGAAGCTGCCAGACGCTCGCGCTCAAACTGGGCGTTGAGCACCAGCAGCGGGGCTTCCATCTCAACGGTTTCGCCCATGGGTGAGGCCGCCACGTACACGGACTGCAGGTCGGTATCGGGGTTAAAGCCTGAGGCCTCGATAAACGCGTTCAGGTCGGCGCGTTGCTCTTGCGAGAGCGGGTCGAACACAAAATCGCTATCGAGCAGCGTGAGCTGGATGCCGCGTTCGCCAAAGAACGAGATGCCTGCATCCTCCTTAAGGCGTTGCAGGTCGACCATCGACACGCTCTGCACATCAGCGGGAAAGACAGCAAGCGCGCTCAGGGTATCGTCAGAGGGTTCGGGCGGATTGGGCCCGCACCCAGCGAGCGTACCAAGGGCAAAGAGCAGCGCTACCAGCACGGGCAGCCCAGATGAGAAACGGGGGTAGAGCGTCATAGGGGGGCGGGGCATGGGTCGGAGAACGAAGCAGTTGCATCACCCAACAGACGAACGGGCCTGAATTGTTGTTACAGAGCAGCTTGCAATGTCAAGGGGCGTTGTTAGATGCTCGGCCCGTGCTCAAAAGTCGCGGCGGACAAACTGCCAGGTGGCCAGCGCGTAAGCCACAAGCCCAAAGAGCACGGAGGAGGTCAGTGGATACCACGACGAGACCGGCTCGGCGCGCGATAGATTGGCCACCATGGTGGTGACTTCGGCGAAGTTGGGCAAGATATGATAGAGCACGTTGAACGCCGTAGAGCCAACCAGTCCCAATTCCGCAACAATCGCTTCGTGTCCAGCCAGCACGAGCGAAGCAAAGATGAGTCCGTAGCTTACAATGAGCGCCAGCGCGGTGCTCTCTGTCCACACGCCCATGAGCGCGACGGTGCTATACATCACCCCAAACATGACGACCACGAGCCCGATGGAGATGAGGAAGGAGCCGTTCCACACACCGGTCTTGATAGACATGATCGCCCACACCCCGCCGAGCAGGTAGACCGTGAGCACAGCGACGGCGGCCCACACGCCAGCAACATGGCTCAGGAACAGCGTGGAGCGCGACATCGGCTTAGAGAGCAGCAGGTCGATGTGCCCGCGTTCGAGCATCGAAACGATGAGCGGCGCAGTGGCAAACAGGGCCAGCAGGATACCGAGCCAGTACGCGGCCCCGGCTACGGCGGCTTCGACCCCGAACACGAGCTTCTCCAGCGAGAGGCCCTCCATGGTGCCAGGGGCTTGCCCAAAGAGGCGCAGGCCCGCCAGCGAGCCATCGACGACATCCAGGTTCAGCGCAAATGCAACCATGACCAGCAGGAGCGAGCTAATCAGGAAGAGGCCCAGCACCACTTTTTTGGCCCAGAGCTCGCGAAATGTGAGGTAAATAAGGCCGAGCGTGGGTTGCATGGCGAGATACAGACAATGAGATAGATGCGAAAAAAGCCATACCGTGCGGATTCGTCGCGTACGGCCATCAAGCAGCAGGAGGCGAGACCACATCAATGAAGTAGTCTTCGAGCGAGCGGCGCACCGGATCGATGGCCTCGATCTCGACATCGTGGGCGCGCAACGTGTCGATGAGTGCATTCAGGTCGGTGCGGGTGTCCGAGGCAACGCGCCAGCTTCGCAGCCCTTCGGGGGCTGTCTCGTTATCGAGTGGAGTGATCCGCTGGTGCACCGCTTCGGGCAGATCGTCGGGGAGCGCGGTGCACACCAGGCGGTACTCGCGTTCCACGGCGGTAAGCTCCGAGATGGCGCCCTGCTTCACCAGCTGGCCCTCGTTCATGATGGCGACCTCGCCGCACACCTTTTCGACTTCAGAGAGCAGGTGCGAGTTGATGAAGATGGTCGTCCCTTCGTCGCGCAGCCACACCAGCAGGTCGCGAATGGCACGGCGGCCCACCGGATCCACGCCATCCGTCGGCTCATCCAGAAAGAGCAGGTCGGGGCTATTCATAAGCGCCTGCGCCAGGCCCACGCGCTGAAGCATCCCCTTTGAGAAGGTCCCAATCTTACGCTCGGCCTGTGCCGAGAGGCCCACCTTGTCGAGCAGATCGGGGATGCGTGTGGCCCGGTGCTCAGCAGGCACACGGCCCATCTGGCCGTACACATCGAGCATCTGCCGAGCGGTAAGAAGCTCAGGAAATGTATGTTTTTCGGGCAGATACCCCACACGCTGACGAGCTTGATGATCGGTTACCGGCGTGCCAAACAGTGTCGCGGTGCCTGCACTGGCCTGTACGATGCCCAGCAGCACCTTTACAAGCGTCGTTTTGCCCGCACCGTTGGGTCCAAGGAGGCCAAACACGCGTCCCGGCTCCAGCGCCAGATCCACGCCCTGCAGGGCGTGGACGGTCGTCGGACGGAACAGCCCGCTACGGTAGGTTTTTTCCAATCCGTCAACGGAAACAGCATCGGGCATGGGTCCAATAGAGCAGCAGGTTTGGGGGGATGCGAAAGCGGGATGCGGTCAGTCAGATCCTTCAGCATCGGATGCGTCGGCAGGCGCATCGTCGGTAATTGTGGGCGGCGGCAGCTCGTCTTCGGTGCGCGTGTACACCGTGCGACGGGGGAACGGAATCTCAATGCCAAGGCGGTCGAACTCGCGCTTCAAGCGCAGGCGTAACTCCCGCTCGGCAGCAAACTGCTCGCCGGGTTTGACGCGCATGATGATACGGGCGGTGACGGTCGAATCGGCAAACTCATTGATGGCTTGAACGGACGCCTCTTCATCGACCAGAATCGCTGGATCTTGCTCAGCGACCCAGGCATCGGCTACGCGCTGCATAACCGGCAGAATGCTGTCGATGTCTTGCTCGTACGACAGGCCCACGGGAACGACGACGCGGCTGAAGGTCACGCTGCGGTTGCCGAAGGTGCGTAACTCGCCGGCCGGGACCATCAGCAGCTCGCCGTCGAACTTGCGTACCTTGATGAGGCGAATGTTGACTTCTTCGACGGTGCCCACCTCGCTTCCGATACGCACCGAATCGCCGACGTGCAGCGTGTCGTCGAACAGCAGGAAGATGCCCGAGATGACGTCGCGCACCAGCGTTTGCGCGCCAAAGCCAACAGCGAGTCCAGCAATACCGGCCGTAGCCAGTAGCGCCCCAATGTCCATGTTCATTTCGCTAAGCACCATAATAACAGCCAGCGGCCACACGATGTAGCGCGCGGTAGAGCTAATGAGGCTGCTCAGCGTGTAGGTGCGCTGGCGTTTGGGATTGAGCGGGGGCAGGTCTTCCACCTGTCGTTTCCACCGGTCAATGAGGCGATCAACCGCCTTAATGGCCAGGAATGCCAGGACTAAAATGACGAGGATGCGTCCGGCTGATGCGGCCAGCGGAAGCCAAAAATCCATGTTCATAAACACGGTAACTTTGTTCAATCAAGCGAGAGAGCGCAGCAGTTACACGTCGGCGTCGGTGAGCGCGTCTATGCCAGGGAGCGAAGCGCCTTCCAACAGCTGCAGCATGGCTCCGCCGCCAGTAGAGACATGGCTGATGCGATCGGCTTTGCCCGATACGTTGAGCGCCGACACCGAGTCGCCGCCGCCTACGACCGAGAAGGCCCCGTTGTCGGTGGCCTCGGCTACCGCGTCCGCAATAGCCAGCGTGCCCTGCGCAAAGGCTTCGGTTTCAAAGACGCCCATGGGCCCGTTCCAGATGATGGTCTTAGCCTCGGCGATGTAGTCGGCATACGCTTTGACTGTAGCTGGCCCAATATCGAGCCCCAACTGCCCCTCAGGGATATCGCCCTCGGCAACGCCCGCCGGGGTGTCGTCGTCAATCGATGCGGCATAGACATGGTCTTGGGGCAGATGCAGCACTGAACTGGCTTCGTCGGCAAGGGTTTTGGCCTGCTGCAGGCGGTCTTCCTCCACGAGCGAGGCGCCCACATCGTGGCCCATGGCCTTCATGAAGGTGTAGGTCATCGCGCCTCCCACAAGAATGTGCGACGCGTTTTTGGCAAGGCGTCGCACCGTGCCCATCTTATCGGATACTTTGGCACCGCCCAGAATGGCCACCATGGGCGGCTCAGGATGGTCGCGCACCTGCGTCAGGATCTTGACCTCCTTCTCCATGAGGCGCCCCATCACGGCGGGCTGCACGCGAGCGGCCACACCAGCGGTAGAGGCATGCGCGCGGTGTGCGGCTCCGAACGCATCATTGACATAGATATCGGCGAGCGCGGCCAGGCCGTCGGCGAAGTCGTCGCTGTTGGCTTTTTCGCCCGGATCAAAGCGCGTGTTTTCGAGCAGGATAACGCATCCGTTGCCCATTCCATCGATCGCTTCTTGCACCGCATCGCCGGTGGTGTTGCTGGAGAAGCGCACGCGCTCTTCGATGAGCGTATCGAGGTGATCGGCCACCGCCGCCAGGCTCAGGTCGGGATCCGGCGATCCACCCGGGCGGCCCAGGTGACTGATGAGAATTGCTTTTCCACCTTTGTCAAGCACATGCCGAATGGTAGGCAACGCAGCCCGGATTCGAGTATCGTCGGCCACGGTGGGGCGATTGGTGTCCTCGTTGTGCACGAGGGGCACGTTGAAGTCGACGCGAATGAGCACGCGCTTGCCTTGCACGTTCACGGCATCAAGGGTGAGTTTTTTCATGACGGAGATAAAGCGTATTGCGAGCGAAAAACAAGACCGCCGAGACGCGGGTGAACGTCTCGGCGTGTACATAGCCAGTCAATCCCTTAAGAAAGATCGGCCATCTTGGCAGCCAGATCGACAACGCGGCTGGCATAGCCCCATTCGTTGTCGTACCAGCCCGTCACTTTAATGAGCTCCCCGGCCACCATGGTGGAGGGCGCGTCGTAGATGCACGAGTGCGGGTTGTGGATAATATCGGCCGATACGAGCGGCGCTTCGCTGTACTCAAGCACGCCGTTCATCGCTCCCGAGGCCGCTTCCTGAAACGCTTCATTGACCGCATCAATCGACGGCGCGTCGTCGACATGCACCGTCAGGTCGGTGATGGAGCCGTCGGGGATGGGTACGCGCATGGCCATGCCATCGAGCTTGCCGTCGAGCTCGGGCAGCACCAGGCCTACTGCCTTCGCGGCACCAGTCGACGTAGGAATAATGAAGGCCGCACCGGTGCGGGCCCGGCGCAGATCGCCATGCGGACCGTCCACGATGTTTTGCGACGAGGTGTACGCGTGTACCGTCGTCATCAGGCCATGCTTCAGGCCAAAGGCGTCGTCGAGCACCTTCACGAGCGGAGCCAGGCAGTTAGTGGTGCAGCTGGCGTTGGACACGATGGTCTCTTCGCCGGTCAGGATCTCGTCGTTGACGCCGAGTACGACCGTCGCATCCACTTCGCTCTTCGCGGGAGCACTGATGACCACCTTCTTGGCCCCGGCCTCAATGTGCTTGCTGGCCGATTCCCGCGTGCGAAACAGTCCGGTCGACTCCACAACAATGTCGCATCCGACCTCATCCCACGGCAGGTTGGCCGGATCTTTTTCGTTGAAGACAGGCACCGTGATGTCGCCCACCGTGATCGAATCTTCGGTGTGCGACACGTCAGCGTCGAGGGTGCCATGCACCGAGTCATATTGCAGCAGATGCGCCAGCGTGGCCGCAGGCGTCAGGTCGTTGATCCCTACGATTTCAAAATCCGTATCGCCTTGCTCCACAATGGAACGCAGCACCAGACGGCCAATGCGGCCGAATCCGTTGATACCGAGTGTAGTAGCCATGAGTGAGATGGTATTGAGTGATAAATCATTGAAGATGCAGCGGGGTGCGGCGCAGGAACGCACCGCGCAATGAGCACATCTGCGCGTCTCGAGGAAGCCCGTGAGCCCTGTTGCAAAAGGACTATGTGGGGAAACAGAAACATACGTGGGGCAGCCCTCATCCTGCGCTACGCAAGCGCATGTCGTTCGCCTCGCCCTCATGTCGAGGACCGATGCGCTGTGTGTACCACAACATGCACCCGTACGGATACGCAATGTTCAGCATCATATGCTAAGCCTTCCAATCCAGACGCGCTGAACGTTCCGATTCGGACACAAGGCTGACGTGCAAGTGCCAAACATAATCTTTCAGTGGATGCAAGGTGCAAATTATTTAGGAAGGGCGCAACCGTACCGTATGTCAAGGACGCTTGGAGATACATGAGTGAATATCAAATAGAAACATTCTGTGCTGCTACGGCTTGCCTACGAGGTGCCTTGTGCATCATAATGTGGTAGCATGTAGATGCAACGCTGCGTGTGCTTCGTCCTGCTTATTTTTTTCTGTTGAACTGTTCTTCGCTGTATGTCTGCGCTCAAAGCCCCCGAGTCCTCGTCGCGCCGCAAAGAGCTGCGCTCGAATGCCATCGTTGATCTGTATGCCCGGAGCATCCTCTTTTTTGAGGAGAACAAGAAAACGTTGTATGCTGCTGGTGCTGGGCTTGTGGTGCTCATTGCGGCCATTGGCTTCTACCTGTGGAATGCACAGCAGACGGAGGCTGAGGCCCAGGAGCATCTCGGTCAGATCGAGCGCGTATATGCGACGGGCAATTACGAACAGGCCCTGCAGGGCACCGAAAGCCAGATGGGACTGATTGAGATTGCTGACACTTACAGCAGCACCAACGCGGGCAACTTGGCTACCTTCTACATTGCGAATGCCTACCTGCGCAACGACATGCCCGAGGAGGCCCTGACGTACTTGCAGCGCTTCGACAAAGACCGCGACCTGGTTGGCGCCAGCGCCCTGGCTGCCGAAGCCTCTATTCTTGAGGACCGCGGCGATTTTTCTGAGGCTGCCGACTTGTACGAACAGGCCGCCTCGTACGTCGAAAGCGCCTCGCTATCGCCTCGCTACCTGCTTAATGCCGGGCGCGCCTACGAATCCGCCAGCAATCTCGATGCAGCGCAGCGCGTGTACACCGAGATCCAGGAGACGTACGCCGATGCGCCTGAGTCTGAGGAGGTGCAGCGCCACCTGGCCCGCGTAGACGCCAAACAGGCCCAGTCGACCTCGTAACCTGCTTCTGTGCCTGGTCGCTCTCTGGCGTTTTCCCTTGACCTGTGCTTATGGCTACCATTCTCGTAGTTGACGACGAGGCCAGCATCCGACGGACCCTGCGCGAAATTCTGGAATACGAAGATTACGCTGTCGACGCGGCCTCCGATGGCGAGGAGGCGCTCGACATGGTGCACGACAGCACCTACGACCTGGTGCTGCTCGACGTCAAGATGCCCAAGCGCGATGGCATGGACGTGCTCGAATCCCTGAGTGCCGACCGCCCCGATTTACCTGTGGTGATGATTAGCGGGCATGGCACCGTCGAAACCGCCGTGGAGGCCACCAAGCTCGGTGCGTACGACTTTATTGAGAAGCCGCCGGATCTGAACCGGCTGCTGCTTACGGTGCGCAACGCGCTTGATCGCGGCGAGCTGGAGACGGAAAACCGCCGCATGCGCCAGACCATCACCGAAACGAGTACAGGCGACCTCACGCCTATCGTGGGAGAGAGCGCGGCTATTACCGATATCAAGGAGACCATTGAGCGGGTCGCCCCCACCGAGGCTCGCGTGCTCATCACCGGCGAAAACGGCACCGGCAAAGAACTCGTAGCCCGCTGGGTGCACCGCAAGTCCAACCGCAATGACGAACCGATGGTCGAGGTCAACTGCGCGGCCATTCCCAGCGAGCTCATCGAAAGCGAGCTCTTCGGGCATGAGAAAGGGGCCTTCACCGGGGCCACGCAGCAACGCATCGGCAAGTTCGAACAGGCCCACGGCGGCACGCTTTTTCTGGACGAGATCGGCGATATGAGCCTCTCGGCGCAGGCCAAGGTGCTGCGCGTGCTGCAGGAGCACAAGATTCAGCGGGTGGGCGGAAGCCGTACCGTTGAGGTGGATGTGCGGGTCATTGCCGCCACGAACAAGAATCTGCAGGAGGAGATCGAGGACGGCGACTTCCGCGAAGATCTGTATCATCGCATCGGCGTTATCCTCATCGATGTGCCTCCCCTGCGCGAGCGGCGGGGCGACATCCCTC
>CAJXLX010000086.1 GCA_913056335.1 uncultured Rhodothermaceae bacterium
GCGGCGGGCGCTGCGCTTGTGAGCTCGCTGATGGTCGTGGCGATGGTCGACGACCCCGAGACCACCAAACCCACCGACCGCTCGTTCGCGATCCCTGTACGCGGACGCGAGCAGGCGCTCGATCCGGTGTTTTCGCTCGGCCTGGCCACCTTCATGATGACAAGCTGCATCGCGCTCATGTCCTCGATTGAGCCCGAGGTCAACGCCCGCTTGGATCAGGGGCCTGTGCTCTTTGCGATTCAGTTTGCCACGTTCATCGGCGCGCTGGCGGTGGTGCAGCCGCTCGTAGGCCGTGCCAGCGATACGTACGGACGCCGCACGTTCATCCTGGTTGGACTGGCAGCACTGGCCCCCACTACGCTCGCGCAGGGGCTGGTCACGACCCCTGCGCAGATGATTGGCGCACGGCTTCTGCAGGGCATCAGCGGGGCGCTTATCTTTGCCCCCGCCCTGGCCCTGGCCGGCGACCTGGCCGAGGAGGGCGAGGCCGCCTCCACGCTTTCGGTGCTCACCGTTGCGTTTGGACTCGGCATCTCGTTCGGACAAATTACTGCGGGCATCCTCGTGCAATACGGGTTCGTGATGCCCTTCGCCGTCGGCGCGCTTCTCGCACTCGCGGGCGTAGCCCTCGTCTACACGCAGGTGCATGAGCCTGCGTCTGATACCGGTGTGGTGCCGCATGCTCCCTGATGGACGGCTGCAGGCTACTGTGTACCTACAGGCTGTTGCAAGCCAGCCCGTTCGATGCGCGGTGTAAGATACGTGTCCATGATGTGCGTGCCGATCTGAAGCGATGCTGTGGCAGCGGGGGAGGCTGCGTTGATCACGTTCACCACGCGGTCGGTGGCGCGAATCCAAAAGTCGTCGACCAGTGTGCCATCGCGGCGCACCGCCTGCGCGCGTACACCTGAAGGCGAAGGCACGAGGTCGTCGGACGTTACCTCGGGGATGAGGTGCTGCGCAGCCCGCACGTACGTTTCTTTGCTGAGCGACTGCACCATCTCGTAGAGGCCCTTACGCCAGTGTTTGGCGCTGAGCTTTACGAAGCCCGGATACGTGAGCGTCTCCCACAACTCGGGCCAGTTGACATCGGCAAAGGTGTAGCCCTCGCGAGCAAACGCCAGCACCGCGCTCGGGCCGCACTCCACGTGGCCCTCAATCATCCGCGTAAAGTGCACCCCCAAGAACGGAAAATCCGGGTTGGGCACGGGGTAGATCAGGTTGTTGCAGAGATGCTGGCGCTCGGGCACGAGCTCGTAGTACTCGCCGCGAAACGGCACAATCTGGGCCTGCGGGTCTTGCCCACTCATTTGCGCAATCTTGTCGGCATAGAGGCCAGCACAGTTCACCACCAGCCGCCCGCGCACCGATCCTGCGGTCGTGTGGCAGACCACGCCGTCCGACGTCACGTCGAGCGCCCGCACCGCTGCGCCGGTGTAGACGTCATGGCCATGCTCCTGCACCGCACGCGCCATGGCCTGCGCCATGCCAATGTAGTCCACGATGCCCGAACTGGGTACGTGCAACGCCGCCACGCCGCGGGTGTGCGGCTCCAGCTCACGCAGCCGCTCCGGCCCGATGCGCGTGCACGCAATCTGGTTCTTGCGCCCTTTCTCGCGGATACGCTCCAGTTCGGGCACCTCCGCGTCGGTGGCGGCCACAATCACCTTACCGCAGACATCGTAATCCACGCCGTGCTGCTCACAGAAATCTACGAGCTGCTTACGGCCCTGGCGGCAGTTTTCGGCTTTCAGCGAGCCCGGCGTGTAGAAGATGCCCGAATGGATAACGCCCGAATTGCGTCCGGTTTGGTGGGTAGCAACGGCATCCTCCTTTTCCAGAATGGCACACCGCACGCCCGGATACGTCTGGTGGAGCTGGTAGGCCGTAGCTAATCCGACAATACCTCCGCCAATGATAACGATGTCATACGTATCCATATAAAAAACAGTGTGTAAGGAAATTAATAAGATGCAAGGCCCAAAAGAGGCGTAACGCAGTATGGCCACAAATCGTAGTACGTGCTGCGCACCACTGGCGCATCCGAAATGCGTGTTAAGCGCACATTTTCGTTTCACGCTATATCTGTAGAGGTGTTCAAATGCTGAATCACCCGATTGCGTAGTGGGTAGCAGCTACCACCGATGTCCTACCCACGTGCTCCCTATTGCCCATGCCCACCCGCTTCTGGCGCGCTACTGCTGTGCTTCTGCTTGCCATTGTGCTTGGGGGATGCGCAAGCACCGCCCCATCCGAGCCCGATGCCTCATCCTCCGAATCCGCTGCCAATATTGCGCCCCCACCTCGTTTAGCGGTGCCCGTGCCCACGCCCGACACCTTCGCCGTTACGCCTGAGCGTCCGCCTTACGCCTGGTTTCATATGGATGCCGAGGCCAACGGCCACCCCGGACTCAGCACCCATCGCGTGCACACCACGCTCCTGGCCAACCGGGCGCCGCAGCAAACAGTCACCGTTGCCATCATCGACTCGGGCGTCGACATTGAGCACGACGAGCTGGCGCCCCAGCGATGGGAAAATGAAGACGAAACGCCTGAAAACGATGTTGATGACGATGAGAATGGATACGTGGACGATGCCTATGGATGGAGCTTTCTGGGCAACCCCAGCGGCGAGAATGTGGATCACGACACCTACGAGGTAACGCGGCTGTACCGCACCTATCGCACGTGGGCGGCAAACACCGACACCACGCGGCTCTCCCCTGCCGGGCGCGACTCGCTCGACTACTTCTACACGCTGCGCAACGACTTCAAGGAAGAGCGCGACGAGGCCCAGCAGCAGCTCTCGAACGTGCGCAACGCCCACAACACCGTGCAGAACGTGCTGCGCTTCCTGCGCAACGAACTCAACGTCGACGAGGTAACCCCTGCCGATGTCGCCCGCCTGGAAAAGCGCGAGGATCCGCGTCTCCAGCAGGCCTACGACATCCTTACGTTCTTCTACGACCAGGACCTGACGCCGAGCGACATTGAGCAGTTCTACGAGCAGGTGAGCGCGCAGGTCGAGTACGGATACAACCCCGACTTTGAGCCGCGTGCTATTGTGGGAGATACGTACAGCGACCTCACCGAGCAGGGCTACGGCAACTCCGACGTGCACGGCCCCGACCCGGGACACGGCACGCATGTAGCCGGAATCATCGGCGCCGCCCGCGACACCACGCTCCGCATTGACGGCGTGGCCCCTGCCGTGCGTCTCATGCCAGTGCGCGCGGTCCCCGATGGCGATGAGCGCGACAAAGACGTGGCTAACGCCATCCGCTATGCCGCCGATAACGGCGCCGACATCATCAACATGAGCTTCGGTAAGGGCTACTCGCCCCAGAAAGCGATTGTCGACGATGCGGTGCGCTACGCCGATTCTCTGGGCGTGCTTATGGTGCATGCCGCAGGCAACAGCGCCCAAGATATCGATACCGAAGACAACTTTCCGACCGCGCACTATGCCGATGGCGGACGCGCCACGCACTGGATTGAGGTGGGCGCGTCGGGATGGGACGTTGAGAACGAGCTGGTCGCCTCCTTCTCCAACTACGGGGCTGAGCGCGTGGATGTGTTTGCCCCGGGTGTAGACATCTACTCCAGCACGACCGGCAACGAATACCGCTTCAACAGCGGCACCAGCATGGCCGCGCCGATGGTCTCGGGCGTTGCCGCGCTGCTGATGGCGTACTACCCCGAGCTCTCAGCCCAGGAAGTGCGCGAGATCATTCTGGAGTCGGCAGTGTCGTATGCCGACGAGCAGGTCACGCGTCCCAGTACCGATCAGGAGGCCGAGGCTACGCAGGTGCGTTTCGGGACGCTCTCATCCACAGGCAGCATTGTGAACGCGTACGAGGCGGTGCGGATGGCCGAGGAGCGCCTGCAAGCCCGCGAGTGACCGGGGCATGTCCCGAATGTATCGAGATGCCCCACGGTGTGAACGAAACGTAAAGTAGGGGCTGCCGTATGGGGGCTCCCGCGAGTTGTTGGATAGTCATCACCGCGCATGTCCGATTCCACAAACCCTCCGCTGGTCCCTGACGCGCAGATCAAGCGTGTGGCCCGACGCCTCAAAATCATGGGCGACCCGGTGCGTCTCCAGCTCCTAAATCTGTTACGTGTACATGGGGAGCTCAACGTGCAGGACCTGGTGGATGCCTCCGGGCAGCGACAGGCCAATGTGAGCAAGCACCTGGGCATCCTCATGCGCGAGGGCCTCGTCTCCCGCCGCAAGGACGGCGTAAAGGCATTCTACGCGCTCGATGACCCCAGCCTGCCCGGCATCTGCGTGCTCGTAACCAATCAGCTCAGCACCGACGAAGACCCCATGCCGTCGTAATCCGCATGCCCATGGATACGCTTGAAGTACAACGGCGGCTGATAGCGCTCTTTGTAGCCGGGTGCATGCTGCTGGGGTATCCGCTGCTTACGGTGTACAGTTTGCCGCAGACGATAGGCGGCATCCCCATGCTCTACCTTGCAATCTTCGTGATCTGGGCCGCGCTCATTGGGGCCAGTGCAGCGATCCTGCACCGCGCTACGGGCGGCAGCTCAGGGGGCGCAAGCCAATGAGCACAACGCTTCTCCTGCTGGTGGCCACAGCATACGTGAGCTTGCTCTTTGCTGTGGCGTACTATGGCGACGAGCGGGCCGAGCACGGGCGCAGTCTTGTGAACAACCCCTACATCTACGCGCTCTCGCTGGCGGTGTACTGCACCGCGTGGACCTTCTACGGTAGCGTAGGCTACGCCGCCACCACTGGCATCAACTTTCTGCCCATCTACATCGGGCCTACGCTCATCGCCATCTTGTGGTGGGGGCTGATGCGCAAGATCGTCCGCATTAGCGCGCACCAGCGCATCACCTCGATTGCGGACTTCATCGGCGCGCGTTATGGCAAAAGTGCTGTGCTGGCGGGTGTGGCTACGGTCGTGGCGGTCATTGGTGTGGTGCCCTACATTGCGGTACAGCTCAAAGCCATCTCGACCAGCTTTGGGGCGCTCACTGCCCCTCTGCAAGACACGGCAGCAGCAGGCGTCCCCATCTGGCGCGACACCGCGCTCTACGCCGCACTGGTGCTGGCCGCATTCACCATTCTCTTCGGCACGCGCCACCTCGACGTCACCGAGCGCCATGAAGGGCTGGTCGTTGCCATTGCCTTCGAGTCGGTCGTAAAGCTGGCCGCCTTTCTGGCGGTAGGGCTGTTTGTCACGTTCGGGCTGTACGACGGACTTGGCGACCTCTTTCAGCATGGAGCCGCCGTACCCTCCATCGAAGCTCTCTACACCGTTGAGGCCTCGACGGGCGCCTTTGCCGACTGGATGTGGCTGACCGGCCTCTCGATGCTCGCGGTCCTCTTTCTGCCGCGCCAGTTCCAGGTCACCGTCGTCGAGAACGTGAACGAGGATCACCTGCGCAAGGCCGCCTGGCTCTTTCCGCTCTACCTGCTGCTCATCAACCTCTTCGTACTGCCCATCGCCGTAGCCGGGCTGCTGCATCATGGCGATGCCACCCACGCCGACATGTTCGTGCTGCTTGTGCCATTTAGCGAAGGCCAGACCGCGCTTACGCTCTTTGCCTTCATTGGCGGACTCTCAGCTGCCACGAGTATGGTCATTGTGGCCACAACGGCGCTAAGCACCATGATCTGCAACGATCTGGTCGTGCCGCTGCTTCTGCGTATCCCGCAACTAAACCTGGCGCGGCGGTCGCGGCTTACCGGCGTTATTCTGGGGATTCGGCGGGTGGCCATCGTCGTCGTGCTGCTCTTCGGCTACCTGTATCTGCGGGGTTTGGGGGATGCGCCGTCCCTCGTGTCTATCGGGCTGATCTCGTTTGCTGCCGTGGCGCAGTTTGCTCCGGCGATGCTGGGCGGCATCTTCTGGAAGCGCGGCACCCGCACTGGGGCGCTCCTCGGGCTTGTGGCGGGCGTCGCCATCTGGGGCTACACGCTCCCGCTTCCGCTCCTGGCCGATTCCGGATGGCTGCCCGCGTCATTTATTACCGAGGGCCCGTTCGGCATCGGAGCGCTGCGCCCGTACGCGCTCCTGGGGATGAGCGAACTCAACCCGGTGCCCCACACGCTCTTCTGGACGATGCTGGCCAACGGCGGACTCTACGTGGTAGGCTCGCTGGCTACACGGCCCAGCGTCATGGAGCAGAGCCAGGCCAGCCGCTTCGTTGATGTCTTTCGCCACGCGGGTCCGCAGGGCGCTGCGCCGTGGACCGGCTCTGCCCCGGTGGCCGACTTGCGCGCGCTGCTGCGTCGCTTCTTGGGGTGGCGTGCTGCCGACCGAGCGCTGCAGCGCTACCGCACACGCCACGACCTGAAAGCCCTGCCCGAGCGCGCCGACGAGGAACTGGTCGATTACGTCGAGACGCTACTTGCTGGGGCCATTGGGGCGGCCAGTGCCCAAGCTGTCATGGGGTCGGTGGCTCAGGCCAAGCCGCTGCACATTGGCGAGGTAATGGACATCCTCGACGAGACACAACAACTCATGGCGTACAGCCGCGAGCTGGAGCACAAGAAGGCCGAGCTGGAAGCCGCGACCGAAGAGCTGCGCGACGCTAATCAGAAGCTGAAAGAAATCGACCACCTCAAAGACGAATTCGTCTCTACCGTCTCGCATGAACTGCGCACGCCGCTTACCGCCATCCGGGCGATCTCAGAGATCATGCATCAGACAACCGACCTCTCGCCCGAGCAGCAGCGGTCGTTTGCCACCACCATCATGCGCGAAACCGAACGCCTTACGCGTCTCGTAAACCAGGTGCTCGACCTGGAGCGCCTCGACGCTACCCCCGTGCTCGATCGGGCCCTCGTAGACCTGCGCGACGTGGTGCACAACGCCCTCAGCGCCGTGCGTCCGCAGTTTGAGCAGCAAGCCATCACGCTCAACGTCACGCTCCCCGACCGCCCGTGCCCCGCGCGCATCGACCGCGATCGCATGACCCAGGTGCTGCTGAACCTGCTCTCGAACGCCGCCAAGTACAGCACCGATGCCGATCCACAGGTGGCGGTGCGCGTGACCCGCACGAACGATACGTACGCCGTATCCGTGGCTGATAACGGGCCGGGCATCCCCGCAGACCAGCAGGACGCCATCTTCGAAAAGTTTCGGCAGGCCCGCAACCGCGTGGGTCCGCAAGCGGGGAGCGGATTGGGCCTCGCCATTGCCCGCCAGATTGTGCATCGGCACGGGGGCACACTCACCGTGAAGAGTACGCCCGGAGCAGGCGCCACCTTCACCGTGCAGGTACCTGCGCATCCCCCTGAATCTGTACCAAGCTCAGATCACGAAGCCTCTGTTTCCTAACGACGTGCGCGCTATGCCTCATGTGCTTATTGTGGAAGACGAGCCCAGCATTGTAACGCCACTCAAGTTTCTGATGGAGCAGGAAGGCTGCTCGGTGCAGATTGTGTCGGACGGGGCGGCGGTGATGCCTGCCATTGCAGCCCAGCGCCCCGACCTCATTCTGCTCGATGTGATGTTGCCTTCGCGCAACGGGTACGACCTGTGCCATGCCATCCGCGAGCGGCCCGAGGGGAACGACATCGCCATCATCATGCTTACGGTAAAAGGCCGTGAGGTAGACATCGAGAAGGGCTACGCCATGGGCGCCGACGCCTACATCACCAAGCCCTTCGCCGTGGCCGATGTGGTAGCAACCGCCCGCCGCTACCTGCCCGATGCGTAGCCTCCACCCAGACGACCCCTGATTCACATCAAATCATAACCGCTGGAGCGAACGGTCCTCCGTTCGCCCGTTCCAACGACGCGATGGGCCACGCACCACTGAAGAGAAGGGCTCGATTTCGTTGTCCTGATGCACAGTCTCCTGTTGTACCTCATCTGGTTGGATTCAACGCTATGACGCCCTGGCAGCGTGCTTTGCTGAACACAATGACGGGCCCGGCCCTGGTGTGCACGTCCGATGCTACCGTGCAGGCCTGGAACGACGAAGCTGCGCGTATGCTGATTCCCAACGTTCGCAACGCCGATGCCACTCAGGAGCAGCTCCACGGCGCGCTGCTTACGCAGTGGATGGATGCCGATGCCTGGAAGCAACTACAAGACGCCGCCGCAACCGACACGCCCACGGTCATTGTGCAACTGGGTGATGCACCGCGCCGCATGCAGGCCACACGCATTGCCCCTGAGGGCACCCCGCACTGGCTGGTGCGCAGCACGGCCCCACCCGCGCCCCGCCTGGACACAAACCATGACCTGTTGCGGCACCTCATTGAGTCGGTGCGGACCCCGCTGGCCAGCATCCGCGCGGCGGTCGAAACCATGCAGCAGTATCCGCAGATGGGCGTGGATGCGGCTACGCAATTCACCGACGTCATTGCAGATCAAGGCATCCGCCTCACCAAACTGATCAATGACGCCAGCACCGCCTACACCGCCATGTACCGCACGCGCCGTGCGCTGGAGCCGATGGGCGGGGCCGCATTGCTTACGTGGACGCAGACCGCTGTGCAGGAAGCCACCGATGTCCCCGTATCCACAACCGAATCTCCCAGTGCACTCACCGTGCATCTGGACCCGGCCATGCTCAAGCAGGGACTTGCATTCGTGAGCGATCGCTTTGTGCGTGCCACGCGCTGCACCGCGCTCACCATCTGTGTACAGCGCTCCGATTCAGTGGCGTTACTCGACCTGCAGGCTGCCGATGGACAGACCGTTACCGAAGCGCGCGTGGAGCGATGGAAAGACGCCACCATTCCGTGGGGCACCACCATGATGCAGCTTACCCTGCACGCCCTGCTCGACCAGCACGACGCCCAACTCTGGGTCGAGCAGACTGCAGCCGAGGGATCGGCTCTTCGGTTTGCATTCCCAACAGCTCCGTCTGGCGCGTAATGCGATCCCGCGTGCTCCATTCCCAGGAGCGGGGAGGCGGGGAAAAGCCCCACAGACAGGAACGCCATCTCCTATCCAGAAAACCCATATCATCTCTTGACACCGTCTTCGCTATTGATTACGTTTCAGTAAACAATTGACAAAAGCGCTTCCAATACACGAACGAGCGGCGGGTGTTGGAAGCAGTACCCGGTCTTTAATTACCGGGCAGTAATAGAATAAGATGTTCTCTTAACAGACAGCCAAGACTCGACTATGAGCGACGAATCCTCTCAGGTAACAGCGGCCTACTCCGGACGCGACGACATGTATCCGCCGCCTGACGACTTCCGGGCCCGCGCGCACATCGGGTCGGAGGCGGAGTACGAGGCCATGTATCAGCGATCCATCGAGGATCCTGAGGGCTTCTGGGGCGAGCATGCCAGCCGTATCGACTGGTTTGAGCCGTATGACACGGTGAAAGACGTGTCCTACGAACCCGGAAACGTGCACATTCGGTGGTACGAGGGCGGCGTGACCAATGCCTGTTACAACGCCATCGACCGGCACGTAGACAACGGAAAGGGGGATCAGACGGCGATCATCTTTGAGCCGAATGATCCGAATACCGATGAGCCGGAGCACATCACCTACAGCGACCTGCAGGAGCGCGTGGCAACGTTTGCCAACATCCTGAAATCGCATGGCGTGGAGAAGGGCGACCGCGTCACGATCTACCTGCCCATGATTCCGGAGGCGGCCTACGCGATGCTGGCCTGCGCCCGCATCGGGGCCCCGCACTCAGTGGTGTTTGCTGGATTCTCGCCCGATGCGCTGGCCGACCGCATCCAGGACTGCGAGTCCCACTACCTGATTACCGCCGATGAGGGCAAGCGCGGCACGAAGCGCGTGCCCTTGAAGGACAACGCCGACAAGGCGCTGGAGCGGTGCCCCGACGTATCCCACACGCTGGTCGTGCAAAACACCGGCGGCGATGTGGACTGGGATGCCGACCGCGACGTGTGGTATCATGAGGCGCTTGAAACCGTCGATGCCGACTGCCCCTGCGAGCCGATGGACGCGGAGGATCCGCTGTTCATTCTCTACACCTCGGGCTCGACTGGCAAGCCCAAGGGCGTGCTGCACACCACGGGGGGCTACCTCGTGTACACCAGCATGACGCACGAATATGTCTTTGATCTGCACGACGACGATGTCTTCTGGTGCACGGCCGATGTCGGCTGGATTACCGGGCACAGCTACATGGTGTACGGCCCGCTCATTAACGGCGGCACACAGGTGTTCTTTGAAGGCACGCCCACCTACCCCGATGCCTCGCGCCTGTGGGAGGTCGTCGACAAGCACGATGTGAGCATCTTCTACACTGCTCCGACCGCGATTCGGGCGCTCATGCGGCAGGGTGAGGAGTTTGTCGAATCGACCGACCGCTCGTCGCTGCGCCTGCTGGGCACCGTAGGCGAACCGATCAATCCGGAGGCCTGGCGCTGGTACTACAACGTGGTGGGGGATGGCAACTGCCCCATCATCGACACGTGGTGGCAGACCGAAACGGGCGGCATTATGCTGACTGGACTGCCGGGCGCGGTGCCGCAGAAGCCGGGATCGGCGGCCAAGCCGTTCTTTGGCATCCAGCCGCAAGTGCTCGACGGCGCAGGGAATGAACTCGAAGGGGCTTGCGAAGGCATCCTGGTCATTAACGACTCCTGGCCGGGGCAGATGCGCACGGTGTATCGCAACCACGAGCGCTTTCAGAACACGTACTTCTCGCAGTACGCAGGCAAGTACTACACCGGCGATGGCTGCCGCCGCGACGAGGACGGCTACTACTGGATTACAGGCCGCGTGGATGACGTGCTCAATGTGAGCGGCCACCGCATTGGCACCGCCGAACTCGAAAGCGCGCTCGTGGCGCACGACAGCGTGGCCGAAGCCGCCGTCGTGGGCTATCCGCACGAGGTGAAAGGGCAGGGCATCTATGCCTACGTCACGCTCATCAAGACGGTCGACCCTTCGGATGAGCTACGTGATGAGCTGGTGCAGTATGTGCGCAATCAGATTGGTCCGATTGCAACACCCGATCATATCCAGTTCTCGGCATCGCTGCCCAAGACGCGCTCGGGCAAGATCATGCGGCGTATCATCCGCAAGGTGGCCTCGCAAGAGTTCGACGACCTGGGCGACACCAGCACGCTGGCCGATCCCGAGGTGGTTGAGGAGCTCATCGAGAAGCGTAAGAGCGTAAACGTCAGCGGGGCAAGCTGACGGCAATCGCTGTGTCGTTTGGGGGATGCGTAGGGGCATGCTCGATGCGAGGATCTCTGCATCCCCCTAACTTTGCACCCCGTACCCCACAACCACCGAACGCCCAGCCTGGGGATGGAGCCCGTAGGCTGAGCGCTCGAACAATCAACCATCGACGCCCTGGGGATGGAGCCCCGATACCGGCGTCAACAGAACGCAGAACAAGCCGACGGCACGTGTGCGCAACACAGCACACAGACGCATGGGAGATAGATGGAGCTATGGCCCACGCCATCGTGCACGCGCGGCTCGATTCTGCAGCATGTGATCGAATGACCCGATGATCTGACTCACCTGTGCCATGGACCACATACACTCATCCCGAACGACTGCTGTGTGGAGCAGTTTCTACGCGCTCTTATTTCTTGCCAGTGGTTTAATACTGGCCCCCACAGCGGCTACGGCCCAGTCGTTCGATGTGGGCGGGTTCGTGAAAGCCGAATACCTGTACGACTCGCGCCAAGTCGTTTCGGCGCGTGAGGGCGAGTTTCACCTCTACCCGGCGCCCGACTCCGACGCCACCGACGTGAGCAACCTGGGGGCGTTTGCATTCTTCTCGCGGCTTGGGCTTACCATTGGCGACCTGCCGGACGCACTCGACGGCGAGGTGTCGGGCTACGTTGAGGCCGACTTCTTCGGCGCGTCCGATGCCAATGTAAGCACGTTCCGACTGCGCCGCGCCTTCGCCAAAATGACGTGGGACGACCGCGAGGTGCTATTCGGGCAAGAATGGTCGCCGCTCTTTACGCTGGCCACGTTCCCGCGCACGGTGGCCACCACCACCGGCGCCCCGTTTCCGCCGTTTGCGCGCCAG
>CAJXLX010000087.1 GCA_913056335.1 uncultured Rhodothermaceae bacterium
TTATCGCCTGGACATATTCTCTATTCGGTAGCGGTTCAACGCTACGTGATGGACCAAATATACCAGTAGCCGGAGACTGGGAGCGCCCCCCGGCGCGGACGTCTCCGGCGGGGCTGGCGGGAGCGAACGGGGGGCCGTTCGCCCCAGGAAAGATTATTATTGGGAGAGCGATCACTTAACGTCTATCCGCTACCCTATGATGATTCGTGAAGTGATGTGTCATTTGGTTGAGGCGTTGCCGTACGGCTCCGGTAGAGCACCACAAAGGCCACCGCCCCGAGCACGACGACCATTCCCAGGGCCGACCACGGACCCGGGGCTTCCCCAAACAGGAAGTATGCGAGAATGGAGGCGCCGACCGGCTCCAGGAGCGCAAGCATACCAATCAGCGCCGCGGGCACCCGCTGCAGCGCAAAGTTAAACGCGCTGTGGCCCAGGACCTGCGGACCCAGCGCCAGTCCGATACCGCAGGCGTAGACCACCGGATCAAACCCCGTGAGTGGTACGCCTTGTCCAGCAGCGGCCATGAGCGTAACCAGCGCCGCCACGCTGTAGAGCGGAATCAGATACGCCAGCCACGACACGCGCTGCCGAATTGCCCGCCCGATGAGCAGGTAGACGCTCACAAGCAGCGCCGCCGACAGCGCCAGTGTGTTGCCCCACCACGCTTGGCCGCCGAAGGCCACCGCGCCTGCATCCGTCAGTCCCATAAGTGCGGCCCCGCCCACAGCAACCACGATGCCGCTCACTACGGGCCACGCGAGGCGATCTTTGAGGATCAGGTAGCCCAGCACGGCCACAAACACCGGACTCGTGGTAGCGAGCACGGAGGCGCTGGCTACGGAGGTGTAGTAGAGCGCTTCGATCCACGCAATGAAGTGCGCTCCGAGTGCTGTGCCCGAAGCCAGGATGAGTCCCCAGTCGCGCCATCCGAACGCGCGTACTTCGTCATGCACGTAGGCCAGGCCCGGAAGCATCACAAGGGCGGCGGTGCTGGTGCGCCACACGGCAATGGTGAGGCCCGGGGCCTCGCTGGCCCATCGGACAAGAATTGGGGCAAACGCAAAACTGAGAACCCCCACCGTGAGCGCAAGGGTCACGCGTGGGGGTAATGAATCAGACATACAAGAGAGCGTTTAGAGCCTGTTTTGATTTCTTACTTTGGGCACCCCAGGAGTACTTCTTCCCTCCGGTCAGGGCGCTGCGAGCGGCTCCGCTGGGCTGCAACGAGCCCCCGATATCGGCCCGTAGCCCCGGCTACGAACCTCTATCGTGGTCCTCGTTTCGCTCCAACGGCGCTCGCTCTCACCTTCAAACCAAAACCCAAACAGGCTCTTAGCGAAGGCGATCCATCGACGCGACAAGCTCAATGTCGTGCTCAATTCCGCGCCGGGCCAGCCAGAAAAGGATGTACGCAACGAGCGGTCCAGCCACGAGCATCAGCATATCGAGGTTCAAGCCGGTGGCGTCGTACACCTGAAGCTCGTTCGTCATGAAGAAGCTGCCGTAGAGCGTAATCGCCCACAGGATCGTCATGAGCTGCGTGCCCACCACCACCGTGCGCTGCGTCTCGCGATCGGTGTACAGGAAGATCGCTCCGATTGCGGTAACCGCCGTCACCGCTCCCAGCCCGATGATAACAGGCAAGAACCACCCGTAGGTCGCCGCCGCTTCGCTTCCCCACAGCGATTCAAGGAACAGGACGCCGCTCAGCACAAGCGCGCCCAGCGTCAGATACACGGTTTGGATACGTTGAATCATCGCCTCGTTGGTGGTTGCTAAAGGCTTTGGGGTCGATGCGGAGTTTTTGACACTTACGCGGCCATTTCTTCTTCGACGCGTACGGCCAGGTGTTCGGCGAATTCAGTGGTTGAGCTGGAGCCCCCCACATCTGCTGTGAGCACCTCGCCGGCTGCGTACACGTCGCGCAGGGCCGTATTGACGGCCTGGGCGGCTTTCGTTTCGTTGAGATGGTCGAGCATCATCACAGCGCTGCGGATGAGCGCGGTAGGGTTGGCTTTGCCCTGTCCGGCAATGTCGGGCGCACTGCCATGCACGGCCTCAAAGACGGCGTAATCGTCACCAAAGTTAGCGCCTGCCGTTACGCCAAGTCCACCCACGAGACCAGCGGCCAGATCGCTCAAGATGTCGCCAAACAGGTTGGTGCTCACGATGCAGTCGTACTGCTGCGGATACATCACGAGCTGCATGCACATGTTGTCGATGATGCGGTCGTTGAAGTTGATGTCGGGATAGCGTTTGGCAATCTCGCGCCCCACTTTCAGAAACAGCCCTGACGACTCTTTCAGGATATTGGCTTTGTGCGCCAGTGTGACAGTATCGCGTCCGTTTTTCTGGGCGTAGTCGAAGCAGAAGTCAACAATACGCTCCGAGCCCCGGCGCGTGACCCGCGCTGTCGAATCCGCAATTTCGAGACGCGGGTCGTACGTTTCGATCCCGGCGTAGAGCCCCTCGGTGTTTTCGCGAAAGATGATAAGGTCGATATCCTCGAACGGCGAATCGATACCGGGCAGGCTCACGCACGGACGCACATTCGCGTACAGATCCAGGCGCTGACGCAGCTGGACGTTTACGCTGGTAAAGCCTTCGCCCACCGGCGTAGTGATGGGCCCTTTCAGCGCTACGCCACGCTCGCGAATGGAGGCGGGGACATCGTCGGGCAGTTCAGGGCGCTCTTCCTCGACGGCCGAGGTGCCAATGATCTTGTGGGTATCCCACTCAAATTCGACGCCAGTAGCGTCCAGCACACGCAGCGTGGCTGCTGTAACCTCGGGGCCAATGCCGTCGCCAGGAAGAAGAGTTACGTGATGAGCCATAGTAGAACGCTATTGCAATCGATGAACGGAACGGGTGGAAACGAGGACGAACGGGGGACGCATAAGTGCTGTGCGACGCATGTGAAACGACCCGCCAAAGAAAAAGCCCTGCCAGCTACGCAGCAGAGCTTTTCTGATGATTCGATACCGAGCAACTGCCTCACTGGTTAACAGCGGGATTAGACGAGTAGTTGATACGCAGGGTCCCCGCCTCGCGAAGCTCCTGCTGGACTTCATTGACAACTTGCATCTCCGACTCGCGATCGATGCGCAGCGACACAATCAGCCGGGGTTCTTCCTGCAACTGGTTGTACATAATCGTGCGGATCGCCGAATACTCTTCGATGAGCGCATCGTCGATCTGGACGGCTGTTTCGCCTTCGCGCGGGCCGCGAATGACGGGCCCAATATATACATTCGAAATCAGACGCTTCTGGTCGATCTTGGTGAGCGCCTCCGCATCGGGCAACTCGGTGCGCACCTGGATCTCCGTCTCGCGAAGGACGGTCGTGACCATGAAAAAGATCAGAAGCATAAAGATGATATCGGGCAGCGAGGCCGTGGTGATACCGGGCGAGGTATCGGACGACCGTTTCTGAAAGCGTTCGGAAGCCATAGAAGAAGCAAGCAGGTGTGGTGCAAAGGAGGGCGTGACACCGCGGAGGCCATCAGGAGCCGTGTGGGGGCAGCAAAGCTACTCCCCGGTCCGGGTGTACAGGCAACGGTGCTGCAGCGTCAATTTCCGCTATCAGGCTCGGCAATGGAGATATTCCGCGGGAGGCTCTCGCGTACGAGATCATCATCTTCAGGCCCCAGCGACTCGCGGTACGCCTCGTAATTTTCGTAGGTCTCGTCGAGGACCGACTCGCCCGAGGGCAGGTTGCCCGAACGCGCAATGTTGTTGTAGATTTCGCGGTAGGCCATCTGGATTTCGTCGAGCACATCGATGTAGATCCGATACGGCGTCTGCGCATCGGTTTTCAGAGAGATCACCGCGTCGCTGGGCGAGTCGGAGTAGTCCGGGTTTTCCCCGTAATTGAGGACATGCGTTCTGACCTCTTCGCGAATCTGATTGACCGACGACATGTTATCGTCAAGGAGGACTTCGCCCCGGGCGTTCACCAGCACGCGCAAGAGGTTGCGCTCCTGCACAGGCGGCGGCTCTTCCTGTTCAAGTTGGGGCGGCAGCGTCATCCCAATACCCGTGTCCACGTTGATAGTGGTCGTCACCAGGAAGAAGATGAGCAGTAAGAACGCGATGTCGGCCATCGACGAGGTCGGCGTTTCCGCGTCTTCGCGCTTCGACCGACGTTTATCAAGCAATCCAGCCATAGCAACAGGAAATCAGAGGGACAACAGGAGGAAGCAAGCGCCGGTGCGAGGCGCTCGCGAGGCAGTTGTAAGCGTATTTTTAGAGGAAGAGCGATCGCACACCGCTTCCCAGTAGCCCCAGCAGGCTTACAATGAACATGATGACGACGGTGAGCACACCGGCTTCGGCCCAGGTTTGCATGGTGAAGCCAAGCACGCTAAGCAGCAGCATTGGAGCCACGACCAACACCACAGTTACAGGGCGCACTTTGCCGTATGATACGTTACGCAGACTGAACAGCCCCATAGCAAATAGACTGAGGCCCGACAGGCCCAGTGCAACGATAATGCTCCAGAAGAGGATGGCGTTATTACCCATGAGTATAGACGCGTTGTGTGAGCAAGGAATGCAACAGGAAGGAGGCAGCCTGCAGGTAAGCGAGCAGGCGACTTCTCCACAGGGCTCGAAACAGGTCGAGGACCTATCCGAGCGGCTGCGGAGTCGTCACATGCTTGCGGCAGAATACGAGGCCGCCCAACGGCACGCGTGCGTTACGCCGCGTCTTTGTCGTCACTAAAGTCCTCTTCGAGGAGCTCATCATCGCCGAGAACCGACTCGCCTGCTTCCAGCAGTACCAGCGAATCGATTAGCTCAATGGATGCATCTTCCATTTCGGCCACAATGCGGTCAATTTTCGATACCGCGTAATTGTAGAAGAACTGGAGGATCACGCCTACAATCAGACCGAAGGCGGTTGTGAGCAGGGCAATTTTAATACCGCCCGCCACCAGGCGCGGCGAAATGTCGCCAGCTGTTTCAATGGCATCGAAGGCTTCGATCATACCGACCACGGTACCCAGAAAGCCAAGCATGGGCGCCACGCTAATGAAGAGCGAGAGCCAGACGAGACCGCGCTCCAGGAAGCTCATCTCGATGGAGCCGTAGGAGACAACAGCTTTTTCGACCGCTTCGATACCTTCGTCGGCGCGAAGCAGGCCGGCCTGAAAGACCGAGGCAACCGGCCCGCGGGTTTCAGCGCACACGTCTTCGGCTGCCGACACACCGCCCTCGTCGAGCGCTTTTTTCACGTCATGCAGGAAGCTCTGCGTGTTGATGTCCGCAAGATTCAGAGAGATGATGCGCTCAAAAGCAATCGCCAACCCAACAATCAGGCAGATCAGCACCGGCCACATCCAGCTTCCGCCTTCGTTAAAGCGCTCAACCAGCATGTTTATGGTTCCGCCGCTGTCCTGTTGTAGGAGAGCGAATTTGAGCATCAACGCATTAAAATGGACCATAGGGGCAGTTCCTCAGTGGGATCAGGTTCGTGCAAAAACGTATGACGGTGCGGCAGGAGCACGTCGGTTGGGCTTGCGTCTGCAAGCCTGCCGTCGCGTTCCAAACAACGATGCCTCCGCATCGCTGTGTGCATATATGTCGTGTGAGCCGCATGAGCCGTGGTGCTCTTTACATGTATCCGACGGTTGTAGGCCGCCTGCAAGAGCACCGACGTGAGCATCCGGTTGTACGTGCGTGTATACGTGCATGGCTGCATGAGGCAGAATTATCCTCTACACCAGCAGGTTGATAGATTGAGATACGGATGATCTCAAGCGTTTCGATCTACATGTTTGCCAGAAGCCGCTTGGCATCTATGCAGCGTGCGTGCTGTTGTGTATCCTGCATCAAAACATCCTAACATCTTATAAAAACGGATGCATGGGTGAAGATTGCAAGCGAACCGTGTGAGAACGGATACTCTCTTCATCTGATGTTGACCCTGACCTTCTCATACGGGTACAGGATCAGCGTCGGTTCGCATAGGTCTGCGCTCGGGTCGTAGCGTGCGGCCACAGCTGCGGTGTGGCCTGCACGGTGGGGTCAACCTTATTTTGCATGCGGATCCATTCGGCCATGCCGAAAAGACGGCGCGCAACCATACTTGTGAGCGCATTCTGTAACAGAATTGTTCCGCGATCCGTATTAGCTAATTGTACGTATGTGTCTTGGCTGGTCCGTTCAGTTATGCCATACGGTTCAGGGCGGCCCAAGGCCCGTTCAGCAGAACGTTGCCCAGCAGAGCCGGCGCCCCCGTGAACCAGACGATCTATCACATCTTTGGGCAGCTCGTACGTGGCAAGAAATGCTTCGGGGCGCCCAGCCCATGCGTCGCGTAGCGAAGGGATGTTGCGATCGATCCAGTCCCGCATCGCGGCACGCATTGCGGGCTGCTGGACAAGACGCTGTGCCATCTGGTAGAGCGAATCGCGCTCAATGACACGATCGGGCATGATGCCGCCTGAGCCCGCGGCCCTGTGGTTTGCTGACGAGTTGGCATCCGTGCTGTCGATGTAGGCTGCGGGGCGCGTTACAGCTGCACCGGTTTCGTACGGGCGCTGAATGGCGCGTCCGCTGGGGGTGTAAAACCGGGCAATGGTAAGACGCAGCCCGCTTCCGTCTTGCAACTCGTATTGACGCTGCACCAGTCCCTTACCGTAGGTACGCTGCCCCACCACCAGGGCCCGGCTGTGGTCGTGCAGCGCCCCGGCCACAATTTCGCTGGCCGATGCCGAGCGTCCGTTGACCAGCACCATCATAGGGCCTTGCTCAAACAACCCGGCCCGCTCCGTTCGGTACTCATCGAGCACGGCCCCATCACGCCCACGGGCCACAACGACGAGTTGGTCATCGTGCAAGAACTCATCGGCTACGCGCTCGGCCACACGCATCAGCCCACCCGCATTATCACGCATATCGAATACCAGGCGCTGCATGCCGTCCGCCTTGAGTTGCGTGAGAGCATCGCGCATCTCGCGGTGCGTTGTGCGAGCGAACCGGTTCAGCTTGATATACCCGGTTTGGGCATCCATCATGTAAGCCGCATCAACGGTGTTTAGGGGGATACGGTCGCGCGTTACGGCGTGTGTGCTGAGTCCCGCTGTACCCGGGCGCCGCACCGTAACATTCACGGTGGTGCCGCGCGGGCCCTTCAGTAGCGACTGGATGCGGCGGTCAGGCAGCCCAACGAGCGAGGTGCTGTCGGTGCGCACCAGGCGATCGCCCGAACGCAGTCCGGCTTCGTCGCTCGGGCCGCCCGGAATGACGGACACGACCACAGCAGTATCTGGGGCTGATGCGGCTCGAATGCGCTCGTACGTCACGCCAATGCCCTCAAACTCTGCCTCAAACGACTCCTGCACGCGCTTCATCCGATCCGTACTGATGTACGAGGAATGCGGGTCGAGGCCGCTCAGCAAGCTGTGGATCGCTGACTCGCTCAGCGTCTGGGGCGTCATCTCGTCAACGTATTCGGCTTCCACCGTGCGTACCGCATCCGCAAGTGTTGCGTAGGCTTCAGGCGGCTCCCCCCATCCGTACACGCGCTCCAGCGCTTGCCCGGCGACGACTCCAACTCCAACCAAAACCAGCGCAACCAGCAGTGTACGAACGACCCGGAGCATGTGGATAAGCTGTGTAAAAAATGAACACTGAAGCAACCGCGCGTACCGGCGCTGCGAGCCAGGGATCCGTCGCGCGCCCTATGTCCGACCCTGACGGCATGATACGCGTGTCTCTATGAGATTCAGCCTGTGGAGCCCGCTTGCTCCGCACACCTGTTATCCACAATGCTTCCGAATTCCGTGCGGACGCATTCGTCTATCCCTCCCCATAACATAATCCTGTTACCGAATGCCTGTACTCTTTGCTGCCTCTGCCGCTTCGCTTTCTATCATTCGCCTGGCGCTACTGGCTGGTACTACGATGTTTGGAGCCGTGGCCTGGTTTTTAGCCGATGGTACGGGACTGGCTCCCGATCTCGTTGCTGATCTGCCGTACGCTCCGGTGGCACTCACGGTCCTCTTTACGGCCCTGGCTGTGGGTGTGTGGATTGTGCGTGCCCAGCGGCGGGCAACAGGGGGCAGCCCTATCGTAGGGTGGGCCCTTGCCGAAAGCATGGCCCTGATTGGTGGTGTTTACCTGCTGCTGGTGGGCGATCCTGCGTTTCTCGTGGTGGGATTGGCAGCGCAGCTGGTGGTCTCGTTTGTGGCAATGCCCGTTTCGCCACAGTAGATCGTGCGTATCCCCCATTACGCAACAATGCCGTGCCGCCCTTCGTCTTCGATAGCGTGCTTGCCTTCCGTTTCTGTTTCTGACGCTCCACGCTCTGCGTATGACCAACAAGAAAGTGGCCGCGGTGCTCAACGAAACCGCTCAACTCATTGAACTGACGGGCGGCAACCCGTTTCGGGCACGGGCCTTCAGCGGGGCCGCTCGTACCATTCGCGATCTGGAAGAGCCGCTGCAGGCGTATGTGGATGACGAGGCGCTGCAGGATATCGACGGCATTGGCGAGGGGCTCGCGGCACAGATCGGCGATCTCTTCGCCCGCGACTCGTTCGACCTGCGCGACGACCTGCTCAATGCGGTGCCAACCGGACTGCTCGACGTCCTCCGCATCAACGGGCTGGGCACGAAGCGCGTGCGCACCCTGTGGGACGAACTCAACATTACCTCGCTTGAGGACCTGGAGGCGGCTGCTACGTCGAACCAGATCCAGACTATTAGCGGATTCGGCGCAAAAACCGAATCCAACATTCTGGAGAGCCTCCGCAAGCTGCGGCATTATGATGCGCAGCGGCGCTACGCCGATGTTTATGCCCCGGCCCATGCGCTGCGCAACGCGCTGGCCGAATCGACCAACGCCCAGGTGGCCCTCGTGGGTGCGTTTCGGCGGCAGGTGCCCACGCTCAAGCAGCTTACGCTGGTGACGACAGCCGATACGCCCGATCTCGTCGATGCTCTTGCTGATGCTGGATACGACGATGTCGAAGCTGCCCGCGATACGCATCCGCCCTACGCAACCAACACGGTCGATGCCGCACTGCCGGATGGATTTCCGCTAGTAATTTACGCCGTGCCAGACGACGTTTTCGGCACCGCCGTCTGGCACCATACGGGCAGCGCGGACTACCGTGAGGCCTTCATCGACACGTACGGCGCCGTCCCCGAAGTGGCCGACGAGAACACGCTTTTTGCCGAGACCAACGCCCCTTCGCATCCGCCTGAGCTGCGCGAAGCTGTATGGGCCGACGCGCTCGATACGCTCCCAACCTCCGAGGCCCTCATCACGGTCGAGGATCTGCGCGGCACCATCCACAACCACACCACCGCCAGCGATGGCGCGCACTCGCTCCGCGCAATGGCCGAGGCCGCCCGTGAGCGCGGACTCTCGTACATTGGCATCTGCGACCACAGCCAATCGCTCACTGTAGCCAGCGGCCTCTCGCCCAAGGCGGTCCGCGCACAGTTTGAGGCCATCGATGCGCTCAATGCCGAGTACGCCGAGCAGGACGCCGACTTCCGCATCTTCAAAGGCATTGAAAGCGACATCTTGAAAGATGGATCGCTCGACTATGCGGACGACCTGCTCGCTGCCTTCGATCTGGTAGTGGCCAGCGTGCATTCTGGCTTCACCATGACCGAGGCCGAAGCCACTGAGCGCATCATTCGGGCGGTGTCGCACCCGGCCACGACCGTGCTTGGGCATCCCACCGGACGCCTGCTGCTGGTGCGCGAGGGCTATCCGCTCGACTCCCGCGCTGTGATTGATGCCTGCGCCGAGCACAACGTGGCACTGGAGCTGAACGCCAACCCGTACCGCCTTGACCTGGACTGGACCCACGTGCGCTATGCGGTGGAGCAGGGCGTGCTCATTTCCATCAATCCCGATGCGCACGCAACTGATGAACTCGACAACGTGCGCTGGGGCGTGGCGGCAGCGCGCAAGGGCGGCCTCACCGCCGAGCACTGCCTGAACGCTAAGCCGCTGGAGGCCTTTACAGCATGGCTAACTACCCGCTCTTCAGTGGCCTCTGCTGCGTAATCAGTCCAACTGCTTCTCTTCTGTGTATCGTTCTGTTCTTACGGGACTTATTGGCGTATTTCTGGGTGCAGTAGGGTTGCTGTGGTGGAGCCAAGTGGCCCCGCCCACGGCTCCGCCCTCCGAAATTGCAGTAGCCGGACACCGCGCCCCGTCGACCATTGCGTGGGATTCGGAGTCCCCCATCATCCATATTCAGGCGGATGCAGAGGCCGAGTCCGCCCGTGCATTGGGGCTGGCGCACGGACTACGGCACGCCTGGACGATGGTCCTCTGGCGCCAAACCGCACGCGGGCGCCTCTCTCGCTGGCTCTCGGACTCAGCCGTTTCGTTCGATCGCCATGCCCGCCAGATGGGCTGGGCCCGCGCTGCGCAAGCGCACATCACCCGGCTTCCGCGTGCCGACCGCAGATGGCTCGCGGCCTACGCCTCGGGCGTCAATGCGGCCTTTGCCACTGCGTACGTACGCCAGCAGCCGTCTTTCGCCGCGCTCGATGCCCCGCCCGCACCGTGGGCGCCCTGGCATACGCTGGCTGTGGAGCACCTGCTTACCTGGATGGCCACAGACCTGCCTGCGCTGCCGGACTCTGCCCCCCCCGCCGTCCACCAGTCCGTCGATAGCCTGCGCACGGTCGACGAGGAGCTGCGCGCCTGGCTGGGACTGCACGGCTGGTCGGATGCGATGGCGTGGATGCTCAAACCAGCGGATTCGGGTGCGCGCCATCTGGGGGCCCGCTGGCCACGCGGCTCCACCCCCGACGCGCTTGTAGCACCGGTCTGGCACACCGCCGCCGATACCGCCTGGATGACGACCGTCCCCGGCACGCGCTGGACGCTTGCGCATCACACGCGCACCGCCAGTCGGGTGCTGCTGCCCCGCGGGCAGGCGTCCTGGCAGCCCCTTGCCGCGCCCGATACAATACGCCGGGCGACCGAGCGCCTTCGCCAACGAGACGGCCACGAGCTGCTCTTGCATACAGCTTTCACGGGAAGCGGGCGGATTGTGGGGCCGGAGGCACCGCCTGCTCTTTCTCCCAACAGATCGTTAGCGCCCACGGATAGCATCGGCTCAGACAGCACGCAAGTAGATACTCCCCGCGCCGATACCACGCGCGTAGACAGCACGCAGGCCCGCTCGACATGGATGCTGACACTGCCGTACTGGAGTGCGGCTCCCGCCCAAAACTCACGCTTTCCGGGACCGGCCTCGCTGCCGCACCACACTCCCCTGATGCTACACTACACCACCGATCTTGCAACAGCAGGGGCAACCCAGGCGATTCGGGATGCGGAGGGCGACTCGGTGGGCGTGGTGCTGAGTGCCTCGCCGTGGCGGCGGGCCTGGGCCGACCGGTTTTCGGCCTATGCCGATGCCGGGCGCTCGGTTGATGCCTGGGCGGTTGACGATACGAGCACCTGGGCACAGCAGACGGTAGTCCCGCTGCAGACGGCGCTGGACGCGCACCCGCCAACCGACTCGCTAAGCCGGGCGGTGGCTCCGTTCATCCGCAACTGGGACGGGGTGTTTGCGCCTTCCAGCATTGGCGCGTCGATCTTTCAAGCATGGTGGCACGAGATGCAGGCATCTCGCGTCTCGCCGGTGCGGCTGGATACGACCGCATACTTTGCATTGGTGCGGTATCGGCGCGGATTCGAGCGAGCGATTGCCCATCTCCGTGAGCAGCATGGCCCCAATGTGCAACAGTGGCGCTGGGAGGCCGTGCAGCCGCATCGGTTTCAGGCGCCGCTCTGGGGCACGGCTCACGGACGCCTGTCGGCGGCCTCCTCTCCAGCGGCCCACGACACCCCGACCGCCTGCAGCCGGAACGCGATCGCAGTGCTCGCG
>CAJXLX010000088.1 GCA_913056335.1 uncultured Rhodothermaceae bacterium
CACCTGCTTCGGCGAGCCGTTCATGGTGCGCCATCCTGCCGAGTACGCTGAGCTGCTGGGCGAAAAAATCCGTACGCATGACGCACAGTGCTGGCTCATCAACACCGGACTTACGGGCGGACCGTACGGCACCGGCACCCGCATCAACCTGACGCACACCCGTGCGATGGTCGATGCGATCCTCACCGACGAACTCAATGGCGTTCCGACCACGCCCGACCGGGTGTTTGGCATGCACGTGCCCGAGCATGTCCCCAACGTGCCCGACACGGTCTTACAGCCCCGCACCACGTGGGACGACCCGGACGCCTTTGACCAGCAGGCCGCCGAGCTGGCTCGCATGTTTGCCGAGAACTTTGCCAAGTACGCCGATCATGTATCGGCAGGGGTAGAAGCCGCCGCGCCCACCGCGTAACCGGCGTTGTTGCACCACATAGGTGGATACAGGGGCGTCTGCACCATGCAGGCGCCCTTGTTGGGTATAGCACCGTCTCTATGAAAGCGACGTAGCGCGGTCGAACGAGGTGGTACGCACCTCAGAAAATGCTGTCGCATCCGGCTGATAGCGCCGCTCTTCCACCGAAAACGAATCCGGGCGGATGTGCACAAGGTTGTAGAAGTTGACGCCCCGATTTGACTTGCGTCCGCGGCTGCTGGTAGCTGTGCCCGCACTGGCTACTACCATGCCGTGTTCGGTGTCTCCTCGGTCGGATACCACATCGACCGACTCGATGTGCGAGATGTGCAGATGCCCACAGAGAATCAGGTCAACCTGGGTCTGCGCCGCCGCCGTGAGGGCTTCGTCGGCATTGCCCATAATGTCATGGCGGCCCAGCTGCTCCATCCGCGTAAGATGGTGGTGCACGACCAGCACCCGAAACCGCGATGCGTGTTGGTCGAAGAACGCCTGCATGGTGTTGAGCGCCTCGGGACGCAGGCGTCCGCTTTTTACGGTGGCCCCGTGGGGCGAAGACAACCCCAGCACAGCCACCTCGGGCGTGACGTGCGTGGGCCGCAGCTCATGCTGCACCAGCTGCTGATACTTCTGTAGCGGGGCCCAAAGACGCTTCCAAGGGTGCCACCACGGGTACACATCGTGGTTGCCCGGCACCACCAGCGTAGGGGCCTCAAACCGCTCAATCATAGCCACCGCCGCCTGAAACTCGCCCGTGCGGGCCCGCTGCGTCAGGTCGCCGCTTACTGCTACCAGATCCACATCATGCGCATTAATGTCGTTCACAAGCGCTGGGACGACCTCAGCGTGAGCAATTTTTCCAAAGTGGATATCCGAGCAGTGGGCAATGGTGTAAGCAGTGGACATGGGGCACGCCAAACGCATCCAATAGACCAGGCGAAGGGCGGCTGCACAAGACAACCGACTCTGCACATCAGACGGCTCGCTGGTGCGCGAGGTTCGCACCCGCACGAGGCGTGCTCCCGCTGCGTTCGCCCTGTACATTGCAGTGACGCCCCCATCCTGTTTCCCGCAATATACATAATGATGCACAGCGCTATGGACACGATCACCTGGAACGATTTTGCCCGCATTGACCTGCGGGTGGGCACGATTGTAGAGGCTGAGGCATTTCCGGAAGCCCGCAAACCCGCGTACATTCTCACGATCGACTTCGGGGAAGAAATTGGCACACTACGCTCCAGCGCTCAGATTACCGACCTGTATACGCTCGACGACCTTACAGGTATGCAAATCGTGGCAGTGGTTAACTTCCCGCCGAAACAGATTGGCCCGATGATGTCAGAGTGTCTGGTCACCGGTTTTCACCGTGACAATGGCGATGTCGTGCTGACCACGCCCGATGCCCCTGTTCCCAATGGCACACGCCTGGTGTAGGTCTTTTCAGCATGAGGTCTTCCAAATGCACTGAAACGTGTCCGGTCTGTAGACCAATGTGCGCATGGTATGAGATGCGTGGGTCCTTGGATCTGTTTTGTGTGCCCTCCAGCGCGACCTGGACTCCACTGCGCTGTTCGCCTTTCTTTCTAATCGACTGCAGCACGCGGCTTCAGCACACCGAACCTTGGGCAGCTGTCCCACGAACGGCGCATAGCAGATGCACTTTTCACGCAAAGTCATGAACGTGCGTCTTCATCTGACTCGTGCCTGAAACTCTTTATCTATCCAGGGCTCTGATGCAAGCGTGTAGTTCTGCTCCCAGATTCAAGGCTTTACCCTTGAATGCAAGATGCAGAAACCCGGAGCACATGCCTCCCACCGAATCAAAATCGAAACCGCATACGTCCTCGTCAACAGTTGAAATGCAGTGTGGCAATCAGCGATTTTTTGCGATGGGGATACCTGAAATATACAATTTCACATTTACTCTCCGTCGTATGCACGTACTTCCTATATGCCAATTGCATTGTTTGTTCATTATTTGTCATCCAATGCGCCCCATTGGGTGCTTAGAGTTGAATTCGCATGATTTCATGTGATGCCTGCTCATCCTGGCCCACCTTCTGCTTCCACACAGTCTGCGTCGGGTCATGATTAACGAGGCACTATGAATTATGTGGATTGCACATATTCAGCGGCACAGGAACGTAGCGACGTTCCCCCTACACTCACCTGGTTATTCCCTTTTACTTTGCCAACCGCTGTAATTTTCCCACCCATACGGCTGAGCGGCCTGCCCTGTGCAGGTACCATCCAACTGGGTTGTTTTCTGCTCTTAGCTCCGCCCACCCATGCTAACGTTCATTGACATGACCACGACCCAATCGGAGCGTCCGGCCTGGTCTCTCTCTGCCTCGCCCTCTCCGTCCCAACGCGCCGAAACGGATCCGCTCCCCAGAAGGATACTTGACTCCATGGGGGGCGTTGTCGTTGAAATGGATGCGGACGGATGCATTCAGTTTATGAACCGGGCCTGTACAAAGCTTGTTGGCACCTCGCTCAATGCCATGATCGGACAAGACGTGCGCATGCTTTTTGCCAACCCGGAAGAGGTGCACGTACTAACACGTGGACTTGAAGCCCTACGTAGCGGACGCGCTGGGCAGATCCATCTTGAAATGCACTGGGTGCGCGACGATGCCCCGCCCCGGTTGCTCGAAGGCACCTGTACAGCACGGCGCCCCACTCCCGATGCCGATGTGGAGTCGCTCGTGCTTGTAGGCATTGATGTGACGGAACGGCGCGACATGGAGCGCGACATGACCGCGCTAAACACGTCTGAACGGCGCTCTGTGAGCCAGTCCCTGCACGAATCGCTCGGCATGCAACTCGCTGCTACGGCCATGCACGTCCAAAATCTTAAGGCCGCCGTTGAGCGGGGAGAGTCGTGCACAGCCGACGATCTCGATGCGATTTCCAATGCGATCCGTGAGGGCGTCGACAGCGCGCGCGAACTTTCCCACGAACTGCTGCCTGTTTCGCTTCAGCAGGACCGACTCAGCGAAGCGCTTTCTGACCTCGCCCACGAGGCTGATCGCCATGGTCCGGGGCGCTGTACGTTTGTCGGTGCCAGCGATCTGCCCACCGTGCGCGACGCCGCTGTTGCAATGCACCTGCACCGCATCGCCGAAGAAGCTGTCGCAAACGCCCATGAGCACGCAACCCCGACGCACACAGGCATTCGGCTTCATGCTACAAGCCGTGCACTTGTGCTTACCATCCACAACGACGGAAGCACCTGGCACCCTGAACAGCACGACCGTACGCCCTCAAATTGCGGAAAAGGCTTATCTCGCATGCGCTACCGGGCCCATCTCATTGGCGCAACGTTCCACATCGACCATAGCCAAGGCACAACGACCGCAACATGCCGTCTGCCCCTGCGCCGCATCAGCGCGGCGTAGTCAGTGCGGCACGCTTGCGAGGCTGTCGCCCGGTATGCTACCGCTGCGGCGTATCCGCAAACTGACGACCCAGGGTGTTGGCCAGGCGCTCCAGCATATCGCGATCCACTTCCGAAAACGCATCCAGCGTATCCGAGTCTACGTCGAGCACGGCCAGGAGCGTATCATCGGGCGTAAGCACCGGCACAACCACCTCCGACTGCGTGGTTGACGAGCAGGCAATGTGGTCCGTGGCCTCGTGCACATCCGGAACGAACTGGGTGGTACGTGTACGCGCTGCGGCTCCGCACACGCCACGGTCAAACGGGATGCGCAGGCAGCCATGGCCGCCCTGGTACGGACCCACCACCAGCAGATCATCCGACACCGCTCGGTAGAAGCCGGTCCAGTCAAAGTAGTCGAACGTATGATGCAGTTCGCAGGAAACCGTGGCCATAGCGGCAATCCAGTCGGTTTCGCCATCGAGCAGCGCGTCGATGCGGTCGAACACCTCGGTGTACGCCGCCAGGCGCGGGTGTTGTGTAGGGGATACAGCAGGTTGCGTCATGAGCTACCAAATAGTTGAACAGAGAAGAAAAGGAAACCAGCCCGATGCTATGCATGGGTGCAAGGCATCAAGGAGGATTCATCCCGTTATCTACGATACATCAGAGGGCTCGTTCGAGCGGCGCCCGCCCCAGATCCACTTGTCGGTATCCAGATACACAGTGAGTGGCTTTCGCACCCGAATCTGACACGACAGGCGCGGATAGCCAAAGCGTTGAGCGGCTCGATCGTGCCAGTGCGAGGCCGGCACGCCCTCCGCCAAACGCACCCCGCAGGTTGCACAGAGGCCGCGCCCCCCGCAGTTCACCATTTCGGTGAGCGCCGTGTAGGGCGACAGGTCATGCGTCAGCAGTGCATCGCGAAGTATGGTGCCGTTCTCCACTTCAAGCCGATGCCACTGGACTCCGTCGTACACGCGTACAGCATGCATGCCCATCTTGCCTCTCGATCTGTGGTGGAAGTAAACCGGAAAACACAAAAGCACGCAGTTCAATGTGGTTTCATCTTCGAGCCGGGGTTCCCGATTGGGTGATGACGGAAACAACCCCGTAGCCGGAAACAGGAAGCGGCAACCCGTACTCGAATAGGAGCCATAGCGGCGTGCTCGTCTTCAGCGGACGCTTTGCAGATTGGGCCTGTGAGACTCCGTGCCTACGCCGTATCCAGCGGATCCCAAATGCGCGTTCCAAGTGCGCGCTTCATGGGCAGCGTGAAGCTTTCAACGACCGTGTTAGCAGTCACGCGGTCGGCCTCGGGCGGACGGTCGGCGCTGTAGCACGATCGGGAGCAGCAGGCATAGCCAGTCAGCAAGTTATACCAGTTACGAGTGATCGGTGTGCACATGGGCATCCGTCCGGGATATCCGCCCTCCTGGAGTACTCGGTCGCGATGCTCCCAGCGCTTCGCTCCTGATCCCGGGCTAAGGGAATCCATAGCCGGGGTCCGCTTGCGTCCCCGGCGATACGGAGCGGGACGCGCCGTTTACAGAGCACGCCGTCCACCGAGTTCAACCACGTGCACTACGATTCGGCGCAGATGGTATTAGACACAGAACCGCGTTGTGCATGAGAGACCTCGACATCGGCAGAGTGTCTATACCACCGCATGGTCATTCCGTTGCCTGTGCTTCCACGACTCGCACGCCGTTCCAGAACGCCACATGGTCTTTGATGTGAGACGCCTTTTCTTTGGGGGCGGGGTAGTACCAGGCTGCGTTTTCGTTGCGTTCGCCGTCCACCACCACATCGTAGTACGAGGCGCGTCCCTTCCATGGGCACGTCGTTTGGTGGTCGCTCTCTGCAAAAAACGCCTCGTTGACAGATTCCGGCGGGAAGTAGTGGTTGCCTTCTACAACGACGGTGCTGTCGCTTTCGGCCAGTATGGTGTCATTCCAGATCGCTTGCATAATGGTCTTGCGGGATTGATTTACGGGGTACGAAAGAGGAAGGTAAGCATCCAGAGGGCCAAGATGCCACGCACCGTCCACGCAACAGTGCGGAGCCAGTTGGAGCGTACGAGCCAGTTGTGCCAGCGGGCGTTGAAGCCATCGGTTAGGAGGCCGTGCAGCGGCGCTTGCACGAGACCGGTGCTCACCCATATGAGTGCAAGCAGTCCAAGCCCGGTCCACACCTGCACCGACGGCACCAACGCCGCGTATCCCGCTGCCAATAGACCTGCTGTAGCGAGTTCAACCAGCATCACCGGTCCTACGATCCACGTAATGCGCTGCATATGGAGCGTTTGGTATGTCGCGTACGTTTCCGGTCCCACCTGCGCGAAAAGCGGATAGTGAACCAGCTGCATCACCCAGATGACACCCACCATGGTCCATGTGGCACCGGCATGCACGAGCAATAGGGTAGCGGGATGCAGGGCGTTGAGCATAGTGCTGAGCGGCGGCTCGGATTAAGCAGGCACGGAGCGGTCCGTGCGGATGGCCTCGGCAGCCATACGTCCGGTACCCATGGCGTCGTTGATGGACGCGGTGCGCAGGTAGTCGCCGCAGACGTAGACGCCGTCGTGATGGCGCACCATGTCGGCATCGTGCCGTACGAATGGTGGGGTTTGATCGGGCAAGGCGTGTTCGATCCGGTAGGTGCGCAGGTGCGTCCATCCGCCCGCGGGCAGTCCGAACCAGTCGATGAGCTCGCGGCGCACGGTGCGTTCGAGCGCGTCGTCGTCTTCAAGCGGATCGCCCACAACGACCGCCGAGATGAGCGTTTCGCCGTCGGGGGCGTACGAGGGCGCCACATCCGACATGACAGCAACATTATTCAGCAGGCCGTCCTGGTCGCCGTTGAGCGCGAGGATGGGATTGTCGAGGGGCGACTCGTGCGCGGCGTAGTAGAGGCAGGTGGTGCTGCGCTGCTTCGTGGAGATGGTTTCGTCGCCGAGCAGGTTGTGGGCGGCGGGCGCGTCGGTTGCGATTACAATGGCAGAAGCGGGTGCGGACGTTCCATCGTCGAACCGCACCTGATTGTTTTCGATAGCGGCAACCTGCGTGTTGAGGTCGATACAGTCGGACGGTAGCTGCGCGGCCAGTTGGGTGGGAATGGCCTGCATGCCCTGCGCTGGAACCGTCGTATCTCCCTCTGCAAACATTTTGAACAGAAACTCGAACAGGCGGCTGGAGGCATTAAGCTCCGTATCGAAAAAGACGCCCCCAAAGAACGGGCGGAAGAAGCGGTCGATCATCAGATCCGAGAACCCCCATCGCGTGGCCAGCACCTGCCGGGTAGTCTGCTCGGGTGCACTAAAGATGTCATCGAGCGACTGTGCGGTGAGGGCGCTGCGCATGCGAGCTACGCGCAGCTTGTCGGCGAGTGTGCCTACGGGCGCGAAGAGCGTGCGGGGGGCATCGAAGGGGTGCCGGAACGGGTCGGCGATGCGGTGGAAGTGGCCGTGCGTGCGCACAAGGGCCCCGTCATAGAAGAACTGCAGGTCGAGCGCATCGTAGTCGAGCAGCGCCTGGCATTCGGGGTAGGCAGTGAGCAGCACTTGGAAGCCGCGATCGAGCGTGAACCCCTCAGCGGAATCGGTACGCACGCGCCCCCCGACGGCATCGGCGGCATCGATCAGGCGAAACGGGATGTTGGCGCGATGCAGATGCGTGGCGCAGGTCAGACCGGCTAACCCGGCACCAACAATCGTTACGGGATGGGTAGTCAACGGTGAATACACGGTTTGGAGTGAGGTGAAGTAGCTTTGCAAATTGTTTACGGAGGGCTCGGCGTGGGGGATCAGGCCGGCTTGTAATTGTATCGCAATAGCATTTCTTGAGATCCGGGCGGTTACATGCGCTGGGGCTGGTGCGGACGCTGCGTGCGTCCGAGGGCATGGCGCAGAGCGCTCGTCAGATCGCCGAACGTCCACGTAAAGCCGTGCTCTTTGAGCCGAGCCGGGCGGGCACGGATGCTTTTGAGCGCCATGGCATCAGCCGCCTCGCCGCTTACGGTACGAATGAGCGCTTCGGGGATGCGCCAGGGCGTGGGCCGACTGAAAATCGTGCCCAGCGTGTCAACGAGCGTACGCATCCGCACGGGTTGGGGCGCGGTGGCGTTGACGGGCCCGGCGAGCGTGTCATCGTGCAGGGTGTGCACGATGCTGCCGAGCAGGTCGTCGAGGGCAACCCACGGCACGAAGGCGGTGCCACGTCCGGGCGTGCCGCCAAGTCCGGCCTGCACGAGCGGTGCCAGCACCTGCAGCGCGCCCCCGTTGGCCGCCAGCACCACGCCGATGCGCAGGTTTACGGTGCGAATGCCCGCGGATTCGGCAGGAGCGGTGGCGGCTTCCCACGCTGCGCAGACTTCGCCGAGGAAGTCGGTGGTGCGCGGCGCGTCGTCTTCGGTGAGGGGCGTGTCGCCCCGGTCGCCGTACGCGCCAACGGCAGAGGCCGAGATGAACACCTCGGGCGGATCGTCGAGCGAGGCGAGGGCATCGGCCAGGAGGCGCGTACCGCGGGCCCGGCTGTCGAAGATGCGTGCCTTCTTGGCGTCGGTCCACCGGGGGGCGAAGACGTTTTCTCCAGCGAGATGCACCACCGCATCCACCGAAGCAAGCGCCTGGGCATCCACCTGCCCCGTGCTGGGATTCCACGTAATCTCGTCGGGGCGGGTGGCGGAGCAGCGGACGAGGCGACGCACGGAGTATCCGCCCGTACGCAGAAAAGCAACCAACGCTTGGCCTACGAGTCCGCTACTGCCACTTACAGCGACGGTGGGCCGTGCGGTGTCGTAGCGGGCGTGCACATCCAGGTCGTGGCGGGTGATGCGGTGGCGGTACGCAAACTGACGGCGCAGCTCGGGCTCGGCCAGGGACGGCGCCAGGGGGGTGCTCCGCGGCGCAAGCGGAAGCTCGTACGCGATGTCGTCAACGAGGCGGCTGCGCGTGTCGCTGATGGGCTCGAATCGATGCGTATGATTCCACTGCTTGAAGGGCCCCTGCACCTGTCGGTCGCAGAATTGGCGTCCGGCAATGTGGCGGTGATGCTCGGCGATCCAGGTGAGGGCCAGCGGCTCGTAGCCGAGTCGGATAACCGCGCGCTCGCCATCCTCGATGCCCTCGAACGCGGCCAACTGCACCGGCGCCCACGGCGGAGTAAGACGCTGAAACGCCCCCGGACGTGCATGCCAGTCATACAGCGTTTGCGCGGAAACGTCGAGCACCGAGGGGAAGCGAAGCGTGGGCATGAAGGCTGTGTTTTATTGCGTGGCGGATTTGACGGGGCGCGGTTACAGCCGGGGACGTTCCAGTTCCCGGCTAACTGGGGCTTTGCTAAGGGGCGCGTTTTTGCTCTTGTGTGACCGCATGGCGTTGTGCGTGGGGCGGGTTGCAAGCCGCCGCCTTTTCAGCGCACCTCGTCGTATGCATCCATCGCAGCATCGCGGGCCTCGCTGTGGTCGACCATGGGCTCAGGATAGGTGTCACCAAGCGTGATACCGGCCGTGCGCAGCGTGCGGGCGCTGGCCTCCCACGGGGCGTGCAGATCGCTCGTGGGCAGGTCGCGCAGTTCGGGCACCCATGTGCGCACGTAGTCGCCGTTCGGATCGTGACGCTCACCTTGAGATACCGGGTTGAAGATGCGGAAGAAGGGCTGCGCATCGGCGCCCGAGCCTGCAGACCACTGCCAGCCCATCGAGTTGTTGGCGAGGTTGCCATCCACCAGGTGGTCCCAGAACCAGCGCTCGCCGTGGTACCAGTGGATGAGCAGGTCTTTCGTGAGGAACGATCCTACGATCATGCGCACGCGGTTGTGCATCCATCCGGTTTCGCGGAGCTGACGCATCCCCGCATCCACAATCGGATAGCCGGTCTGCCCCTGTTGCCAGCGCTGAAGCGCCTCCGCGTCATCGGTCCAGGCAAAGTCCTTGAACTTATCGCGGTAAGTTTCATCTGGAATCGTGGGGTAGTGGTGCACCATGTGATACGCAAACTCGCGCCACACCAGCTCTTGCAGATACGGCTCGGCCTCCTCGTGGGCGTCATTGGCATCGGCCCAGTCGGTAACGGCATGCCACACCTGTAGCGGACTCAGTTCGCCGTGGTGCAGGTACGGCGACAGCCGCGAGGTGCCGTCGTGGTCGGGACGATCGCGCTCGGTTTCGTAGTCAGCAATTATGTGGTCCAGCGTGTACTGCAGGCGCTCATGAGCCGCCGCCTCGCCGGGCGTCCAGGTGTCGGCGAGCCCGCCGGTCCAGTCGGTGCTGTCGTGGTGTTTGGGGTGCAGGTGCAGCGCCTCTACCGAGGTGCTATCGGGCCATGTGGTGGGGGCAGTGCCCGAGAGGTCGGGCGCACCAAGCGGTGGAGCCTCGGTGCGCAGGAGGTTATGGCCGGTCACCTTCTTCCAAAACGGCGTATACACGTGGTACGGCCCGCCGCTGGTGGTTTCGACGCCTTCGGGGTCGTGCAGTAGCTGGGTTTCGTGGGATACGGGTGTGCATCCGGCGTCCTGAAGGGCCTCGGCAACCGTTTGGGCCTGTGCGGCGAGTGTGGGTTCGTAGCGCCGATTCCAGTGCAGATGCGTGGCCCCAACGGACTCGGCGCAGTCCAGAAGCGCCTGCTCAGCCGGGCCCTCTCGCAGGATGAGCCGCGCCCCTGCTGCTTCGAGATCGGATTGCAGCGACTGCAGGCTCTCATGCAGCCACCAGCGATGTGCCCCGCCCGGTTGCCACGGCGCCTCGCCGTTGGGATCCCACACAAAGACGGGTACGACCGCGCCCTCCTGGGCAGCAGCATGAAGAGCAGGGTTGTCACGTAGGCGCAGGTCGTGGCGAAGCCAGACCAGGGAGACGTTGGGCATAGCTGGTATGTGCTGAGGGGTATGTTGAAAAGGTGGATTGATGCTGGTGCGTTCCGGCTATCGCCTTCTGAAGAGCCCCCGCTCTATCAAATGGGGCGCGCAGCAGCGCCCTTGAATGGAGGCGTCACGGCAGCGAGGTTCAATGCCAACTGGTGTATCCGTACCCCGTAGGGACGTGCCACTGGCGCGTCTCTACGGGACCGGTCTGCAAACGTCAATCCGCAGGCACTGCGACGGACTGGGGCGCGTTCGCCAGCTTTGCGCCCATGGCTACAGATTGTCGTTGTGCACGTGGCTACGAAGCTGCGATGCGCGCTCGGCAATGGCACCCCGCTCTGCATCCTCCTTACGCCGGAGGTTGGCGAGCTGGAAGTTCATACGCCGGTTGCCGCTGAGCGTGTCTTCGTGGCGATCCAGAAAATCCCAGTAGAGCGTGGTAAACGGGCAGGCGTCGTCGCCGGTCGCTTTGCCGGGGTCGTAGCGGCAGCCGGAGCAGTAGTTGCTCATGCGGCTGACGTATTTGCCCGAAGCGGTGTAGGGTTTGGTGCCTACGTATCCGCCGTCGGCATACTGCGACATACCCAGCATGTTGGGCACGGAGACCCACGGCCAGGCGTCGATGTAAAACGCTTCGTGCCAGTCGTTTAGCTTGTGCGGATCGATGCTGTAGAGCAGCCCAAACAGGCCCGTGATCATGAGGCGCTGGATGTGGTGGCCGTACGCGTGATCCACAACCTGCGTGAGCGCATCGTGCAGGCACGCCATGTGGGTGTTGCCCGTCCAGTAGAACTCGGGCAGCGGCTCGGTGGCGTCGAGCTCGTTCATCGCGGACCAGTCGTCGGCGCGGTGCCAATAGAGCCCGCGGATAAACTCGCGCCAGCCCAGAATCTGCCGGATGAAACCCTCCACTGCGTTGAGGGGCGCGTGGCCACTGTGGTAGGCGGCTTCGGCGGCGCGGACGGCGTCACGCGGGTCGAGGAGCTTCAAGTTGAGTGCGGGCGAGAGCTGCGAGTGCGAGAGCCAGGGGCGTTCGGTCCACATGGCGTCTTGGTGCGTGCCAAACGTAGGCAGGCGCTCTTCGATGAAGCGATCGAGAGCCTGCTGGGCCTGCTCGGGCGTAACGGGCCAGGGGAACGGCTCGGTGAGGCGGCCAGGCGCATCGGGGGATGCCTGCTCAACATCGGC
>CAJXLX010000089.1 GCA_913056335.1 uncultured Rhodothermaceae bacterium
GGCTGCACCGCTCGGCGCGCTACGGCGAAAAGCTGGCGACCCCCGACACGACCATCGCCGACCTGATCGGCGACATCGACCCGATTAAAGCGGCGAACTTGCGCCTTACCTATGCCGATGAGGAGATCATCCACTTCGGCATCATTCCGCGCACCAACCGCGGCATCTTTGCGATCAACGAGCTGCCCGACTTGCAGCCGCGCATTCAGGTGGGGCTGCTCAACATTATGGAGGAGCAGGACATCCAGATTCGCGGGTTCAACGTGCGCTTTCCGCTTGATGTGATGCTGGTGTTCTCGGCCAACCCCGAAGACTACACCAGCCGGGGCAACCTGATTACGCCCCTGAAGGATCGCATCGACAGCCAGATCATCACCCACTATCCGAAGACGACGGAGGTGGGCATGGCCATCACCGAGCAAGAGGCCTGGCAAGACCGGTCCGACGAGGACGGAGAGCGCGTGGACGTCCAGATTCCGTACATCTTCCGCGAGGTCATCGAGCAGGTGGCGTTCGAGGCACGCGACAGCGAGTACATCGACCAGAAGTCGGGCGTATCGGTGCGTGTGACGCGGGCCGCGCTGGAGCTGCTGATTTCGGCAGCCGAGCGGCGCGCGCTCGTCAATGGCGAAGACGAAACCGTGGTGCGCGTCAGCGACCTGCTGCATCTGGCCCCTGCCATCACGGGCAAGGTCGAGCTGGTCTACGAAGGCGAGCAAGAGGGCGCCGAGAACGTAGCCTACACGCTCATCGGACGCGCGCTGCGGACTGTGTTTACGCAGTACTTCCCCGACCCGAGCGACAAAGAGGGCGGCCGCGAAGCCTATGCGGATGTCCTGGCGTGGTTTACGCAAGGCAACACGGTGAACCTGAACCAAGATCTCTCCGACGACACCTACCGCACACGCCTTAGCAAGATCGAGGGCCTGGCCGAACTCGTAACCTCCGAATCCACCCCCGACACCGACGCGCAGCGCTTTGTAATGATGGAGATGGTGCTGGAGGCGCTGCACCAGAACTCGCTCTTGGGCAAAGAAATGCGCGACGACGGCCAGTCGTACAGCGACATCATGGGATCGATGCTGTCCTCGTTTGGCAACGGATTCGACGAGGACGACTTCGACGACGATGATTTCGATGTCGATGACTTCCGGTAAGGCCCTGCTCGGCAGCGAGATCAGGGAGTGGTCGGATGCTGAGTGCCCCCTCACGAAAAACGAATCCTGCGGCGGACGCAGTCCCCCGTTCGCCGCTCCGCTCATGTTTCGGCTTCTACCGACTGCTGCTGGTGTCCGATCAACGCACCAATCCGTAGGAGGCAATTGGGCTTATGTGGCGTAAGGCCCGCACGTGGAATCGGAAGGTGCAGGCGGCCCAGTTCAAGACGGGAGCGCTGTAACGGCATGGGCGCTCTGGGTACCCAACCTGTGCCGGTTTTGCTCGGTTGATCGATAGCTCGCACACACATCCTGTCCCCTTCCATGACGACGCTCGTTATCATTCCGGCATTTAACGAGGCCGAGGCCATCGGCCAGGTCGTGGGCGATCTGCCTTCGGACCGGGTAGACGAGGTGGTGGTCGTCAACAATGCCTCGACCGATGCCACCGAGCGCAATGCCCGCGCGGCTGGTGCGACCGTGGTGCGTGAGCCTGAGCCCGGATATGGAGCGGCCTGCCTGCGCGGATTGGAATACGCGGCCTCCGTATCCCCCGACATTATCGTCTTTCTGGATGGCGACTACAGCGACCATCCCGACGAACTCCCCCGCCTGGTCGACCCCATCCGCCGTGGCGAGGCCGACTTTGTGGTCGGCTCACGGATTCGCGGGGAGGCCGAGCCGGGCGCGCTGCTTCCCCAGGCACGCATCGGCAACCAGTTGGCATGTGCGCTCATGCGGTGGATTTGGGGCGCGGCGTACACCGACCTGGGCCCGTTCCGTGCCATCCGATACGACGCGCTGCAACGTCTTGACATGCACGACCGCACGTTCGGCTGGACGATCGAGATGCAGATTAAGGCCGTAGCAGCGGGGCTGCGCATCCAAGAGGTACCGGTGTCGTACCGCAAGCGTGTAGGCGTATCCAAGATTACGGGTACCGTATCGGGCACCATTCGGGCCAGTGCCAAAATCTTGGGGACGATTGCCCATTATGCGGTGTTGGGCGCCCCCGTGCGCGAAAGCGCTTCCAGTATTCAAGCCGAATACGCCGAATCGGGCTGAACTTTCGGGCGCGTTTCTCCGTTTCGGACATGGTTTCTGTTGCTTCACATTCCCCTGCTTCCATGAATTACGATATCTGGTTCAACGGATCATTCGTCCCGTACGAAGATGCGCAAATCCATGTGCTTTCGCACGTGGTCCACTACGGCTCCTCCGTGTTTGAGGGCATCCGCTGCTACGAAACCGAGAAGGGCTCTGCCATCTTCCGCCTCCCTGAACACATGGAGCGGCTGGAGAACTCAGCGAAGATCCACCGCATGCAGATTCCGTACGATCTGGATGAATTGAACGAAGCCGTCATCGATACGGTGGAGCGCAGCGGGCTGCCGGAGTGCTACATCCGCCCGGTTGTGTTTCGCGGTATGGGCCCGATGGGGGTGAACCCACTCGAAAACGAAGTCGATTCGATCGTAGCCGTATGGGAATGGGGCACATATCTGGGCGATGAAGCGCTGGAGCAGGGCGTGGACGTAGAGGTTGCCAGTTGGAACCGTATGGCGCCGAACACGCTCCCCGCAATGGCCAAAGCCGGAGGCAATTACCTGAATGCCTCGCTCGTCAAGATGGACGCTGTGAAGAATGGCATGAACGAGGGTATCATGCTGAGTACAAATGGCTATCTGGCTGAGGGGAGCGGCGAAAACCTCTTCATCGTGAAAGATGGGAAGCTGTACACCGCCCCCGTCGGGCTGTCGATCCTGCCCGGCATCACGCGTGACGCGATTATTCAGCTGGCGCGCGAGCGGGGTTACTCGGTTGAAGAGAAAACCATCCCGCGCGAAGCGCTCTACATTGCTGACGAACTCTTCTTCACCGGCACAGCTGCTGAAGTCACGCCCATTCGCAGCGTAGACCACTACACCGTAGGCAGCGGCTCGCGTGGCCCCATTACGAAGGAACTACAAGATGCCTTCTTCGACATTGTGAAAGGCGGCAACGACCCACACGACTGGCTCACGTTTGTCGATGTGCCGGAATCAGAAGAATCCGAAGAAGAAGCGGTTACGGCGTAGCACCATACGGTAGCATAGTGCCTCACGCACACGTGCACACGAGACCTACAACACATTGCACTGCACCCGTCCCGGCTGTCTGCAGCTGGGACGGGTTTTTTCTTGTGGGATACACCAGGGCCTGCTCATAGCGGAATTTTGCGCACATCTCCCTGTCTGTACCAAACCAGTACCAAACGATGAGGCCCCTTCCACCACTTTCCTATAGCTTTCTGTGCCTAAAAGCGTAACGGCTTCATGCCACGTAGCACATGTACTGTCACAAAGATGGTTGTATGCTACGAGCAGCACGCTACACACAATGACGTTACGATTGCTGCGTTACGACAATGCAGACGCGTGCGTCCAACAAACCAACCGCTTACCGCCCACATAGCATTGGTACGGGTTACATGCTTCTCTCTGCTCGACCCACGCGGCCTACACGACGCTATTCACCCCTTGGTCTTTTGGCTCATGACCCCTCCCGATACCAATCTCTTCGAGCGCTCAGATGCTACACCAGTCTCTGCAGCACGTCGCCTGTACCTGGTATTCGAGTTTCTGATGCTCTTTGCGGGGCTTCCGCTCCTGCTGTACACGCAACGCGATGCCCTGGGCGGACGCGTGGTGCCCCTGCTGGTTATTTTGGCGATCGGATGCGTGGCTGTGCTCTGGTTCGACCCAAAGTTTGACCGGAAGCGCATGTGGAACGCCAACTCAGTGGCATCACACCTCCGCCCGATGCTGGCGGTGTTTGCGCTGGGCGTCGTTGGCATGGTGGGCATCTTTGCGTGGCGCCACCCCGATCTGCTGTGGTCGTTTCCACGCGAGCACACCCGCACCTGGGTCGTGATTATGGTTACGTATCCGCTTCTTTCGGTGTATCCACAGGAACTGATCTTTCGGGCATTTCTGTTTCACCGGTACGACCCGCTCTTTGGAGGCGTACAAGCAAAAATAGCGGCCAGCGGCACCGCCTTTGGGATGGCCCACATCATATTTGCCAACTGGGCCGCGCCGCTCTGCACTGCACTCATCGGCTTCTGGTTTGCTCGCACCTATGCGCGCTCTGAGTCGACGCTTGCCGTTGTGGTCGAGCACGTGCTGTGGGGCCTACTCGCGTTCACGGTGGGCCTGGGATGGTACTTCTACAGCCCGGCCATTTAGCGAACGTGGGTAGCTGGCCAGGGCTCTGTCACACGTGATTGTTTAGGTTGGACCGAGACAGGTACGCGTGCTGTGCCGTCCCGAACAGTTCCCGCTGAACACCAAGGAGATGGTTCGGCTGCGCTCACCATGACAGGCTTCGTTGTGAAATGATGGCAAGGCAGCCATCAGAATGAGGATTGACACAGCATCAGGGCTACTGGGCCGAGGAGTCGGCGGGAGCGTCGGGCGGGAGGTTGAGCGTCGTCGTGTCGGGCAAGACACGGATGTTGCGGGCCTGGATCGCTGCATCGGCCACATGCAGGTCGAATGCGATGGGCGTGCCGGTATCGAGCGTATCGAGCGAGCCGGGGCGGTCTACGGGAACGGTCATGAGCATCGCATCCATCACACCCGGAATGGGTTCGTGATGCACAATCATGTCACGCCCGCCGGTGGCTGGCGACTGAAAGGCTCCACGCACGTCTTCGTGGACGGTGGCATTGTCGGGCGGGGGCGGACCTTCGGAGGATGAGGAGGAGCAGCCATACAGCGACAGAGCTATGCATCCTACAAGAAAAAACGTGCAGAGCTGGCGGGAACGGGTAGAGCGGATGCGAACAGGCATTAGGGCGTGGGGGGATCGACGAGGGGAATGAAGCGGCACATTTCAGGAGAGAACACCGCTTCGCGCAATTCGGGGCTGAGGAAGGTGCCGAGCGAGAGGCCACGCAGAATAAGCAGCAGGCCCACCACCGCAATTCCGTACGGGGCCAGCTTCAAGAGCCGGGCGCGCCAGGAGGCGGGCGCGCGGCGGCCCATCCACTGTACGGCCAAGAGCGCGGGAAACGTAGCGAGTCCGAACGCGCCCATGAACAGCATGCTGTTGATGAGCGAGCCAGCGGCCAGCGCCGTGGCAATAGCCGCATACGAAAAGCCGCACGGCAGGAGTCCGTTAAGCACGCCCAATGCAAACTGATTGCCCAGGCCGGGCTGCTTCATGAGCGCCTGCAACGGGCCGCGCAGCGTGCTGAGCAGGCGGGCGGGTGCCGCCTCGAACCGCTTCACCCAGCGGCGCACCGGACGAATGAGCACGGCACTGAGCATGAGGAGGCCAAGCGCCAATGAGAGCCCGCCCTGGTAGCCTTGTAACGCTACCGCCCACCCGAGCGCGCCGATGAGTCCGCCAAGCGTCATGTAGGCGAGCGTGCGCCCGGTATGGTAGATAAGGCGGCCCATCCAGAAGCGCCAGGGCGCCTTTGGGCCCGGCACGGCCAGCACAAGCGGGCCGCACATACCAACGCAGTGCAGGCTGCCCGTGGCACCAAAGACAAGACCGGTGAGCATCCATTCAAGCACGGGACCGGGGCGCTAACTACGTAGCACGTTGACTGACGGAAAAAACTATTGGGGCGGCGTAGGACGCACAGGGGCTGTCAGGGTACGTTCAAAGGCATTAAAGTACAGCGTAACGCGCACCGAATCGCCAATAACGAGCGCGGGCTGCACATCGTACACCATGACGTGCGGGCCGCCGGGACGAAGCCTGGTTGTGGTGTCTGTGGGCACCGGCAGCCCGTTTTCAAGAGGCCGCATTCCGGTTGTGCCGTTGCTATGCAGCACCGTTGTGTGGAGCTCCGTTCGGCTGGATACGGGGGTGTCTACACGCGTTAGGGTATCGGCGGTAGCGCGGCGGTTGTGCACCTCCAGATAGAGCGCGGTAACCCCACCTTCTGGGGCCGGGCGCACCCATGCATTGGTGATGTGCAGCGTGTCGGAGGCGGTACGCTCGGCATTGCGATGGGCATCGCTGGTGGATGATTCGCTTTCGCATCCCCCCAGCACAGCGATGCTGACGAGAAGCACAGCGGAAAAAGCGAATACACGCATAACGAAGGAAGGCAGGTCAAGAACAGAGAACAGCGACGCAGTTAGGAGGCCGGGCGGATGGTGGCCAGATCTTCAGCCAGGATGTCAACAGGGGTCATGCTGCCGCCGTAGTGAAAGAGCACGCGTTGCTGCGGATCGACAAGCGAGATCTGGTCGGTGTGGTCAATGAGGTAGTCGTCGTCATCATAGGAGCCACGCGAGAGTTCCACCCGGACGTCAAGGCGCTCCATGAGTTGGCTGATGGTGTCGGGGTCGCCCGTAAGGAACTGCCAGTCGGTATCGCCCAGACCGTACGCCTCACGATAGGCGCGGAGGCGCTCGGGCGTGTCGCGGCGCGGATCGAACGTGATGGTGATGAATGCCACGTCATCAGGCGCATCGACCCGGTCGCGAAGCTGCCGCATGTTGGCGGTGACCATAGGACAGATATCGGGGCACTGCGTGTAGATGTATCCCACAACGAGGGCCTGCCCGGCAAAGTCGTCGGGGAAGGTGACCGTGGTGCTGTCCTGATTTACCAGTTCGAACGACGCGTCCGAGAGATCGTCAATGCGATCGGCCTCGTTGCCGGTGCATCCGGTCAGGGCGAGCAGGCCCGTCAGCGTGCATGCAAGCAGCATTGCCAGGAGCGCAGAGCGGAAGCGAGCAGTCATGACACAGAAAGCCTCGTGGGGAGCACGTCATTGTTATGACATGCACGACCACACCGGGCAGGCGTTTCTGCCGATGTGCGCAAATTGCATGGATTGGAGTGTCGACTTTGTGTCCCACAAGACGACGATGTCTCTGACACTGATTGCAGGTCAATCGCTCCCCAAATCAGAAAAAGCCCCGCCAGACGCCATACAGGCACATCGAGCGGGGCCATGAGCCGGAAAACGGACAGCGCAGTTAACTGGCGGCCACCCACGAGTTGCACCACCCGTCGGGATGTACCGGACCCGGAAAAAGCTGGCAGCCGCCGCAGTTCGCGTTGCCTTCGGGGGCCTGCCAAAACGAGCAGTTGGCGCAATTCTGTTCGGGGTTGGGCGACTCTTCGACGTATTGGAGCGCCTGAGCCTGCGTTTCGCGCTGGCTAATTTGCTGGTCGCTAAGGCCAGACAGATCATCACAGGAAAAATCGGCGCTTCCAGACGAGTCATCGCTCGAGGACGAGGCATCGCCGCCGCCTCCACCACAAGCTGAGAGGACCGTGCTGGCGCCTACACCCGCGATGCCCAGTGCGCTGAGGCGCTGGAGAAACGAGCGTCGAGAAACCTTGGAGGAATCACTCATAGATTCAAGGGGTCGTGAGTAGGATGGTGATCGGAAGGAGTGCTACACTTGAGATTTTGTAAGTTTCCTGATTTGACTCGTAATTACAAGTGGATACGGGAATTCCCCCGCAACATTGTAGCAACGATCCCCACGAGGGCCTTACAGAAAGCGCATGCTGTGATGGAGCCGACACGGGTGGCAAGGGCGAATGGGGCAATGTGTGCCGAAGGCGTTCGGTACCGCTCGCCGCTACCGGTTGTTGTCCGGGAAGCCATCTCGCAACGTCTACTCACTACCTTAAAACAGAACGAAGCAAGCCAGAAGAAGGCTACAGGAGGCCAACGCAAAGAGTTTTTCACAAGATTACGACCATTACCATACCTTAATGCATGATATCTTTATTGCCTTCTGTAGCGAAAGCGGCTATCATGAACCGTGACGATGGCACCGGCAATGGGTTGATGAGCCTATATCCTGTTTTCGACGTGTCTACCCAGCGACTCACCCTCGACGTCTGCTTTACCGCCTGCGTATGCGTAGTGCGGATGTGTTTGCGGAACTCGCTGTTTGTGAGTAGCCATATGCACAGCAAACACAGGCCATCTGCTTCCCACCACCCATCGTACCTCTGCACCACCTACCTGCACCCTTGTACTGGCAGGCGGTGTGCGGCCAAGCGTTTATCTTATCCTATTCCGATGTTTTGTTTGGAGTGCATGCAGATTCAGTGAGTAGCACCCCGTCCCTGACGTCCGTTGTTAGCCCCGGCTATCAATGCGCATCGTGGGCCGCGTCCTGCTCGCCCAACGATCTACGTGCACGAGAGAGCCACAACCGAATGGGTCGTTAACCTACGCTTGCGTTTCATACCGACCGCCAGATCGATATTCTGCACACATGACGCGATGCACACAATGAAGTTATCTCGATCGCTACTATTTATGCTGCTTGGGCTGGCGCTGACGATGGGAGTCGTCGACGTGCAAGCGCAAGGCACGCGTGCCTCCATCTCGGGCACGATCGTCGATGAGGAGGGAGAGCCTCTCCCCGGCGCAAACGTTATTGCGGTGCACGAGCCGTCGGGCACGCAGTACGGCGCTTCCTCGCAATCGAACGGACGCTACAACCTGCGCGGCCTCCGCGTAGGCGGCCCCTACACCGTAACGGCCTCCTTTGTCGGCTACCGTCCACTGGAAGAAACGGACCTCAACCTGCAGCTCGGGCAGGACCTGACGCTCGACTTTGAGATGGTCCCCGAATCTGCCGAACTGGAAGAGGTGCGCGTGGTGGGCGAACGCAGCGCGGTCATCAGCAGCGACCGCACCGGCGCCAGCCGCAACGTCTCTCAAGAAGAGATTGAACGCCTGCCGACCATCAACCGGAGCCTCACCGACTTTGCCCGCCTCATCCCGCAGTCTGGCGGCGGCAACAGCCTGGGCGGACGTAACGGACGCTACAACAAGATTCAGGTGGATGGCGCAACGCTTGATGACGTCTTCGGTCTCGGCGACGCGGTCCCCGGCAGCCAGGCCGGCGCGCAGCCCATTAGCCTCGACGCCATCGAAGAGTTCAACGTCGACATTGCCCCGTACGACGTGCGCTCCAGCGGCTTCACCGGCGGACAGATCAATGCGATTACCAAGAGCGGAACCAACGAGTTTTCAGGTTCGCTCCGCACGATCTACCGCGATGAACAGTTCACCGGCGACCTCGACGGCGTCGGCACGGGCGAATTTCAGGAGCAATACTACGTAGGAACGCTCGGCGGCCCCATCATCGAAGACAAGCTGTTCTTCTTCGTGAATGGCGAATTCCGCCGCCAAGAGTCGCCGCTCGACACCCAGGTCGGCGATGTAGCAGGCCCGAACACCTTCCAGGTTGGATCTGGCACGCTCGGTAGTATCAGTGAAAGCCGTGGCACCACGATCGGAAGCACCTCGGATCTGCTCAGCCAGATTCAGAACATTGCACAGAACCAGTACGGCTTCAGTCCTGGAGGCATCTCGCCGCTCTCGCAGCAGCAGAATAACGAGAAGTTCCTGGCGAAGATCGACTGGAATATCAACAATAATCACCGCCTCACGGCCCGTCACAATTACGTGAACGCCGACGATGACAGTGGTCTGGGACGTGGACGCAACAGCTTCGACTTTGCGAACCGACAGTACGTGTTCAACAGCGTGCAGAACTCCTCGACGCTGCAGCTGAACAGCACGATCGGCGATAACATGTTCAACGAGGCCCGTGTGGTGTACACCCGCATCCGCGACCAGCGCAATGTGGAAGATCAGCTCTGGCCCGATACCAATATCGACCTGAACGGTACACAGTCGGTAAATATGGGCATTGGCCGCTTTAACCAGGCCAACCGCCTCGACCAGGATATCTGGGAGATCACAAACGACTTTACGTTCACGCAGGGCGATCATACGCTCACCATCGGTACGAACAACGAGATTTTCTCGTTCTCGAACCTGTTCATTCAGGATGCCGTGGGGGCGTACACGTTCCGTGGGTTTGAGTACGAAAACGAAGCGGGCGAAACAGTGGCCGTGGATCCGCTCACCGCGTTTGAGCGCGGCCAGCCGTCCAGCTACCAGCTCAGCTACTCGCTGCTCGACGGCGTGGCACAGCCCGAAGCTGAGTTCACCGGGATGCAGTTTGGCCTCTACGTCCAGGACGAATGGAACGCAACGAACGACCTGACGCTCACGGCAGGGCTCCGTGCCGACATGCCCATCCTGCCCGATGAACCGCTCGACAACCCGGATGCCCGCGATGCCTTTGGCCGCAGCACCACAAACGTAGCCAGCGGGAATCTCCTCTGGTCGCCGCGTGTGGGCTTCAACTACGCCAACAACTTCTTTGGCGACGGGCTCGAAACGCAGATCCGTGGTGGTACCGGTATCTTTAGCGGACGCCCCCCGTTCGTCTGGATCTCGAACCAGTATAGCAACACGGGCGTCGACTTTGCTCGCCTGGATGTGAACTTCGATCCCGGCGAAGACTTTGTCGACGACAATCTTAACTATGATCCGAGTTTTGACTGCTTTGCTGGAAGTGGGGATCCAACTGCCCATCCACGTCCTGGTAGCTGCCCAAGTTATCGCGAGAATGAGGATGGTATGATTGAGGGCGTAGAACTGCTCGGCTCGGACCCAACGACTGAGATCAACCTGATCGACGATGGCTTCAAGTACCCGCAGACGTGGCGCTCGAACCTGGCCATTGACCAGGACCTGCCGTACGGCTTCATCGCCACCGCAGAGGCGCTCTACTCGAGCTCGATCAACGAAGTGGTGTTTGAAAACATCAACCTCGAACAGTCGGCGAGCAGCGCATACGGACGTCCGATCTACGCCGCCAACGGCGAAGTAGCACCCTTTGGCTCCGACCGCAACCTGGTCGACGATCGCTTCACGAACGCGCTGCTCCTGAAAAACTCGGACAAAGGCTACGAATACAGCCTGACGGGTCAGATTCAGCGCCGCGTGCCGAACGGCCTCAGCGGATCGCTGTCGTACACGTACAGCCGTGCCGAGAACGTCAACAACGGCACCTCCAGCCGGGCGATCTCGAACTGGCAGTTCAACGAAAACGTGGACGTGAACAGCCCCGAGATCGGGACCGCCGACTTTGAGCGCCGCCACCGCGTGCTGCTCAATCTCGACTACCGAATCGAGTACCTCGATCGCTTTGCGACTTCGATTGGCCTCATTTATGAAGGCCGTTCGGGTACGCCCTTTAGCTGGATCTACGCCGGCGATGCCAATGGCGATGGCCAGAGCTTCAACGACCTCGTGTACGTTCCGGAAAATCAGAACGACGTGGTCCTCCTGAGCGACAACTGGGAGCTGATGGACGCCTTCATCGAGAGCGAAGACGGCCTGGACCAGTTCCGCGGTGAGTTTGCCGACCGGAACAGCGCACGCGATCCCTGGGAGAATATCCTGGACATGCGTATCAACCAGCAGATTGCCACGATTAATGGCCAGCGCCTTGAGATAACGGCGGTTGTCGAAAACGTGCTGAATCTGCTCAATGACGACTGGGGAGAGATTCAATTCTCCGGCTTCAACAACAACAATGCCTGGTCAGTGGCGGAAGACCCCGAATCGGGCGGCGCGTATGTTGAAGCGCGCGACGTAGGCCGCGAAATCGGAGGACGCATCCTGACGCAAGACGACGTGGGCAAGCCGTTCATCGAATTCGATGAGCAAACGGTGCGCGACCGCATCACGGAAGACTTCCTGAACACGTCGAACATTGCCTCCCGCTGGCGTCTGCAGTTGGGCGTGCGGTACATCTTTTAA
>CAJXLX010000090.1 GCA_913056335.1 uncultured Rhodothermaceae bacterium
CGACAATGACCCACACACAAACGATCCACACTCCGTCACCTTTTATACCTCCGGCGACAAAGACGGAATCGCGCTTTACGGTGGCTTTGCGGGCACGGAAATGACCCGCAGCGAACGCGATCCGGCAGCGAACGCGACGATCTTATCCGGCGACATCGATGGCAATGGCACACTCAGTGGCAACAGCTACCACGTCTTCGTCTTTGACGGTGGAGACCGCATCGGCCCCGATATTGTAGCTAACGTGACGACAGCGACAGTGCTCGACGGCGTCACCGTCACTGGAGGCAATGCCGAAGGCAGACCTCCACACTACCTGGGAGGAGGGCTTCTTTGCGACGGCCGTGGCGACGAGAACGCTTGCACTCCGCAAATTACCGGCAGCGTCTTCACCGGCAACACCGCTCGGTTCGGCGGTGCGATCTTCAACGATGGGCTCACCAATGGCACGAGTAGCCCACGCATCACCAACAGCACCTTTGCCGGAAATCAGGCCTCTTCCGACGGAGGCGCAATCTACAACTATAGTGTGGATAGAGGTGGGATGAGCAGTCCTGTGATCACGAACGTCATCTTGTGGGGGAATACCGCTTCGGACAACGGACCGGAAATCTACAACGGAGGATCTGGATCCACACCAACGCTCGCACACACGCTTATTGAGGGCGGCCTGGCAGGCATCAGCGAAAACAACGGGTCCGCCACCACCGACGGCGGAGGCAACCTCGACGCCGATCCGCTCTTTGTGGATGCAAGCGACCCCGCCGGACCCGACAATGTCTTTGGCACCGCCGATGACGGGCTGCGCCTCACGGGCGGCAGCCCCGCCATTGCGCGCGGCACATTCGCGCCGTTTGAAACGGGCGGTATCGCTGAAGATGTGACCACCGACCTCGCTGGCGATGCACGCCGCTTCGGGCTCTTCCCGGACCTGGGCGCCTACGAGCTCAGCACGATCGTCTCCAGCAACGACCAGATCAGCGGCGCCACGGGGCTGGTGGGGTACGTCGAGCCGACCGGCTTTGGCGGGCTGCTGCTGCTTCGGAACGGAGCCAGCGGTGGAGCCAGTGGCAACCTCACCTTCACCCGCACCGACACACGGCCCGAGAGCCCAGACTTGCCCGACAACGTGGCCCCGGTAACGTGGACGGTGGACGCGTCCCTCAGCGCAGCGCCGACCTACGACCTCGTCGTCGATGTGAGCAGCCTCTCCGGCATCGGCGACTTCAATGCGCTGATGCTCTACAAGTCCAGCGACGGTGGGCAGACGTGGAACGCCGTGGACACGTTCACCAGCGCACGCCTGGTGCTGGATGAAGACCGCGCGCTCGTCGCGGTGCAGGATCTTGTGGGCTTTAGCCAATTCGCCATCGCGAGCACCGACCCCAGCAACCCGCTGCCGGTGGAACTGGCCGGGTTCAACGCGCAGCGCTCTGGCAGTGATGCCGTCACCGTGCAGTGGCAGACGCTTTCGGAAACGAACAACGCCGGGTTTGAGGTGCAGCGCGCAGCCGCATCCGCCGATGGTCCCGCTAATGCATCTGTAGAGACGTCCCACTGGGGGGTCTCTACGACGGGGGAAGCGTGGCAGACGGTTGCACGTCTGAACGGCTCCGGCACCACCGACACCCCGCAGTCCTACCGGTTTGAAGACACGGACCTGCCCTACGCCACCGACAGCCTACGCTACCGCCTGCGCCAGGTGGACACGGACGGCACCGAATCCTTCAGTGAGGTGGTGACGATTGCGCGGCAGGTGACCGAGGCGGAGCTGTTGCCGACGTACCCGAATCCGGTACGCGGCCAGGCCACCGTGCGGTTTGCGGTGCCGGAGCAACAGGACGTGCGCATCGTGCTCTACGACATGCTGGGGCGGCGCGTGCAAACCGTTGTGGACACGAACGCGGAGGGGCGCACCGAAGCACAGCTTGACGTGAGCAGCCTGGCCAGCGGGACGTACTTCCTGCGCATGCAGACCGAAGACGGACCTATCGACACGCAACGGGTGACGGTCGTGCGGTAACAACGCACGGTTATAGCTTAGCCATCACTGGATCTGGGTCCCCTGCGGAGGCGCGATGCTGAGTTGCGTCTCCGTATGTGATTGAGGAAGCCGTTGGAAGACTTTCTGGAAATGCCTAAGGCGGACCCACCAGATCGGCCAGCAGGAGCATCAAGCAGCAACAGAACGCAGAAAGTTATCTGTATCTGCCTATGCGCTTGCCATTGTGGCGTCTGGCGGCTTCCTTCCTACATACCTACCCCCGTTCCTTCACCCAATATATTGACTCGTATGTCTGATCCTCTGATTATTGGCGTCGACCTTGGTGGAACCAACATAGAAGCCGCTGCGGTTCGTGGAGGCGAGATTCTTGCCTCGAAGAAAAAGAAAACGCGCGCGCCCCAAGGCGTCGATGTCGTCATTGAGCGGATCGGCAAGACGGTCCGCAAGGTAATGGACAAGATGGATAACGACGCCAGCGATTACAGCGCGCTGTGCATTGGGGCACCCGGCGCGGTAGATGTGAAGTCCGGCGTCGTCCATTCGGCCCCCAACCTGAACTGGACAGACGTTCCCCTGGGCGAGCGCCTGGAGGCTGACCTGGACCTGCCGGTGATCGTTGATAACGACGTGAACATTGGCGTGCTGGGCGAGCATGTGTATGGTGCAGGCAAGGGCGCGCTCAACATGATTGGCATTTTCGTGGGGAGTGGCATTGGCGGCGGACTCGTTGTTGATGGCACGCCGCATTACGGCTGGCGCGGCGTAGCGGGCGAGGTGGGGCACGTGGTCGTGCAGCCCCGCGGACGCAAGTGCGGGTGCGGACGACGCGGCTGCGTGGAGGCGTACGCCAGCAAGACCGCTATGGAGGCGATCATCCGCGAGGAGATGGAGAAGGGCCGCTCCACGGAGGTCTTTGAGATCATGGAGGACAAAGGGAAGAACAAACTCACAAGCAGCGTTATCGAAGCGTCGCTGGAGGCGGGCGATGCACTGATGGAAGAAGCCATCCAGAACGCGCAGTACTACCTCGGCCTGCTCACCGCCAATCTCGTGAACGTGCTGGACCCGGAGGTCGTCGTCTTTGGCGGGGGCGTGGTGGAGCGCCTCGGCCAGGACTTCATCGACCCAATCGGCCGGACGGCGCGTCAGCACTACCTGCAGCGCGAGGGCGCCGAGAAGATTCGCCTCGTTCCCGCTGCCCTGGGCGACGATGCCGGGCCCATCGGGGCCGCAGTCGTTGCACGACGCCGCCTCCAGTCGGCCCTGTAGCGTGATGCGCCAGAGGCGCGCCGAGTTCATTGGAGGGCTGAGCTTGCCATTTCGTTTTCGTATCGTCTCACTCCCGTTCTTCTCGTGACCCGCTCATGGCCCACCCACCCTCCTCAGAGTCCGCGTCTTCAGACTCAACCCCACCTGATTTCACGTCCTCGGCCCTGGGCCCCTCTGCCCACCAGCGCCAGCGCGTGGGGCTTCCCCCCGGAGCAGTTGTGTTTACGGGACACGAGAAGACGGCCCCCGTTACGCTATCCGTGCTGAATTATGCAGAGGACTATGTGCACGAGGCGACCGATGTGTCCATCGACACAGCTCTTCAACAACGCGACGCCCCTGGACCGTCGTGGATCAACATTGACGGCATCCACGACGTAGCGATCGTTCAGGCTCTTGGTGACCATTTTGGCCTGCATCCCCTCATACAGGAAGCCATCGTCCACACCGGCCAGCGCCCGAAGCTGGAGGTCTACGACGATCACGTATACATCGTACTGAAGATGCTCTCCCTCTCCAGTCCCGGCGACCTGGATTCCGATGACGATCCTGCTGCATACGCGCCTCAGCTTCAGGCCGAGCAGGTAAGCCTTGTTGTCGGTGCGAACTGGCTGCTCTGCTTCCACGAGGATCCCGGCGATGTCTTTGATCCGGTGCGCGAACGCATCCGAAGTCGGCTCGGACGCGTCCGCAAGGTCGGAACCGATTACCTTGCCTATGCTCTTGTGGATGTCATCATCGACCACTACTTCATCGTGCTGGAGCACCTTGGCAATCGCATTGAGGCGCTTGAGGATGATGTGCTGGCCGGTGCAGCGACGGGCACGCAAGAAAAGATCAACGCGGTGCGTCGCGACCTCGTGACGATGCGACGGATGACGTGGCCCGTGCGCGAGATCCTCAGTCAGATGGAACGCCTCGAATCCGACGTCTGGAGCGAAGAAACGCGCCCCTTCGTCCGCGACGCCTATGACCACGCCGTGCAAGTCCTTGATCTCGTCGAGTCGCTCCGAGACGTCGTTGGGGGCTTGACAGACCTGTACATGACCTCGCTCTCCAACCGGATGAACGAGATTATGAAGGTGCTCACGATCATCGGAACGATTTTCATTCCCCTAACCTTCGTGGCGGGCATCTACGGGATGAACTTCGACTACATGCCCGAGCTTCGCATCTGGTGGATGTACCCGACGATGTGGGCCGTGATGATCGCCACGGCCGGTGGCCTGCTCCTCTACTTTCGCCGCAACGACTGGATCTGAGTGGACTGGATTCGTCCTGTCCAGCTTATGGGTCGTTATGTTTTACGCCAGCTGGGAAGGGGTTGGTAGCCTGCCTGCTGGAGATGCGGGTCGAACGCCAGCGCCTCTCCTCTGTCGACACGATCATCAAACCAGCTACAGACGCATCTCTCAGGACTGGGGTTCTACAATCTCCATAGATTCCACCCACAGATAGCGCCTTCCAACCATATTGCTGTCGACCTCGACAAAGAGTCGGACTGTGGTTTCGGGGCCCACGGATCGATTCTTCCAGATGTTTGGTTCTATCTCAACGCGTATTTCTCCTGTGTCATCGCGAAACGTGTAGTAATCCTCACGGATTCGATTGATAATCTGACCCGTCACAGCCGCATACGTCCCAACGCGTACCTCACGGACTTCGTCGACGGTAAGCTCCGCGCGATCAACAACGGGGCCGGTGAATTGAGCATTGGCCGCTCCGGGAATGAGCAAGACCGCAAAAACGAAAGCAAGAACGAGCTTCATGTCACACCTCACATATTTGGATTCGGAATGTGTAGGAAAGATGACGAAAGCAAACCTCTGTTCAGGTCAAATAGATCCCAAGAGCACGTCGCTGTTGAGAATTGCGTAGGGGCGCGCTCCTCTACGTTGGCCGCAACGACTGATCTGAACGGACTGTGTACGTAGGTCACCGCGGCCCTGTCGCTGGATGCTGAACGGGGCCCCGCGCGCTATTCCTCTCTGCGACGGAGCACCTTGACCTCTCCATTCGGTTCGATGCCGTAGATCCACGCTTCCGCTATGACGATGTGCGGGATCCGCGGCTCGCGACGAAGCACCATGAAGACATCTGTCTCTGTCGGCACGCAGGTACGGACGGCAGTTAGCACGCTTGCTCTCGAATTCTGTGGAGAGCCGCTCATCGGAACCACTTCGTTGTGGAGGCGCTGACTTCCGCGTATCGATCCGGTATCGGCATCGACCTCAACGCGCACATCTCCGCCCAGCACCGTTCCCTCTTCAGGATCAGGGAATACGTAAGTTGTGAGCACCGTGTCATGCCACGGATATGCAGCCACGATCACGCCATACGTATGCCGCTCAGTTAGCACGTCCAGTTTGTTCTGGGCTTCGCTTCGCCCGACCGATGCCGCTCGCCCAAACTCGTAAGCCCATCCTTCGCGTACGGTGGAGGCGGTAGTGTCGATGCCGGTAACCTCTCGGCTGCTGTTGAGCCGAACCACAGCGCGTTGATCGAACCCCTCGGTACGCCACTGGCCATAGGCGACGCTCCACCCCGCACGGGTTCGCTGGGCCAGGCACGGTCCCCGCTCGATTGAGGCCCCTGTAGCCATCAGCGCGTCACCAGCACGATCACAGACGATCTCGTAAAGCGCGAGCCATCGACCGGCATTGCGGATTTGAGTCAGTTCGTCCTCAGAGGGGCGTGCCTCGGGGCACGATGGAGCTTGCGCCTGCACGAAGAACGGACTCCATGCCCACACCATGATATAGCAGGCGGCTATGGCCACTTGTACTATTTTTGGGGAGGCCCGTCCGGGTGTGTGGTTTCTCATAGCGGTCGAAGCTTTAGCGCGAATGGCTATAGCCAATCTACAGGAAGACTTCCAGAAGCACCAACCTCGGGAAAGCGGCAGAAGCCTTTCGTCTCCAGCAGCGCTTTGTTATACAGCCCACTTGGACGGCGCCTCCCGCTGCGACCAACGCACTCTGCCCCCGAACAACCTACGGCAAATTCTCCAGGTCGTCCAGGTCCTTGTGGCGACCACTCGCCCGCTTGTTGGCCTTCAGGCACTGAAGACCGATGATGTCGGCCTGGGCGCCTCCGAGCGTCTCCACAATACGCTCTTCGTAGCAGTCGCCAAACGCGACGCCACTGGCGCTTGTGAGAATCTCGACCCGAAGCGGCGGATGGCCCATGCGGACGATTCGATCCTCGTCCAAAAACAAGGCGGCCTCCAACTCCGGAACGTCAAACCCAAATGCGCGAAGTGCTCCGACCACGCGATCCGCATTCTCTTCGGTTTGCTCAATCCAGAGATCCAGATCCCCAGTTGTTCGCGGATACCCGTGGTAGGCCACTGCGTAACCGCCGAGCACGAGGTACTTCACCTCATGGTCGTTCAGCAACCTCAAGAGTTCGCTGAATTCGGTCGGAAACTGGATCGTAGGCATAGTTGATCTGGCGCATTTGTTCGAGGGCAACGAGGCGCTCGTGGGGCGTTCTCGACAGCCAATGCGCCTTGTCTTCTTTCTCGGCCTCGGAAAAAGAAGACACTGAAAATGCGGACCGATCCACGAATGATTCGTCAGCCATCACCAGAACCTTTGTGGGTAATCTTGTGCGCTATGTGGTGTCATACGGATGCACACAGGATTCGCTCCGTTCGCGCTGTATACCGGTTCGAGCTTACCGGCCTTGATCGCGCCACGCCGCGTATTGAGCAATTGAGACACGGCAGTCAGTTCAAGGCGTCCCCGGACCCCGTTCGGTGTAGCGCGTTGTTATGTGTTGCGTCGTTTTCGGCATCGGACTCGCCTCGCTGAAATGACCCAAACAGGCCCAGGCGCTGCACACCGAGCCGACGCAGATCATCCCGGTGGCGAAGAAGGCGCTCAATCAGATTCTGTTTGGTCTGGACTGTATCCATATCATTGGAAAAACCGCTGTCCGTTACGGATGGTGCGGGGTGGGAACCGCCGGGGACGCCCGCTATGGATTTCAGTGCCAATAGCATTCGGCACAGGTTACCCGGCTACCAGCTCTTTTTGTGCTGTTATTCAGCATTATGCCACATCTACCATGAAGACAAAAGTTCTGGCAGTGATGGGGGCAATACATTAACAAAAGCAAAGCCCAAAGGTAAGACTTTTGATATCATACGTTATCGTATATTTGAAGTGACCTCCTAAAGAATAGCTTATACCAGCCGACTCTCGTTTTTGCGGAACGTTTCCATGAATTCAAAAAGAACACTCGGTTCAACTTCATTCTTTAGTATCTTATTGAATATAACATTTGACTTATTTGTAAATCTATCAGAATTATATGGAGAACCTTTTGCCGCAATTATAAAATTGTACGTTGTCAAATATCTTACTCTCAACTCTGCGTCTTGTGCATTTCTAACTTTTCCCCTGATTTCAGTGGCACCGTCATCATAATCCTCTCTACTGATGAGAGTCTTCCAACTAAGGAAATTTTTAATTACGCCATATTCTTCTGTGCTATAGCCAAGACGATTAACTGCGCTCTCAATATCACTTTTACTTAAGTTGTAAAGGCCAGTTTGTCTTTCACCTTCTACCTCAACATATACGAAATCCTTGTAGTAGACGTGAGTGTGATAAGCTGCTATTCTTCTGACTCTTAGTCGCTTGAAGTCCATTAGGGCTGTGTTTCGATCGATCTTCCCAAAACTTGATATTGAATTTGAACTGGTACCTCGGAACCACCAAATTGGATTACCTCCAAATTGGGAAGATTCAGGGTCAAATTCGATCGGATCTTTTAACAACAAGCCCAACCTTTCTATTGCTGTACTGGGGGTTTCAAACCATGTCAAATCTCGGATTCCAGGAAAAGCACTAGACATTCTTTCGTAAAAGAAAGATGTTGAGTGTCTTGGTGCTCTCGGTAGTTTTTGATTAGTAACTTCTGTTGTATCCTTATACGCTCCTTGCATCTTAGAAAAGAGATGTTTTGATACTTTTAACATTTGATAAGAGTGTACTATTGAATAAATGAATATGGCACCTATGAGATGCCATAATCTAATGCTAATACCAACATTTAAATAATTCCAATAATTTAAAATTATAGTTTTAATTGATATAGAATAAAATATTGAATAAAGAGAGGTAGACACAGAGCTAACTACTAATAATATGGACCCTGCAATTACCTTGCTCCAAACAGGATCCTCCCAGTTTTTTATTATTGCTGACATGATTTTATTTATCATAAGTCAATTTTATCTTCTACTTATATAATATATTGACAAGTAAGATTGGCTAGTTTTTTTTGGATGAAACGGAGCCAACCCACTCCTATTTCGAGGAAGTTAACATAATGCGCTACAAAGCGTTCTATGCTTAAATCCCGACACAAAACATCCTCAAACACACTCACACAATCTACCAACGGCTGCCTCAACACGCAAGCCAATGGATTACCCTATATCTGTCTTTAGTTCCGTGGCTGCTTCGGCGAAGTCAACGCTATCGGCTGGAGGTCCACATTAGCACGAACATGCCGCAACCGATAGCCTTTACAGATCTCCGATTTCTACGATCGTTTCGCCGCCGTTGAGCATCTCAACGGCCGGTTGAAGTAGTTGCTTGAGGATGATTCGCATTCGCTGGTTGGATGTATTTCCACATGTTATCCAGATTACTTTCGGAGCCGGACCGTGCCGATCGAGTAGATTCAGAAAATCGCTGTCCTTGCTCATTATGATTACGTTCGCTTCCTGCGCAGCCTGAAATATCTGCTCATCTTCGGCATTGCGCAAGCCAACGGCCCGAACAGATTGGGCTCTGATGTCGTCGTAGGTGCGGTTAATCCAGGAAGCAAGAGCAGGAGAGAGCTGCGCATCAATCCAAATCTCGGTCATGCGGCTAAGATAGGATGGTCAACGCGACGACTGGCATAGCGAAGCGCGGCTTCGATGTCTGCCTCTTCCAAATCGGAGAGCTCCTCTAAGATCTGTTCGCGTGAGAGTCCGGCAGCGAGCAGGTCGAGAACGTCCACAACCCGAATACGCATCCCGCGAATGCAAGGGCGTCCACCGCACTGCTTCGGATTGGTCGTAATTCGCTTTTTCCAGTCCATAACTTGAGGGCAGGTTTGATGCTGGAGTGTCCTGCGGAGCTAACGCATCAACTTTGAGAATGCTTCTTGCGCTATTCAACCTGTCAATTCCCCGCCGCCACTCGCAACCCCTCACCCCAACACCCCCTGCAATTCCGCCGCCACCCCTGCCGCCGCGTCGGCAAAGTCGTCGCCCGAACTCGCGTAGAGGATGCTGCGGCTGCTGTTGACGAGGATCAGGCCCTGTTCGGTGACGGCGGCATCCACCACGGCGCGGGCATCGCCAAGGCTGTCGGCGCTCAGCGCGGCCTCGGCGCGCGATTGCAGGCGATCAATGCGCGCCAATCGGGATATGGCCGCCAATTCGCGCAATGCGATGATCAACAGAACCAGCACAAAGGCTGCCGTCAGCCCGGTTACGGCATAGCCCAACAACGGGGCGCGCGTGATCAACCCGGTGATGAAATCCCACGCGGCGACCGAGACAACCGCAGTGATGATTGCCAGCAGCAACCCCCAGAACAGTCGTGCCAGCGTGGATGGTTTGCGCGCGGCCAGTGTTGCCAGGGTTTGCATCGCACGCCCCTTGGGGTGGGGTGGTGCCTCGGGGTCGGGCACGGGCGGCGCGGTTGCCGGGGATGGCGCATCTGCGTCATCGTCCAGATCAATCAGGATCGGGCCTTTGGTCATTGCGGTCCCCCATATGGTGCCTGCCAGACCATGCGGATATCGGGCAGGTTTTCATCATTGCCCGCGCCATTTGTCCGGATGGCTTCGGCGAAGCCGTGGCGCGCGTAAAAATCCCGCGCAGGTTCATTGGCCTGTAACACCCATAAATCCAGCCGATTGGCGCGCGCCTTGGCATCGTCCAGCAGCGCCCGGCCCAGACCCTGCCTACGGGCGCGGGGATGCACATAAAGCGCATGGATCGTGGTCCCGTCACGCGCAATGAACCCGGCCGGGCCTTGGCTGTCCTGCACCATCTGCACCCAGCCCCGGTAAATGACCTTCGACATGACGTGCACATCGGCCAGCCGAGAGCGTACCTGCGGCAACCAAGGCGTGTTGTGCGTAAAGGCCCACAGAATCGCCAAAAGATGCGGCGTGTGGCCGATATGCGCGCGCGCCGGGGTCACAACCGATCCCCGATCAAAAATTGTGCGGCCCTGTCCAGCCGGATATGCGGCGGGCCTTCGCCGGGATTCAGGCTCAGGCGGGCGGGTGCGAAATTCATCACCTGATAATCGGCGTCTAGCCACTGCTTTGCGCCTTCGCGCGCCGGGGCGAGCAGGCGGGCGGGGTCTTGGGGCAATTCACCGGGATAGAACGCCGCCTGCTTGCCCGTGGTCAGCAAACGGCCCCGCACGCAGTCTAGGCTTTGACCGTCATGTTGCACGGTTTCCTCGACCGTGGCGCGCAGCGCGGCGATGGCCATGGCCTGTGTTTCGGCCCCGGCGAAATCGGCGCGGTCGCGGGCGTCGCGCGTCAGCGCGGCCATGATCGCGGTTAGCCGGGCGTGTTGGGTGTGGTGCAGGTGGTCGGCTTTGGTGGCGGCGAACAGGATTTTTTCCACCCGGCGGCCCATCAACAGGCGGGTCAGGAATGCATTGCGCCCGGGACGGAAGGCCGACAGGATATCGGCCATGGCGTGGCGCATATCCTCGACCGCTTGTGGCCCGCGATGGATGGCACCCAAGGCATCCACCAGCACGATCTGGCGGTCGATCCGGGCGAAGTGATCGCGAAAGAACGGTTTGACGATCTGCGCCTTGTAGGCCTCGAACCGGCGCTCCATTTCCCGCCACAGTGATTTGCGTGGCGGGGTGTCGGGTTGGGCCAGTGGCGCAAAGGTCAGCGCGGGCGATCCGGCCATATCCCCCGGCAACAAAAAGCGGCCCGGCGTGCAATCGTAAAACCCGGCATCACGCGCCGCGTTCAGATAGGCGGTGAACCCTTTGGCCAGCGATTGCGCCACGGGTTCATCCAGCGGCGCGGCGGTATCGGTAGCCTGCGCTTGTGTTAGGTAATCGGCAGCTTGCGGGCGGTTTTCCAGACGGTCCAGAACCTCGGCGGACCAGTCTGCATAGGATTTGTCCAACAACCCCAGATCCAGCAGCCATTCGCCGGGGTAATCCACGATATCCAGATGCACGGTGCGCGGCCCCGATAGCCCCGATAGCAGCCCCGTAGGCCGCACTCGCAGCGACAGGCGCAATTCTGACACGGCGCGCGTGCTGTCGGGCCAGCGCGGCTCGGGGCTGGTGAGCGCGGCAAGATGCGTCTCGTAGTCAAATCGCGGCACAGTATCATCGGGTTGCGGTTGCAAAAACGCGGCGTT
>CAJXLX010000091.1 GCA_913056335.1 uncultured Rhodothermaceae bacterium
CCTGCCTGTACCCGAGGGGCTGGACCTGATGCACTATCGCCGCCGTTACGGCGTAGACCTGAAGGCGGAGCATGGAGCGCTGCTCGATCGCTTACACGAGAACGACCTGATCGGTGCGCTCGACACCGACCAGCTGCGCCTGACCGATGCAGGACGCCTGGTATGCGATGAGATTGTGCGACGCCTGCTTCCTGAATAAACCGTGTGTGCCGCCATGCCTATTCGCGCTGCCACCACACCGCTCGAACTCGACACGGTACGCCAGCTCTTCCGCGACTACGCCCGCGAACTGGGGGTGGATCTCTGCTTTCAAGACTTTGAGGCCGAGTTGGACGAACTGCCCGGTCCCTACGCATCGCCCGAAGGCGCTATGCTGCTCGCCTACCGCTCCGACACCGATGCGCCCGAACAGTCCGTGGGATGTGTGGCGCTGAAGCCGCTCCTCGACGAGGGCCTGTGCGAGATGAAACGCCTCTACGTCATTCCCGAGGCCCGCGGCGAAGGCTGGGGACGCATCCTGGCCGAGGCGATCCTCACCGAGGCTCGCCATCGCGGCTACACGCACATGCGGCTCGACACGCTGGCCTCGCTCCACGCCGCCCGCGCCCTCTACCGCAAACTTGGTTTTACGGAGATCAGCGCGTACTATGAAAACCCCCTGTCCGATGTGATCTACATGGAAACCCACCTGTAATGCCGTACGCTCTGCACCGCATCGCCAGCCTATGGCTCACAGTCGCCGTAGTGTTGCTCGTCAGCATAGGCACAGGAGGATGCGAAGATCCCGCACCCGACCGCGGGTCGCCCTCGAATCCCCCCGAGTTTCGCCACGACGGCACCCTCACGTTTCTCTCCGCAGCCGGCGACAGCGTAGCAACCATCGCCATTGAAATTGCAGATACCGATGCCGCACGCGCGCAGGGGCTCATGTATCGGCGCTCCATGCGCTACGACCGCGGTATGCTCTTCGTGTTCGACGAGCCGGGCACCGGCGGCATGTGGATGCGCAACACCCCGCTCCCACTCGATATGATCTTCGTGGATGCGGATGAGGAGATCATCAACATCGTAGAGCGCACCACCCCGTTCTCCGAGGAATCGGTTACGCCCGAGGCGCCACGCACGTATGTGGTCGAAGTGCGCGCTGGATTTGTAGATCGCCACAACCTTGACGCCTCCGCCCGCATTGAATGGACACGTCTCGATGCGCCAGATGAAGCGGTCTGAACAGACGGTAACTGGCGCATGCGCTCGAGACCGGGCGCTCCACTTCTTACACTCCTTTTGGTCTGCTCAATCTCCTGTTTTGGCTATGTCTACCAACGCGCGTATCCCACTGCCGACATTCCTGCTACTGGGCATTTTGCTGATGAGTGGGGGGGGGCTCACGGGCTGTAGTTCAGAGAGCGACACCGACGCGTCGACGTCAGAGCAGGAGGGCTCCGCACAGCAGATCGAGAACCCCATCCCGTTTCAGCCCGAGGGCACGCTGCACATCCTGCAGGACAGCGACACGCTGCGCACGCTGCAGGTAGAAATTGCGGACACCGACTCCTCTCGCACGCGCGGTTTGATGGAGCGCACGGAATTGCCCCAAGATGCGGGCATGCTGTTCATTTTCGACGAGGAGGTGCCCCAGAGCTTCTGGATGGCGAACACCCCGCTGGCGCTCGACATCATCTTTGCGGATGCAGACGGGCGCATCGTATCCATGACCAAGTACACCACGCCCTACTCTCAAGAGCAGGTGACCTCCGGCGTACCCGCGCAGCACGTGTTGGAGGTGCCCGCCGGATACGCCGACCGCATCGGCATCATCGAAGGGCAGCGCCTGGTCTGGACGCGCACGGAGTGAGCGTGGAAGCTGCAGTGCTTACCGCCGCTTGCCCATGAGGAGGATCTTACAGAAATACCAGATCTATTTCTTTTGTAGAGAATGTAGAGAGCACTTCCGAAGAAGCTACGGCTTTTTGAACGCAAAGACACGATCGGAGCCATTGACGACCATGTAGTCTTCTCCAACAGCAATGGGGCTTGTGAAACCATCGTTTGAACTAAGCTCACGGGGTGCTTGACGCTCCCAAATGACGTCCCCATCGAATGCATCCATGACATACATCGTGTTTGCCAGCGAATTATTAAGATACACCCGATCATCGCGTGCAGCTATGATGGTGGAGAGCGTTCCCCGGGGAGTAGGAGTCGCCCAAAGCAGATCGCCGGTACGCAAGTCAAGCGATAGCACAGAAGGCTCTGCCAGCGATGAGTTTGAGCCGGAGCCTATGTAAACACGATCGTAAGCAATAGTTGCTCCAGCATGGAAGCCATATCCTTCAAGGAAGTTATCCCAGATCACCTCACCGGTGCGTCGGTCTAAAGCCCGAACCGATGCGCCATACGGCACAATCACATACTCGTCCGATATGTCCAGTCCATAGGTTCCAGCACCAATCGTTGTTGAGTCAGAACTGTTAGGCCGAGGACGCTGCTTCAGCGGGAGTTCATGCTCCCACAGCAAGTTGCCCGTGTGGGTATCGTAGGCAAACACGTTCCCGTAAATCTCTTCGGCGCCATCAAAGAAGTACGACGCGGGAACGACGAGCATGTTATCGTTGAAGACTTCGGGGTCGTATGCCAGTTGTTCGTTGGCTTCAGGATGTAATAAGCGATCAAGTTCGATTCTTAGATCCACTGTGCCGTCATCTTTCCGGAGGCGAACGACTTCTCCGGCTCCGCCGAGAAAAAGATGCGAGGAGTTTTCCGCCATCTTGGCTCGACTAATAGAGCGAAAATCAGAAATACGAGTTTGCCAAAGCAGTTGGCCGGTAGAGGTGTCTAAGGACCACACATTACGTTGCGAGTTTACGTAGAGAGTAGCTCCATCACGCAGAAGTTTGTGGGAACTGAATCGTGGCCGATCTCCTCCGATCAACGGTTCACTTTTCCAGATGAGATCGCCTGTGCTTAAGCCAAAAGCTCGCACATGCCCATCAGAGGCAAAGAATGCGCGTTCTTCGCTCATGGCAGGCTGTGTTTTGTATACCTCCCACTGATTGTGTTCATGCGACCAGGCCACCTCCCCGAGTCCAACATCGTCATCATTAGACCCTCCAAACAGATCACAACCGGTGAATACACCACCAAGCAAGAGGGGAAAGACAAGCGCAATTACAACGGCTATCCTTAGGCGCTTCATTAGGCAGTGCATAATAGAATTGGTTTCCTCAATACACAAGCCTGTAAACCAAAAACACGACAACGGTAGCAGAACACACCTCTGCTACCGTGTAAGGGCAGGTGCTTACCGACGCCGACTCATGATCGCGTCAACGCTATATGCACCGGGTCCGGCAAGGAAGAAGAGCGTGAACACGAGCAGGTAGATCACCGCCGTTTCGGGACTGCCGTTACCCGTCATGATGTGCATGGTCGCCGCCATACCCATCGTGCCCATGAGCAGCAGCGCAGCGGTGCGCGTCAGAAAGCCGACGGTGAGCAGCAACGAACCTACGCCTTCCGCCAAGGCCGCCAGCAAGCCCCACACCATAGGGGCAAAGCTGATGCCGATGAGCCCCATCGTGCCGCCCAGTTCAGCCCACTGTTCCGGCCCAGCAGTAATTTTGCCGAGGCCGTGCCCCCAGAACATGTAGATGCCTGCACCCACGCGGAGGAGCAAAAATGCAAGGGGACGGAGGCGATCGGGGAGGTTGATAAGCATGGAGAATCGATGCCGTGTGTAAAAGAATACGCGTTGCAACGTACAACGCGGAATCGAGAGCAGCAACGCCTTGCCGTTCAGGCTGCGTGACTTCGTGACATTGTTACGTGTCACGCGTCGATGGTCCACGTTTCGCCGCTGTGCAGGAGGGCCTCCAGATCGCCGTCGCCGCGCTCGGCACGCACCGCCCCCAACTGGTCGTGCAACTGCTGCTCGTACGTGGGGCGCTCGGTCTGGTAGAGCACGCCAAAGGGGCGCGGCAGATCGGGCTGGTCGAAGATGCGCCCAATGAGGTGCGCCATCTCGCGGTTGCTGCTGTCGTAGACCAGGCAGTCGTCGACCGACCAGCGTCCTTCGGTCAGGTCAATAGCTTCAAGCGAGAGTCCGTCCAGGCGGAGGCCGCGTTCGCCATTGGCATAGGTGAGCGGCTCGCCATCCTCCACAAAGAGCGCGCGGCTGGCCTTCGTGCCGCGCTCGGTGAATTCAAAGAAGGCCCCGTCGTTAAAGATATTGCAGTTCTGGTAGATCTCCAGGAAGGCCGTACCCGCATGGTCGTGCGAGGCCTTCATCATCGCCTTCATGTGCTTTGGGTCGCGGTCCATGGTGCGGGCCACGAACGAGGCATCAGCCCCCAGCGCCACGGCCACCGGATTGAACGGTGCGTCGATGGAGCCGTGCGGCGTGCTTTTCGTCACCTTGCCCTCCTCCGAAGTCGGACTGTACTGCCCCTTCGTAAGGCCGTAGATCTTGTTGTTAAAGAGCAAGACCTGCGTATCCAGATTGCGGCGGCACAGGTGAATGAGATGGTTGCCGCCAATCGAAAGCGCATCGCCGTCGCCAGTCACAATCCACACATCCAGCTCCGGATTCGCGCACTTCAAGCCGGTCGCAAACGTCGGGGCACGCCCGTGAATGGTGTGCATGCCGTACGTATCCATGTAGTACGGAAAGCGGCCCGCGCATCCAATTCCGCTAATAAACACGGTGTTCTCCTTCGGCACATCGAGCTCCGGCAAGAGGCGCTGCACCGTTGCCAGAATCGCATAGTCGCCACAGCCAGGGCACCAGCGCACGTCCTGGTCGCTCGAAAAGTCCTTGCGGCTCAGCCCACACCCGCCGCCATCGCCCCCGTATCCAGGCGGCAACGTAGGCCCATCGGGCTTTTTAGCCCCGGGCGGACCCGCAGGCTTTTTGGATCCGGGCGGACCCGCTGGTTTCTTAGCACCGGGCGGTCCCGCGGGCTTTTTCGTGTTGTTGGTATTGGAGGATGCAGAGGCGTCGGCCATAGCAGAAAACGGAAGCAGCGTCAGAGGGGAAACGGTGAAACAGGCGCTATGAGGCCACCGGAGTCAGGGCATCGCGGATAGCCGTGCAGATTTCCGCAGCGCGGAAGGGCCGCCCCTGAATCTTGTTGAGGGGCACGAACTCGGCATCGTACGCATTGCGCAGCAGACGGATGAGCTGGCCGTTGTTGAGCTCGGGCACCAGCACGCGATCGAACCCGTCGATGAGCGCCCCCAGGTCGGCTGGCAGTGGCCACACGTAGCGCAGATGAGCCGCGCTCACGGGCGTGTCTTCGGCGCGGCAGCGCTCTACCGCCTCGTCGATAGCGCCCTTGGTCGAGCCCCAGCCCAGCACCAGCAGCGATCCCTGGCGCGGTCCGCGCACGGGCACTGGCGGCATGGACTGCGTGACGCGCTGCACCTTCTCCGCGCGCAGCTTTACCATGCGCTCGTGGTTTTCGGGGTCGTACGACACGTTGCCGGTTTCGTGCTCCTTTTCGAGTCCGCCCAGCCGGTGCTCCAGTTCAGGCGTGCCCGGCACCGCCCACGGACGCGCCAGCGTGTCGTCGTCGCGGACGTATGGCAGAAACTGCGGGTTGCCGTCGTCATCCGTCATCATGTTGCGGTCGGTGGGCTCGGTGGTGTTTTCCACCGTAAACGGCGGCAGGTCATCAACCGCAGGAATGCGCCAGGCCTCCGAGCCGTTGCCCAGGTAGCCATCGGCCAGGAGCATCACGGGCGTCATGTAGGTGGTGGCAATGCGGCAGGCTTCGTACGCCATGTAGAAGCAGTCGCCGGGCGAAGCCGGGGCCAGCACGGGGAGCGGCGCCTCCCCATTGCGTCCGTAGACCGCTTGCATGAGGTCGCCCTGTTCGGGCTTGGTGGGCAGCCCGGTGGAGGGGCCGCCGCGCTGCATGTTTACGATTACCAGCGGAAGCTCGGTCATTACGCCCAGCCCAATCGCCTCGGTTTTGAGGGCGACGCCGGGTCCGCTCGTGCCGCACACGCCAATCGATCCGCCAAAGCTGGCGCCGAGCGCCGCGCCCACGGCTGCAATCTCGTCTTCGGCCTGAAACGTAGCCACATCGAAGTTCTTGTGCTTGCTAATCTCGTGCAGGATGTCCGAGGCCGGCGTAATCGGATACGACCCGTAGAACACCGAGCGGCCGCTCTGATGCGCCGCCGCCACCAGTCCCAGCGCGGTGGCCTCGGCCCCACGAACAGCGCGGTAGGTGCCGGGCTTCATGGCGGCGGGGTCGACCTGGTACCGCGTGCCGATGGCCTCGATGGTTTCGGCGTAGTGCGCGCCTTTTTTGAGCACGGTCAGGTTTGCATCGCGAATGGCCGGGCGGTCGCTGAACTTGTTGCGGATCCAATCGCGCGCCGGATCGAGCGGACGCGAATACATCCAGAGCGTAAGCCCCAGCGCAAACATGTTCTTGGAGCGATCGACCTGCTTCTTCGACAGATCGGTATCGCTAAGCGCTTCGCGGGTGAGGGTCGTCAGCGCCACCTCGATGACCTCGTAGCCATCGAGCGTATCGTCGTGCAGCGGGTCGGCGTCGGACCAGTCGGCCAACTCCAGGTCGCGCGGGGCGAAGGCATCGGTATTCACGAGCACTGTGCCGCCCGGGCGCATCCGATCGAGGTGCACCTTAAGCGCGGCCGCGTTCATGGCCACGAGCAAGTCCACCCTGTCGCCCGGCGTGTGGATGTCCACCGCGCCGAAGTGCAGTTGGAATCCGCTTACGCCATAGGTAGTGCCAGCGGGCGCGCGGATCTCAGCCGGATAGTCGGGTAGCGTAGCCAGGTCGTTGCGCGCGTAGGCCGAGGCGAGCGTGAACTGCGCGCCCGTAAGCTGCATCCCGTCGCCCGAGTCGCCCGCAAAGAGGACGGTCGCGTCGGGGATGGAGCGCGTGGGCGCATCGGAAGCGGCGTCGGAGGGAGAAGTCATGGCGCCATCAGAGGGAAAACACGGAGGGAGGGACGACCAGGCACATCATCTGCGCATAGGCTTGTACATTGCCTGCAGGCGAGCGTTCAGCGCGGATAGGGCAGGCCATGTGAAGAAACAGATCGGCTGCCGGAGCCCGAACGCCAGCATTGTATCCGTGAATTTTACCCTCGTATCCCCCGATAGATGAACAAGGAGTAACGCATGCGTAACACAAAAACGGCGCTTTGGCACGGAGTTCGTGCGTCAATGCGCTACACACGTTTATTGGATGTAAAATACGTTCTTATGGTTGCATACACTGCTACCACCCACGGCGTTACGGTACACGTTTGGCCGGTGTATCTGGACGCGCCGTCGAGTTTTATGGAGATGGAGTTTGCGTTCAGTTACGCGGTGCATCTGCACAACCGGGGCACCGACGACCTGGAACTGATTCGCAAACGCCGTACGATTCAGGAGGCCAATGGGCGGTTGCAAGACGTCGATGGCGATGACCTGGGCACGCGGCCCATCATCCCAGCAGGCGAAAAGCATGTGCTCGATGAGCGATGCACCGTCCACAGCTTCGACGCGATAGTGGAGGGCAACTACCTGGCGCAGCGTCCCAACGGCGAACGCGTGCGCATTGCCTTGCCGTCGTTTCCGCTGCATGCGGCGGCGAATTAAGTAGGCTCAGGGGCTGGTAAAACGCTCCCAAAACGTGTCATGGTGGGTAATACCATCTGCGCCGAATCATTTTACAGATATTTTGCAATCGGTGGACGACGAAACGTGCCTTAATGTCGCCGGGGACGCAAGCGGTCCCCGGCTATGGGTTGTAAATCCTTAGCCCGGGATCAGGAGCGAAGCGCTGGGAGCGTGCGACCGAGTGCTCCTGGGGTGCGGATATCCCGGGCGGTCTCTAACCAAACGTGTACATCGAAGTCTCGCATATGGTATAAGCAGAGGGCCTTGACCCGGAGCGCGTCGAACCATCTCCTTCTCTTTTGAGATGTACCCCCCGAAAGAGATCTATCCTGCATCAGAACGGGCCTCTCTGCTCCATTCCGATCGCCGTTACAGACAGGCTTCTGGACCGAGTGCGTATCCCCTTAATTTCTGCCACTTCTATCAAATGCTCAGCTTCACCGATCTGACCGCTGCCCAGCAGCGCATTGTGCGCCATCATGAGGGACCGGCGCTGGTGTTTGCCGTGGCCGGAGCGGGCAAAACAACCTCGATGGTCCACCGCATTCGGCATCTGGTGGAGGCAGCGGGCGTAGCGCCCGACCGGATTCTGGCAAGCTCGTTTAGCCGGGCCACTGTCAACGATCTGGAGGCGGGCATTCGGCGTGTAGGCGTGCGCGGAGTGGACACGCAAACGCTACATGCGCTGGGCCGCCAGTTCATCCAGCAGGCCGAGGAGGCCAAGCATCTGCCGCCGCGCCTCGATCAGCAGACGGTGAACCCGGCGGACGCAGGGCGCTATCTGGCTGAGCGGGCTCTGCGTCGGCTGGCCCGCGAGCAAGACACCGAGCCGAGCATGATGGGCATTACCGCAAGCGATCTGGCGGACCAGATTGCCACGTGGAAGGGCCAGCTCTGCTACGCCGATCTTGAGCAGGCGCATCTGCCCGACCGGGCGCTGGAGCATGCCCAGCAGGCCACGCACGACAACGAGGACTACCTGACGCTCTACCGCTACGCCGAAGCCGAGCGCGACAAGGAAGGCTGGATCACCTTTGCCGATATGCTCATGGAGGGCTGGGAGGCGCTCATGCGGTTCAAGGCCGTGCGCGAGCAGGCGCAGTCGCGCTACGAGCAGGTGCTTGTGGACGAGTTTCAGGACGTGAACCGCGCCCAGCACGCGATCCTGGATGTGCTCACCACGCCGCATCGCAACTACATGGCGATTGGCGATGATGACCAGTGCATCTATGCCTGGCGCGGGGCAAACCCGGCATTTATCCTCAATTTTGCGGAGACCTACGATGCCGACGAGTATGTCTTGCACGAGAACTTCCGCTCGCACGCGCAGCAGACGACGCTTGCCAACGCCGTCATTAAGCACAACGAGCAGCGCCGCAGCAAGCGCATCCACCTCACGCGGGGCGTGCAGGGCACGGCAGATTTCGTGGTGTGCGATACGCCCGAGCAGGAGGCGGAGCACGTCGTATCCACGGTGCAGACGCATCTGCAGAGCGGCACACCAACCGACGACATGGTCGTGCTGGTGCGGCAGTACGCGCAGACGCCGCTGCTGGAGCAGCAGCTCATTGATGCCGAGGTGCCGTATCGCATTGTGGGAAGCCAGCCGTTCTACCTGCGGAACGAAGTGCAGGTGCTAACACGCTATCTGTACTGGGCCACGCTGGAGCGCACCGTGCGCGAGAAGGACTGGTTTCGCGATCGCCGGAATGCACGCAACTATGTGCAGCGCTTCAAGATGCTGTTGCAGGAGCCCAACCGCTACGTGAGCCGGGCCCTGGCCGAGCGCGTGTGCACTACAGCGCTGCGCGAGAGAGTGTCGCTGCTCGACGCGTTGGCGCTGCGCACCGACGCCATGCACGACAACACGGTCGAGAATGTAGATGCATTTACCGACACGATCGACGGACTCGTTGCGCGCCTCGACCAGCCCGCCCACGAAACCGTGTCGTGGCTGATTGATGCGCTCGACTACGAGGCGTACATCCGCGAGCGCAGCGCGTTTACCGAGATTGCGGACCAGCGCATCCAGACGGCCCATTCGCTGGCCACGTTTGCACAGGGGCATGCCACCACGCAGGCGCTCCTCGACAAAATCGCGCAGATCTCGTTTGACCGTCCCGAGCGCGGTCCGGGCTCCGATGCGCTGGCCCTCTGCAGCATCCACCGTGCCAAGGGCGGCGAGTGGCCCGTGGTGCTGGTGCCCGGCTGCAACGATGGCACGCTGCCCACGCGCGCCCTTGACGGATCTGGCCCGGTGCCGGAAGAGGAGCGGCGGCTCTTCTACGTGGCGGTGACGCGTGCCCAGGAGGCGCTCTACCTGTCGCGCCATGACGAGGAGGCGCCCTCACCGTTTCTGACAGAGGCGCGCACAGAAACCGCCATTGCACAGTGCAACACGCTGCGCCGCGTCATTGAAATGCCGCCGGACGAACTTACTCCGGCTGATGCGGTGGACGTCTGTGTAAGTCTGGGTGCGCTGCAGCTGGGTGAGACACTGGACACGTGGTGGACGCCGTCCGATGCGCAGCGTCAGAAGCTACTTACACAGCTTGCAGCGGCGGAGCGTCAGGCAGAGCAGCTCCGCAAGCGTGCTCGTGCGAACCCGCTTGCAGAGGGCGAACTGCTCCCGGTGGCCGTTACACACACCGATGTGCTCGTGCATCCTGATGCGCCGTTTACGTTTGTACCGCAGTCCACCGACGCGGGGCCAGTTCACGTCTATCAAGAGACCGGCGGCGAGCAGCGGCCTGTGGGGCGCGTAGCCCTGGAGCGCAGTGCTGTGCTCACCGAAGATGACGTGGCGGGGGCAGATCGTGCTGCGTGGAGCGATCTGCGGGGACACCTCGAACGGCGATCCAACTCTGGTAAAACGCTGTACCTGCGCGTTGAGGACCGAGCAGTGGAGCCGGCAGAGACGTCCAAGCCTGAGACGCTTCCCCATACCGAAGACACCGCCTCCGTATCCGACCAAACCAACCTGCGCATGCAGGTGGAGTCAGCCGCCTACAAGCGGGGCAAGGCAGCGCTCAAGGCACTTGTTGATGCGTAAGTTCGGTTACGCCGCCACCATTTCGATGCGGATGTCGTAGTCCGGCGTGGTCAGCGTAATGACCTCGTTTTGGTCGGCCAGCCCGTAGTCGTCGATTGCATCGGGCAGGGCGCCTTCGGGCTTGTCCATCTTGAAGAGCGCATCGGCCACCACGTGCCAGTCCTGCGGCGTAAGATGCACGGTGGCGGTGCGCCCTTCGGCGACCATCGGCGCGTAGTTGAGCACCTTGTTCAGGTGGTTGACGGCCTGCTTGAGGTGCTTATTCAACGGAATATCAGGATCCATAGCGGGCGATTCGGATGCGTGGTGGTTAGAATGATAAGGGGTAATGGCCTCTACCTTCGCATTCAAAATCACGTTCCTTTCGGCGGATTCGCATGCAGACCTACCTGTCGTATTTGTCGCGCATTTTGCACGAAGGGACACGTACGCCCGATCGTACGGGCACGGGCACCCTTAGCGTATTCGGCGCGCACCTGTCGTTCGACCTGCAGCAGGGCTTCCCGCTGCTTACAACCAAGCGCGTGTGGATGCGCGGCATTGTGGCGGAGCTGCTGTGGTTTCTGGATGGCGGCACCAACATTCGTCCGCTCGTGGAGCAGGGCGTGTCCATCTGGACCGACTGGCCGCTGCGGCGCTACCGCGAGGCCACGGGCGAGGCGATTGCGCAAGACGATTTCGAGCAGCGCATTTGCAACGACGCCGACTTTGCTGCCGAGTGGGGCGAGCTGGGCCCGGTCTACGGCAAGCAGTGGCGCGACTTTGACGGGGTCGATCAGCTGGCGCGGCTGGTGGAGGGCCTGCGCTCCAGTCCGCACTCGCGGCGGCATCTGGTGAGTGCGTGGCATCCCGCGCAGGTGGAGGCGAT
>CAJXLX010000092.1 GCA_913056335.1 uncultured Rhodothermaceae bacterium
CTGAGGTGCAAGTCATACCCACTCCGGTTACGGCATGGCGGGAGTTAGGTATGGAGGTGTGGAAGGGTGGAGGGGTGGACGTGTTTTTGTTAGCGCGTCTATACACCAACGGGCGAGTTCAACTTTGGTGGGTTTGCGGGCACCACGTCTTAAATAGAGCAAAACGTATCCGACAGGGGCGCCGTGGAAATCGAGGCCGGACTGGCCACCGTCAGGTGCAACGATGGGTTATCGTGCTTCTTCCAACGGTGGAAACTCCTCGACGAACGTCCGTGGCTTCACGATGCGCACCCCCCGAAACGGATCTAACACCAGTAGGTCCTGGTCTCCACTGATAATGACCTCTGCCTTTCCAGCAAGGGCCAGTGCCAAAAACTTATCGTCATCGGGGTCACGGCTCGCCTCCACCGCCTGGGTCCCCTCCACAAATGTGGCCTCGCGGTGGAGCAGCTCTTGAAACGCCTCTCGCTCTCCGGGCTTCAGATACGTCTCAAACTTTTCCCGGCCTGCGACATCATCAAACTCAGCGACCGTCTCGTTCGAGACCAGGATCTGGTAGTGGTCAAGTGCCTTGTCAAATGCACGCCTCGCAACTGATGTGCTGATCAGAAGCGCGCTGATCAGGCTGTTTGTATCGAATACACAGGGCAGCCTATTCTTCATTCAGCAAGGATTTCAAGATTTCAGGAGTGAGGCCCCGCTTCTTGGCCCGTCTGCTGATCTCGTCCATATACGTCTTGATCGACATCTGCGAGCGCGTGGCGCTCCGGAGCTTTAAAGTCAGCAACGAATCGATTTTCCGCCGCTCTTCGTCAGACGCAGCACGATACGCCTCCGCAGTTTCCTTGTCGACCCGAATTGTAATCTGATCCGTTTTCATGTCGATGTACTTTTTTGAGCGAGACGCTTTAATAACGAACGGCCTCAACGGGAGTTCTTCTCAGGCGACATAGTCTATGACTGCATCAACACACTCGACAACCCCCACAGCCACGCTTCCAGACAACACCCTATCAAACCCTATCAAACCAACAGAACGAGCAGAAGCGGCTCGATCCTATGTCAACAGCCAAATGGTGTGCGGTTAGGTCCAGTCCTACGGACTCGTTTGGGTTTCTCCCCCTTTTCCAAGGGGGAGATGTCGATAGACAGAGGGGGTTGCAAAACAAAAAGCACTTACCAAACAGTCTCTAAGACTCTTGGCGTCGTGCACGCCGATCTTGTGCATGTCTGTCTCTCTCGTTCAATCGTACCGACGTTGCTCTTCGTCGGACGCAGCACGACCGGGTCGCTTTTCGTGACCTGCAGCGCATGGGGATAGCCAAGGCGGGTCTGAACCGATGTCGCCGCGCCAATGCTGACGCAGCGATATCAGTACCACACGAAGAACCATGCTCCGCTTGCGAATTTACGTATCGTGTGTCTACCGTCTACCAGTGGTCCGAGAACTTATGACCGCAACGGTCGCAGTTGAACCCTCCTGGAGGCTCGACATATGAGGGACAGGCACAGCCTGAGATCGTGCATTTTCCTTTCCCCGATACAGGATGTTCGAGGTATCCCTCTCCCGTCACGGCATACGCACCGATCTTCACCTTTGAAGGCTTTTTCTGTTTTTGTACTGCTGGTGTGTCTGTCATTATGCTGTAGAGGTTGGTGTGTGTCGGATGCGAAGCGTTCCAGTATAGCCGTCCCGACTCTGATTCGAGTCTATTAAGGTTTCCGTAGAACGGCAAGGGGTACGTCCCCCGCCAAGACTGTACCTGCCACGCATTCGCCACCACACCATACATTCTATCGGGCACACCGCCGTTGGCGCAGGGGCAAGCCAAGGCCCCAGGGGGAGACCGATAGCGTGTTATAACGGCAAGAGCTCAACTGCCGTGGGCGTCCCCATCCGCATCCGCCTGACGTGCAGCGCGGCGGGCGCGGGCGTCGGGGCGGGCCTCCGCATCGAGCTTCGCATCCCAGTCCACATCGCGCAGTCCATCGAGCTGGTCGTAGGCGGTCAGGTCGAGCTGCATGGGCGTTACGGCCACGCAGTTGTCGTCGATAGCAGCCAGGTCGTTCTCCGAGCCCTCGTCCAGGTTCACGAAGGTGCCCGAGAGCCAGTAGTACGGGCGGTCGAGCGGATCGGTGCGGGCCACGAAGCTCTCCTCCCAACGCGCCTTCGCCTGGCGGGTGATGCGCACGCCCTCGATCTCCTCGAAGGGCAGCGCCGGAATGTTCACATTTAAGAGGGATCCAGCGGGTAGGCCCTCGTTGAGGACATGCTGACTCAGCATCCGCGCGTAGTAGCCTGCGGCCTCAAACTCGTTCGACGACCAGGAGCAGAGTGAAAACGCAATCGCGGGGTAGCCCATAATGGCAGCTTCTGTGGCTGCACTTACCGTGCCGGAGTAGAGCACGTTTACCGCCGTGTTCGGGCCGTGGTTGATGCCGCTCACCACGAGATCGGGCGGCGCATCCAACAGCTCCTGCCCGGCCAGCTTCACGCAGTCAGCGGGCGTTCCGGCAATGGCCCAGGCTTTCGTCGGGCCCGACGGCACCTCGAATCCATATGACTGCGCCCGCACCGGGTCGCGCACGGTGATGGCATGGCCCACAGCGCTCTGTTCGCTCTCGGGCGCCGCAATGATCAGATCGCCCAGTCCGTCGAGCGCCGAAGCCAGCGCCTGAATGCCGGGCGCGTCGATGCCGTCGTCGTTGCAGATGAGAATGCGCGGGCGGCGCGTGTTGTTAGAGGTAGACATGCAGGTTGGTCGTTAAGGCAAAGGGAACAAGGGAGCTGGCGCAGCTACTCGTAGCTTTCGTCGTCGTTAGGGAAGGAGCGGGTGCGCACGCTGTTCACGTAGGTTTGCACGGCCTCGGTGATGGTTTCGTCGAGGCGCGCAAAGCGGCGCACAAAGCGCGGGTGGAAGTCGGTCGTAAGGCCCAGCGCATCGTGCGATACGAGCACCTGGCCATCGCAATCAACCCCGGCCCCAATGCCAATAGTGGGAATGTCGAGCGTGTCGGTGACCTTCTCGGCCAGCGACGCCGGAATCTTTTCGAGCACAAGCGCAAAGCATCCCGCTTCTTCGAGTGCTCGGGCATCGTCAATGAGGCGCTCGGCGTCTTCTTCAGTGCGAGCCCGTACCTTGTACGTGCCATAGTTGTGGATGCTCTGCGGCAAGAGGCCCAGATGACCCATGACTGGAATACCCGCTGAGATGATGCGGTTTACGGTGGGGAGCACGTCCTGTCCGCCCTCCAGCTTAACCGCATGGGCCTCGGCTTCTTTCATCACGCGGATGGCAGAGGCCAGCGCCTCTTTAGAGTTCCCCTGGTAGGATCCAAACGGCAGATCGACGACCACAAGCGCCCGCTGGATGGCCCGGATGACGCACTGGGCGTGATAGATCATCTGGTCGAGCGTGATGGGCAGCGTGGTTTCGTGGCCGGCCATCACATTCGAAGCCGAATCGCCGACCAGCAGCACATCGGTCCCCGCCTGGTCAAGGAGGCGCGCCGAGGTGTAGTCGTACGCCGTGAGCATGGCGATGGGCACCCCCTCGGCCTTCATGTTTTGGAGGGTTTGCGTGGTCACACGTGGCACGTCGGCTGGGTCGGGGCGAATCGTTTCGGTGCTCATGGGAAACAGGGCTACAGAGGAACAGGATGAACAAGCGGGCGCAGCGTCAGAAGAATGACGCCCAGGTGGAGCCAGGTGGCGTACGGAGATGCTGGGGCCCCATATACGCGAACAGCCGGACCTCCAGAAGGAGACCCGGCTGAAGCGCAATACATACCTGCTCAACGATGAGCAGCGCTTAGTTGGTTCCGCCGCCGCCCATTGGGTTTTCAGTATCGAGCGACGGGCCCGGTTCGGCCTGGGATTCGTCAATTTCGATACCCAGGCGCGTTGCCACGTCACGCGTGATGTTTACCACGTTGCTGGTGGAGCCGTTTACGTAGAGCAGAGCCTGCTCGCGCAAGACCAGGTCAAGGTTTTGGTCAGACGCTACTTCGTTGATCGCAGTTTGCAGCTCTTCCAGCAGCGGCTGCATCAGCTCCATTTCGCGCTGTGCAAGCTCTTGCTCGGCCTCTTGCTGCGAGCGCTGCAGTTCGGCTTGCATTTCGCGAAGCTCGGTTTCGCGCTCTTGAAGACGCTCATCCGAGAGCAGGCTTTGCTGCTGCTCATAGCGCTGCACTTGCTCCTGAAATGCTTGCTGCTGCTCTTGCAGGTCGCCTTGCAGGCGCACCGTTTCTTGCTGCAGTTGCTCTTGGACATCTTGGATGCCCGGCATATTGGCGAGCACCGCTTCCTGGTTGGTAAATCCAACGCGCTGCTGCGCCTGCACGTCGGCCGTGCCCCAGGCGGTTAGCAGCAAGAGCACAAGAGCGGGAACGAAATATCGGTTAGACATAGTGGATCGGTTGAGTTCGCAAAGTATCGAGCGCAGGCGCTCTGTGCACCTGCCAGCGCGCACCAAGCTCCTACGCACAGCGCAGGGCAGCTCGGATTGCAGCATCAGTTGTTTGAGTCCGAAGGGGTATTGGGGTCGTCAATGCCAAGTTCAAGAATGACATCTTCGGTTAGATTGTGTTGGGGACGCGCATACATGAATAGATATTCGCCAGCGGTGTCGAACACATAATCGTATCCGGCAGACTCGGCAATGCGTTCTACGACCTCGAGCACACGCTCTTGCAACGGACGCATCAGCTCTTGCTGACGCTGAAAAAGCTGGCCTTCGGGGCCAAAGTAGTCGCTACGTAGGCGTTCGACCTCGCGGCGCGCCTCGCGAATACGCTCTTGCTGGCGCTCCCGCTCATCGGGTGTGTAGAGCAGTTCGCGCGCTTGAAATTCTTCCACCAGGCGCTGTACTTCCTCTTCTTGCGACTGAATCTCGCTGCGCCACTCCTCTTCAAGCTGCTCCAGTTCTTGCTGTACCGACGTGTACTCCGGCATCTGCTGAAGCACCTCATCGGAATTAACGTAAGCAATTTCTTGCTGAGCTGCCGCAGGCCGGGCCAGCGCGAACACGGCGCATCCCCATATGCAAAGAACAAGTAGTGATCTATAAACGCAGCGGTTCGTCTGGTATTGTCTGCTCATAGCTGCAGATTGCAAATTCATGATCAGCCGGCCTCAAAGAAGCATGTGCACGCAGGCCGAGCGGTGGCAACGCCGAAAAGTTGCTGCTGGCACGGCCCTGTAACGGCTCTGTAGTGCGGTTGCTACTGCTGCTGGCCGCCTTGTCCGAGCGAGAACTGGAAGCGCCAGCCCGGCGTGCCCGTTTCACTACCCTGGAAGGGTACGAAGGTGTCGAAGTTGTAGCCGTAATTGAACTCGATCATGCCCACGATGGGCAGGAACAGCTTTACGCCCACGCCTGCGGAGCGGTACAGCTCAGATGGGTTGTAGGTGTTGAAGCCATCCCACGTGTTGGCTGCATCGAGGTAGAGATAGGGCGCTGCTTGGAGCTGCTGCGACTCGACGGCCTTCACCCGAAACTCGGAGGTATACTTGTTTAGGATACGTCCTCCAACCGGCGTCACTTGCCCACGAATGGTTTCGCGAGGACCGATCACACGGGCTGGATAGCCGCGCATCGTTACGGGCTCGGTCCCAAACTGATAGCCGCTAAAGTCGAAGAGCGTACCGCCCACTTCAAACCGCTCAAAAGAGACATCCTCGCCGGTAATCGACCCGATGTAGCCAAAGTTGGTACCGAACCCAAACGAGAAGCGCTCACCGACGGGAATATTCCAGTTGGTGTTAAAGCGCCACTTGTGGTACTGCACCAAGTCGCCAATAGGGGGAGCGATCTCGGCCGACAGGCGGATGCGGGAGCCCTGACGTGGAAACATGGGGTTATCCAGCGAATTGCGCGTCAACGCTTGGCTGTAGGTGACCGTCTGATTTACACCCTCGGGCAGACTCGAAAGCAGTCCGCGGTCGTTGCGCCAGTACTGGTAGCCCACCCCAAACGACAGGTTGAAGTTGTCGTCGGGCCACGTAAGGCGGCGCTCAAAAAACAGATTCGAACTGATCTGCGTGAAGGTGCCGTCGCGGGAGCGCGTCGGCCCGATGGAGACCGGTTCGCGCGAGAACTGCGTGAACGACACCGATCCGCCCACCGGGTTTGGGCGTCCGCGGAACCACGGCTCTGTGAAGGAGAGCGAGTAGCTCTGAAAGAAGGTGCCGTTTGTGCGAATGTTGATGCCCAGACGCTGCCCGTCGCCAGAAGGAAGCGGGCGCCACGCGCTGCCGTCGAACATGCTCTGGGTCGAGAAATTATTGAACTGGAAACCCAGCTGCAGAACCAACCCAAAGCGCCCCCACGTGCCCGAGAGCTCCAGCTGGTCGCTACCGACCTCTTCAAGGTTATACGTCAGGTTGACGCGGCGCTCGCTGTCGTCCACATCAAGGGAAGGACCAGCGCCGAGCGACTCTTGACTGAAGTAGTTCAGCTGCATCAGGCGCCGAATGGACTCCTGAATTGCGCTTCGGCTAAAGGTTTGGCCCGGCACCGTGTACAGCTCGCGGCGCACCACATGATCTTTCGTCTTGGTATTGCCTGCAATCGTGATGTTGCCAAAGTCGTACGTATCGCCTTCGCGAATGTCGATATCAATATCAAGCGAGTCTTCGCCCACCACGCGGATGGAGGGCTGCGCGTTGAACTGCAGGTAGCCGCGGTCCATGTAGAGGCCCGCGACATCGGACCCTTCGCGGTTGCCTTGCAGGTTTTCTTCAAGGCGGCGCGTATTGAACACATCGCCTTCTTCAAAGCCAAGGCGCTGGCTCAGCACTTCATCGGGGTAGATCGTGTTGCCAGCCCACGCAACGTCGCGCACATAGTACTGTGTGCCGTCTCTGACTGAAACCTCCAGCACAACATCGCCATCATCTGTTTCGCGCGTCTCATACCCGGTGATACGTGCGTCGTAGTATCCATTTTCCCCATAATAGTCGGTGACCATATCCAGGTCGTCATCCAGCGCATCAGGATCAAACGTCGCGTTGCGCCAGAAGCGCCACCAGCTACGCGGCTTGTTCTCCTCAAACTGCTTACGCAGGTTACGGTCCGAGAAGGATTCATTGCCTTCAAACCTGATCTCATCAATCTTGACCTTGTCGCCTCGATTGACTTGCATCACCAGGCGCATCTGTCCGCTGGGTAATGTGTTGCGGACGATATTCACGTCGGCGTTGAGGTAGCCGTCTTCCGCATAATGATCTTTGATGATCTGAACCGAGCGCTCAACATCACCGGGACGCACGGGGCGCCCAAGTAACAGCGGAAGATTGTTTTCGACATCGCGGCGGTCGCTGCGGTCCATACCTTGCAGGCGGAGTTCGCCAAGACGCGGCTCCGGAAACACCTCGATGACCAGTCCCACGCTGTCTTCCGTACGATTCTCTTGATAGATGCGCACATCCGAAAACAGGCGCAACTCATAGATCGCACGGATGGCCTCGGCAATGGCCTCACTACGCGGCAGCTGAATGGACTGCCCCTCGCTGAGCCCACTGGTCTGCGCCACCAAGTCGCGAGTTCGGGCTTCGGCCCCGAGTACGCGCACCGAGGCAACAGTGAGGCTTGTCTGCTCCTGCACCGCGGGTTCGGCAGTTTCAGGTGGCCCTCCTTGCGGAACAGGAGAGGGCGGTTCAGGCTCGACCTGTGCGTGAGCGGGCCCGACGAGGCCGGCCAGTAGCACGAGCAACGCAACAGACGTAGCCCATCGAACGCGGGTCATCATACAAATTGAAGTCGCGGTCACAACAGAAGGCTGTGGTGGAGGAAAACAGCAGAGGAGCGCACCCCACATAACGGGTGCAGAGCATATATTCGTATATCGGGTAGGTTGTTGGCACTTGCCTACCAACCCACGGACGGCATAGATGCCGTGTGGCACTATGTAGGGGCGCTGTATCACACGCGCGGTGCGTGTACGGTCATGTGCTACGTATCAGAGGCGTAGGTTTTATGGCCGTTAACAGGCACTTGGCCAAATCGGCGGTCACGGTCCTGGTAACTGCGAATCGCCTCGTACAACTGCTCACGGCGAAAGTCGGGCCAGTAGCAATCTGTAATGTACAGTTCCGAGTAGGCGCTCTGCCAGAGCATAAAGTTGGAAAGCCGGTACTCGCCGCCAGTGCGAATGAGCAGATCTGGATCCGGAATAGATCCGGTGTCGAGCAAGCCACTCACAATGTCCTCGTCAACGTCTTCTGGATCCAGCACCCCGTTGGCCACCATCGTAGCCAGTTGACGGGCGGCCTCGGTCATGTCCCATCGTCCGCTGTACGAGAGTGCAAGGACAAGGGTAAGCCCTGTGTTTGAGGCCGTCTTGCGTACAGTTTTCTGTATTTCGCGCTGACACCGCTTCGGCAACTGCGAGAGATCGCCGATGGTCTTCATGCGCACATTGTTCTCCATCAGATTGGGCCGTTCCTTACGTACGGCATGCGCCATCAGACGCATGATCGCTTTCACCTCGATGGCGGGGCGCTCCCAGTTCTCGGTGCTAAACGTGTAGAGCGTTAGGTACTGGATGCCAAGCTGCGAACACGCCTCGACAATGTCGCGGACCGACTCGACACCTTCGTAATGCCCGGCGTACCGCACCTGACTACGCTGCTGGGCCCACCGCCCGTTTCCGTCCATGATCGCCGCCACATGCTGCGGCACTTCCCCTCGCTTGTGCAACAGCTCTTGCAATTCTGCGTCGTTGTCCACGTTAGCTGGCGGGTGATGGATAGATAACAGACGATCGGATGCGGGCCGCTTTCACTTTTGCGCGGCGGCGGCCCGAAGGCCCTCACGTGCGAAAAGCGCAATCTTGCACACAGTGTGGTGGAATGGTATCCTGCGTTACACGTATTTCCAATGTATCTGCACGAACAGGGGCAAGCAACGTTTCATCCAAAGCCCCATCATCTGTATGCAGAATCATCCAAGCGAGAATGCACCTGGAAGGCGCGTGTCCGTGTCAGGAGCTTTGCAGCCTGCCCTGGTATACGCCTATGGCCCCTAAACGCCTACAGGCGCAAGATGTCATTGAAGATAAGGAAAATCATGAAGCCCAGCAGGAGCAGCATGCCCACCTGTTGTGCGATCAGGCGCACACGCGTCGAGGGCGGACGCCGCGTAATGCCTTCGTAGAGCAGAAAGACCAGCTGTCCCCCATCAAGTGCGGGGATCGGCAGGATGTTCATGATCGCCAGTGTAACCGACAGAATGGCTACGATACGCCAGAAGTTGACAGCGCCTGCTGAGGCGGCCTGACTCGTAACCTGCGCAATGCGCACGGGCCCGCCCAGGTTGTCGCGTACGCTGTCGCGTCCCACCACAATGCGCTTCAGACTCACCACAATGTTTTCGGCGTACGACCATGTTTCAGCGGTTCCTGCCACGAGCGCCTCACCCGGCGAAAAGGTGCGTGTACGCTGCCCAAACTCCGCCGCAAGCATCTCGGTCGGGGGGGCCGCAACGCCAATCAGGTAGCGCCCATCATCACCCTGCTCGGGCGTGATGGTGGCCTCATAGAGGACGCCTTGGTCCGTGCGTGCCATCGGCTCGGGGTCGCCCTCCCGCTGGAGCGAGTCGGCGCGTAGCCATCGAATGGTGGTAGGCGCCCCTTCGGTATCCTGCAGGCGCTCCGCCATCTCTTGCCAGAATCGAATCGAATCGCCCGCCACATGCACGACACGGTCGCCCGTACGCAAGCCCGCCGTGGCCGCCGGACGCCCTTCGGGGGCCGCCCCTACCAGCGGTGGCGTAAACGAGATGCCCAGCGGCGAGCCCACTGTCTGGCTGGCGCGGCTCATCTGCGTCATGATATCGCGCGGACCCACCAGCGTTTCTGTTCCCCCATTCCGCGCAACGGTAACCGTCAGCGTATCCGCCAGCAGCGCCCCGGGATTAAGCTGGTCGAACGTTTCGAACGCCGTGCCATTCACCGCAGTGATCTCGTCGCCCGTGCGCAGCCCCATGTTGTAGGCCACCGAGCTCTCTTCCACGTAGATCGATTCGACGTTCTCCGCCGGAATGTACGACTCGCCCGTGCTCCACTTAATCCCAGCAAAGATGAGCGCGGCCAAGAAGACGTTGAAGACCACGCCTGCCGTAATCACAATGATGCGCTGCCAGACTGGCTTCGACCGGAATTCGTGTGGCTCAGGCTCAGACTCAATATGCTCAGTATCGAGGTTCTCGTCAATCATACCGCTGATCTTCACATACCCACCCAGCGGCGTAGCCCCCACCACGTACTCGGTTTCCCCCATGCGCCGCCCGAATACCGTGGGCGGAAACCCAATCGAAAAGCGCTCTACGCGCATCCCGAAGTACTTCGCCGTTAAGAAGTGCCCAAGCTCATGAATGAAAACCAGAATCGTGAGGGCCAGCAGCACCCAGGCCGTCGACGTTACAATACTCAGCAGCAGCTCCATGCGTGCGCCGCGATGGGATCAATGAGGGGAAAGCAAAAAACACACCGCCTCGTTAAAACGGCATGCGTTCAATCAGCGCACCCGGGGGGTAGTTCCTCTGGGGCCCACGGCCCCCGGAAACGCCTGATGCACGCACAGGTAGCATTACGGCCCCTACTGCTGTTCCGTGCTCCCGCCCTGTGCTGCCATGCACCACTGCTCCTCTACTGCCGACTCGACCATGTCTTCCCCGTACCGGGTCTGTGTTGGACGGATGCGCAGGCTCCCGGCGTTGAGCCTCACCGGTTCCGCGCTCCGCACGTTTCGGCGCACTTCCGTAGCACTGGCCGCCATTGTCATGCTTATGGCCGGCCCCGCCCTTCTGGATGCAGCTGCACAGCGTCCGCCCATGCCCCCCTCGCCCGAGCGCGTGCCCGGCGCTTCTGGCGCACCCGGCCTCACCTCGGCCTCCGACTCCCTCCAGCGAGCGCAGCAGTACGTTCAGCAAGGCACGTACGAGCGCGGCATCGCCCTGCTCGAACAGCTCGTTAACGACTATCCCGGACGTCTCACGTTCCAGTACGAACTGATTGATGCCTACGAGGCCACCAAGGCCTACGACGAGGCGCTTGCGCTGCTGAACACGACTCTTGACAATCCCTCGGTTAGCGATCTCGTTACCAAAGGTCGCCTTCAGCACCTGGCCGGACGCGAAGATGCGGCGCGCCAGACGTGGGACGAGGCCATTGCGCTGTATCCCGAACGCGCCAGCACCTACCGCAGCCTCTACCACACCCTGACCACACTGCGGCAGTTCAGCACCGCCATCGATGTGGTGCAGCAAGGGCGCGCGGCGCTTGGTGAGCCCGATGCCTTTCAGACCGAGCTGGCCCGCCTGTACAGCCTTGATGGCCAATACGCGGCCTCCATGCGCGAGTACATCGCCCTACTCGAAACAGATGAGCGGCGCCTGCGCTTCGTGCAGGGCCGTTTGCAGCCGTTCCTCACCCAATCGGGCGGGCTGGGCAAC
>CAJXLX010000093.1 GCA_913056335.1 uncultured Rhodothermaceae bacterium
GACGGCTTCGTTCTATGCGTGCCATCTGCTGGGGAGGCACACCCGGTACGATCCGCCCGGAACTGCTTTTCAGGTGCCGCACTGGTACGGCCCGATTCGGGTGGTACAGCGCCGTTTTGTGGAGGCGGCCCATGCGTGCCAGATGCCGGTGCAGGTGTGGACGGTCAACGACCGTGCGGAGATGGCCACGCTCCTCGCCTGCGGCGTGGATGCACTCATCACCGACTATCCACGCCGTGCACGTGGAGCCGCTGCCCAGGCCGGGCGCGCCCGCTCGTAGCTCGTTCCCTCATTCCCGCTGTGCCATGATCAGTCTTCGCATGCGTCCGGCATTCGAGCGGCACCTGTCGTGCTCGCCCAATGCCGCCGTCAACGCGCTGCAAACCCACGTTGAGCAGTCGGATGACGGCTACCGCGGTTCGTTCTACGACAAGCACGTGGTTATTAATGTGCCGAAGGACGAAGCCTGGTTTTGGTCGCCTCAACTCAGCCTCGACCTTCAGCCGAAAAACGGTGGCACATACTTGCGTGGCGTGTACGGCCCCCGCCCGTCGGTGTGGACGATGTTCATGGCGATGTATGCTGTAGCGGTGTGTGTGGTGTTGCTGGGCGGCGTGGTGGGCGGTACGCAGTGGAGCCTGGGGATGGACGCCCCCTGGCTGTGGTCGATTCCTGCTGGGGGGGCGCTGGCGCTGGCCACGTACGCCCTGGCGCTGATGGGCCAGTGGCTCAGCCGCGACCAGCTCGACGCGCTCTACACGTACACCGAGCGCGCCCTGTCCGCCGCCGATCCCGACCTGCCACACGACCCGTAATAAGCAAAGCGTACCAGCCGATCTCTACCGCTGACGCTCCCACGCCTCGCGCGAGGCAAAACGCTCTACCTCGGGCACGTCAGCCCCAGAAGCAATCTCCACCTGAGCGCGCTCATCCACAATCAGACGCCCTTCCACGCGGCTATCGCCATCGATGCTGAGCACTGGCGGCTGAGAGCCATCCCAGTTCTCGTGCATCAACAGCCGCACATCGCCGCGGATGACCGTTCCCGCACGCAGTCGGATGTCTCCGTTTCGGGCATCAACCAGCTGGTCGACCTGGGTGCCTGAAAGGGTGATGGTGCCATTCCGCGTTTCCACTTCGCCCTGAATGCGCACGCCCTCTGCGGTCTCGATGGATCCGTTGCGCGTCTCAACATCGCCGTCCACCGTGGATGCGCGTGCAATCGTCACACGGCCATTGCGCGTCTCCACCGCCCCGCCAATAGTGCTTTCTGCGCCAATGGTGATGCGTCCGTTGCGCGATTCAATGCCCCCCGTGGTGTTTGCTCCACGAAGCGCCAGCGCCCCGTTCCGCGTTTCGATGGACGCAGCCTGCGCGCCCTGCTGCAGCACAATAGCGCCGTTGCGGTTCACAATGCTGCTCACCTGCGCGTTCTCGCCGATGGCAATGGCGCCGTTACGGCTCTCAATGCCGTCTGAGACGGTGGTGCCCGCTTCAATCACGATTGGGTCGTTTCGGGTCTCCAACGGCGACGTATCGTCATCCGACTGCGCACCTGCGCATCCCGCCGTACTTATCCAGACCATCGTCAGTATCAGCAGCACGGATCCGCTTTGAAGCAGGCGAGCAGGCGTTCGAGGGAATATAGTCATGGTAGATTCTGGCGGATGATTCGTGGAATAGGGCGTGCCGTACATCGTGCTTTCTTCTTTCAAGACGATCATTTCCTGGCTAATGTTACACGTTCCACCCTCCAACACAAAAACGCCGCTGCCGAATCCGGAGGGATTGCGACAGCGGCGCCAAGTAGATGCAGGGGATAAGCTCTACAGCAGCATCGTCATGGGGTCTTCCAGGTAGCCGCGTACGGTGTCGAGGAACTGTGCGCCCACGGCGCCATCCACTACGCGGTGATCGCAGGAGAGCGTCACCTTCATGCGCTTGCCGGGTACGATCTCGCCGTCTTCGACTACGGGCTCGTCGCGAATGCCGCCAATCGCGAGGATGGCTGCGTTCGGCGGATTTAGGATCGCGGTGAACTCCTCGATGCCGAACATGCCCAGGTTGCTCGTGGTGAAGGTGGCGCCTTCATACTCTTCGGGCTGCAGCTCGCGGTCGCGGGCTTTCCCAGCGAGCTCGCGCGTCTCAGCGGCGATCTGCGTGAGCCCTTTCTGGTCGGCATTGCGGATGACGGGGGTAATCAGCCCCTCGTCAATCGCGACGGCAACGCCTACGTGCACGTCGTCGTAGAGGCGGATTTCGCCTTCGTCGGCGTGGTAGGAGGCGTTCACGTAGTCGTGCTCACGCAGTGCCAGCGCACAAGCCTTTGTGATCAGGTCGTTGTACGAGATGCGCGCACGGTCTTGTGCTTCGGCGCGTTCGTTGAGCTCGGCGCGCACACTGGCCGCGTGGGCCATGTCCACGTCGATGGTGAGGTAGAAGTGGGGCGCGGTGAATTTGCTCTGCGCCAGGCGCCGCGAAATCGCTTTCCGCATCTGCGAGATGGGCTCGGTGTCGTAGCCCACGTCGATCTTGACGGATTCGGCGGGCGCGGGCTGCGGCGTGGGGGCGCCATCGCCGGAAGGGGCAGGGGCTGTTTCTGGCGTAGGTTCGGGAGCCGCTTCGCGCTGTTCAATCGCTGCTTCCACATCACTCCGCACGATGCGTCCGTTCGGACCGGTGCCTGCTACGCTTCCCAGATCCAGGTCGTGCTCTTGCGCGACCCGGCGGGCCAGGGGGGAGGCTTTCACGCGCTCGCCGCTTGCGTTGGTGGGCGCGGGCACCGGCTCGGGCGTCCGCTCGGCCAGCTCGCCGTCGCCGGCAGGGCTGGCGGTGGCTTCGGTCTCAGTTGACGCAGGTTCTGGTTGCGAGGACGCAGCTTCTGCCGAAGCCGCTTCGGCCTCGGAGCTGGCATCGTCCCCGGTGGCATCATCGGAACCGTCCGTATCCCCAAGAAGATCGGAGATGTCTTCGCCTTCTTCGCCCAGCACGGCGATCATTTCGCCGATGGGCACCGCATCGCCCTCGTCGATCATTTTCTTGAGGAGGATGCCGTCGTCAAAGGCTTCCAGATCCATGGTGGCCTTGTCGGTTTCGACCTGAGCGAGAATGTCGCCCGCCGAAACAGCGTCGCCCTCGTCGACCAGCCAGGCGGAAAGAACCCCTTCCTCCATGGTGTCGCTGAGCTTGGGCATTTCAATTGTGATAGCCATAGACAGTTGGTTTTGTGCAGCAGGTGAGTATCAGCAGAACAGGAATGGGGGATGCGCAGCGGGGTCCGCCCGCAGAGCGTTAGGCATCGGCGTAGAGCACCTGGCGGCAGGCGGTTACGGCTTCGTCGACGCTGGGCATGTACGCTTCGTACAGATTGGGCGCATACGGCGAGGGCGTGTCGGCCGCGGTGACGCGCGCCACCGGGGCATCCAGATAGTCGAAGGCGCGCTCTTGCACCTGCTGCGACACCTCGCTCGCAAAGCTGGTGAAGGGATTGCTCTCGTCGACAATGACGAGGCGGTTGGTCTTCATAACCGACTCCACAATCGTGTCGATGTCGAGCGGTTTGATGGTGCGCGGGTCGATGACCTCGGCCTCGTAGCCTTGCTTGGCCAGCTCCTCGGCGGCGTTCATGGCGAGGTGGTAGCTCTTGTTGTGCGCCACGATGGTGACGTCGCCGCCGGTACGTGCAACGCGCGCTTTGCCGATAGGCAGCGTGTAGTCTTCGTCGTCCGAGACCTCGCCCTTCAGGCCGTACATGAGCTCGCTTTCGAGGAAGAGCACGGGGTCGTCGTCGCGGACGGCGCTCTTAAGCAAGCCCTTGGCATCATCGGGATTGGAAACGGAGATGACCTTCAGCCCCGGAAAGTTGGCGTAGATGGCCTCGACCGAGTTGCTGTGTGTAGCCGCGAGCTGTCCGGCGGCGCCGTTGGGGCCGCGGAAGACAATGGGCGTGCCAAATTGCCCGCCCGACATGTAGCGGATGTTGGCGGCGTTGTTGACCACCTGGTCGAACGCGACGAATGAGAAATTCCACGTCATAAACTCGATGATGGGGCGCAGGCCGTTCATGGCCGCGCCGATGCCGAGTCCGGCAAAGCCCAGCTCGCTAATCGGCGTGTCGATAACACGGTCGGGCCCAAACTCGTCGAGCATGCCTTTGCTCACCTTGTAGGCGCCGTTGTACTCGGCGACCTCTTCGCCCATCAAGAACACCTTGTCGTCGCGGCGCATTTCTTCGGACATTGCCGCGCGAATTGCTTCACGTAATTGCAGTTCAGCCATCGGGTAGGAAACAGTCAGTCAGTACGTAATATCGTTCGGGATACGGGCGGCCAGCGCGCCCGTGGGTGCCAATGCGCAGGTTAGTTCAGGAAGCGGTAGTCGTCCTGCGCATACACGTTGTCGTAGAGCTCGCTCTCGTCGGGGAAATCGCTTGCTTCGGCAAAGTCGATCGCATCGAGCACAGTCTGCTTCAGCTCGTCGTCGATGGCATCGAGTTCATCTTCGGTGGCAATGCCGTTGGCGATGAGGTAGCGCTGCAGGCGCACGATGGCGTCTTCGCTCTTGCGGTCGTCGAGCTCGCCCTCTTTGCGATACGCAGCGGGGTCGCTAATCGAGTGGCCCTGGTAGCGATACGTGCGGATCTCCAGCAGTGAGGGCTGGCCCTCGCGCGCCATTTCGGCGTGGTCGTGCACCGCCTTCTTGACGCTAAACACGTCCATGCCGCTTACGAGCGCGGCAGGCATGTCGTACGAGAGCGCCTGCTTGAAGAGATCGGGCTGCGAGGAGGCGCGGTCCACCGCGGTGCCCATGGCGTACTGGTTGTTCTCGATAATCGTAACCAGCGGCAGGTCGTAAAGCGAGGCCAGGTTCAGCGCTTCGTGAAACGCGCCCTGGTTCACCGCGCCGTCGCCCAGGAAGCAGAGGCAGACGTTATCTTCGCCGCGGTACTTGTGCGCAAAGGCGATGCCTGCGCCCACCGGCACATGCGCGCCCACAATGCCGTGTCCGCCAAACAGGCGCTGCTCCTCGCTAAAGAAGTGCATCGACCCCCCTTTCCCGCGCGATGAGCCCGTGGCTTTGCCAAAGAGCTCCGCCATCGCGGGTCCGGGTTCCATGCCCATGGCCAGGCCCAGGCCGTGATCGCGGTACGCGGTGATGACCGAGTCCTCAGCGAGCCGGATTCCGTGGACCGACCCGGTCGAGACGGCCTCCTGACCAATGTACAGGTGCAGAAACCCCGAGATGTTCTGCTTCTGATACTGCTGGCGGCAGCGCTCCTCAAAGCGGCGCTGCAGCGTCATGCTCCGAAACATCTCGACGAGTTCGTCCGCGTCGGCGTCTACGTCGTCGTGCGTATACGCATCAGCCGGATACGTGTCGAAGGTATACTCCTCCGTAATCGGATCGCTGGGAATGACGATCGACTGCTCCGTCCACGGCCCTTTGGGCGCGTCGTCGGCCACGCCGTCGCCCGAAGGAGCCGCGTCGGACGTGGTGTCCTTGGCAGCTGCATCGCCGGTGGCGTCCTGCGCATTGCTTTCGTCTACTACCTCGTTGCTCGATGCCATAACCGTATCGTTGGGTATCAGGATGATGGATAGTGTGGGGCGGCCCACCCGAAAGCGGTCCCCGGATATACCAGCCCTTTTAAGTGAGGCCGCGGCGTACGGTTTCGGTGTGGGGCGGAATCGGAACGGTTTCCTATCGTTCTTTGTGGAGAACCTTTGCGATGACCGCGGACCGCCTCGTACGAGCAGGGGTACAACCCGCAGTTCCGTTTCGATTCATGCTGCGCTGTGTCACGCCCCAACCGCTTGTTACGCTTCTGCTCTCTTTCCTGACTCGCTTGCGCTCTGTGCCCCCCACGCTGGTTCTCGTTCCCACGTACAATGAAGCGGCCACCATCGAGGTGCTGCTCACCCGCGTCATGCAACTGCCCGACGCGGTGCATGTGCTTATCATCGATGACGGCTCGCCCGATGGCACCGCCGACCTGGTACGTCAGGTAAAAACCAAGCATCCCGACCGGGTTTTTCTGCTGGAGCGGGCGGGCAAGCAAGGGCTGGGCACGGCGTACCGCGCTGGCTTTCGGTTTGCCCTGGAGCGCGACTACGTCTGCATCTGTGAGATGGATGCTGATCTTTCGCATGACCCCGACGACTTGCCGCGCCTCATTGAGCCGGTGGCCGCCGACCAAACCGACCTGGCCATCGGATCGCGCTACATCGGCGGAGTGCGTGTGATCGACTGGCCGCTGCCGCGTCTGGTGCTGTCGTACGGAGCAGGCATGTACACGCGCGCCATCACCCGCATGCCCATTAAAGATGTAACGGCGGGATTCAAGTGCTTTCATCGCCGTGTGCCGGCCTACCTCGACCTCGACCGCGTGCGCTCGAATGGATATGCGTTTCAGGTCGAGATGCACTTTCGCACCTGGCGGGCTGGATTTCGCATTCAGGAAGTGCCCGTCATCTTCACCGAGCGCAGCGAAGGGCAGTCCAAAATGAGCAAAGCCATCGTGCGCGAGGCCGCCTGGAAGGTGTGGGAGCTGCGCCTGCGCGACTGGATCGGGCGGCTGTAAAAGGCATGATCACTACCGGGTGTCAAAAGGGGCCCTCTCTTGTGTCGAATGAACGTATGGCTTGCACAAATACAACGTGCACATTCATACCGTACAACTCGATTGCCTTATCAAAGAAACGACCGACTATGCGACGTTTGATTGCAGTACCTCTCATGCTACTTCTGGTCCTGACAGCGTGCACGGAGCAGCATGAAGAACAAGCCCAGCAACAGGGCGAGCAAGCGAGATCGGCTATTCAGCAGCACATGGACAATCTGCAACGCGAGATGGATGCTGCTTTGGACGACGCCAGCCAGGAGCTGGATGCGCTGGAACGTCGGCTTGAGTCTGCTGATGCGGGCCCTGAGATGCAGCAGACCGTTACCGACCTCCGTGAGCGGCGTGAAGAGATTGCACAGCAGCTTCAGGAGGTGAAAAACGCAAACGAAGATGAGTTAGCGGCAGTGCGCGAGCGACTACACGAGCAGCGAACCAACCTCAATCGTCGTCTGGAGCAGTTGAGGTTACAGACCATCGGATCCCGCGAGGAGTTCATACAGGCAGTAGAAGAGCGCCTCAGCCAGATGGAGTAGGAAATCAATGCGCTGGAGCAGCAAGCCGAAAATGCCAGTGGACAGATGCAGTCCGACTACAGTGAAGAGGCCAGCCAACTGCGGGCCCGATACGATACGCTTACGCAGACCCTCAACCAGGCGCAGCAAGCCAGTCAAGACGAGTTCGCTAACATGCGGGATACATGGGCCGAAAAGATCACCGAGTTGCGCATAGATATCGAGCAGAAGATGGACGAAATGGAGCGTGAGAGCGGCTCGAATCAGTCAGTGAACTGACGAGCGAACGCTGCCGGGATGCCGCACGGCCTCTGCCGTTCTGTTCTCAAAACGAATAACAGCACATAGGGCCTGTATGGACACGAACTTCGATCCCTACACGAAACGGGTGCTCATAGCGGGAGCAATCGTACTGGGCTTCGTACTTTTGGCCCTGATTCTACAGCACGTGGCATCTGTGCTGTTGCTGATTTTTGCAAGCATCCTGCTGGCTGTATTTCTGGATAGCCTGACATCTCTCCTGCAAGCACGCATTGGCCTGGCTCGGGGATGGTGCCTCGGGCTTGTTGTTCTCCTGTTGGGCCTGGCCTTCGCGGCGTCGGGGTGGTTTGCGGGGCCGCCGATCAACGATCAGATCAATCGGCTGGGCGAGCGGATTCCAAGTGCGATCGAACGGATTCAAGCGACTGTGGCGCAGTACGAGTGGGTGCGCAGCTTCTTGCTTGGACCAAGCGGTTCCGGGCAAGGCATATCCTTCTCGGGGCAGGCGATGTCATTTGTGGCGGGTGGAATCACCAATACGATAGGCGCACTCGCCAGTGGGCTGGTTGTGCTCATCATCGGTCTCTACGCTGCCGCAACCCCGAGTGTGTACATTGATGGAGCCATCCGGCTGTTGCCCCCGGCCCAGCGCAGCCGCGGACGCGAGGTTGTTCGCGCCCTGGGAAAAGCGCTGCGCTGGTGGCTGCTGGGCCGCATTGCCTCGATGACCATCGTTGGGGCCTTGACCGCTATGGGCCTGTGGATCGCCGGTATACCGCTTGCATTTGTGCTGGGGCTTATTGCGGCGCTGCTTTCGTTTGTGCCGTACATTGGCCCGATCGTATCGGTCGTTCCTGCTGCGCTGGTCGCGCTGGCTGACAGTCCCAATAAGGTGCTCTACGTGCTCGTTATTTACTGGGCGGTGCAGCTACTTGAGAGCTACCTTATCACACCGCTCATTCAGGAGCGCGCAGTGTCGCTCCCGCCAGCCGTGCTCATCAGCGCCCAGGTCATCATAGGTATTCTGGCGGGCGCCATTGGCGTGCTCATGGCAACGCCCCTCGCCGTCGTTCTCATCGTGCTCATCCAGATGCTGTACGTAGCGGATACGCTGGGCGATTCGGTGCCTACGCTGGGCGAATAGGGCCCGCCGGTGAGGGCATTTGTCTGGATACAAAAGGGACTTCAACAATTGAGGCGGTGAAGAAAACACCTGATGTCGGCTCCCCGCGCTCTGTGCCTTCCTCCGGGCGGCGTTATTCACCACCCCCCACAAACCGCATCCGCACATTCAAGCGATGAAGATGTGTAACCTGCGGCGGGCCGGTCCCTGCTTTTGTGGAACGGAGCCCCCGGAGCGCGGATATCTACATCCGACTGTGGCATGGGCCTGCGCTTTCTCCTGTGCCATCTATAATCTTGTGTCTCCTAACCGGCTGTTCTCTTTATGCCTACCCCCGACCGCTCCGCTTCGGCCATCCGCCAGCAATTCCTCGACTTCTTTGCGGAGAACGACCACACGATTGTGCCCAGTGCTTCGATCGTGCCGGGCGGCGACAGCACGCTACTCTTTACGAACGCGGGGATGAATCAATTCAAGGATGTGTTTTTGGGCACGGGGACCCGCGATTACAGCCGCGCTGCCGATACGCAAAAATGCCTGCGGGTGTCGGGTAAGCACAACGACCTCGACGAGGTGGGCCATGACACCTACCACCACACGTTCTTTGAGATGCTCGGCAATTGGAGCTTCGGCGACTATTTTAAGCGCGAGGCGATCCGGTGGGCGTGGGAACTGTTGGTGGAGGAGTGGGGCCTGGAGCCGGAGCGGCTGTACGCGACCGTCCACGAAGGCGATGAGGCGCTGGGGCTGGAGGCTGACGAGGAGGCCGTGCAGCTGTGGATCGAGGAAACGACCATTCCGGAGGCGCACATCTTGCAGGAGCCCTCGAAAGAGAACTTCTGGATGATGGGCGATACGGGGCCGTGTGGGCCGTGCTCGGAGGTGCATGTGGATATGCGTTCGGAAGAGGAACGCGCAGCGGTGGACGGCAAGACGCTCGTCAATAAGGACCACCCGAAGGTTATCGAGATCTGGAACCTCGTGTTCATTCAGTACGATGCGCAGCCCGATGGCTCGCTGAAAACGCTTGACGATCAGCACATTGACACGGGCATGGGCTTTGAGCGCATCGCGGCGGTGCTGCAGGGCAAAGATAGTACGTACGACATCGATCTGTTTGCGCCGATTCTGCAGGCGGTGGCCGATGCCTCCCCCCGCGAGGCTGTGCGGGGCTACAACACCATTGCGCTCGATGATGCCGACGAGGTGGAGCGCATCCGCATTGCGCTGCGCGTGGTGGCTGATCACATTCGCGCCATTGCGTTCGCCATTCTCGATGGTGTAACGCCGGGCAACGTGGGACGCGGCTACGTTATTCGCCGCATCTTGCGCCGGGCCGTGCGTTATGGGTACCAGACGCTCGACCTGCGCAAGCCCTTCTTGCATGCACTGCTTCCCGCCCTCATCCACGCAATGGGCGACGCCTTTCCCAAACTGCGCGAAAAGCGGGGCTACCTTAAAAAAGTCATTCGCTCTGAAGAGGAGAGCTTTCTGGAGACGCTGGGCACCGGACTCGACTTCTTTCAGGCCGTTGTGCCGCACGTGCACCAGGCACAGGAGGATGCGCAGGCCGCGCTCCAATCGCTTCAGGGGGATACGCAGGCAATGAACCTGCTCACCAATGCGTACGTCGACCACGACAGCCGCGATGCGATTGCCGATGCCTTTGTCGCCACCGCCAAAGACGGCGCGCTGTCGGGCGAAGTGGCGTTCCTGCTGCACGACACCTACGGCTTCCCCATTGACCTGACGCAGCTCATGGCGCGCGAAGAGGGGCTTACCGTCGATATGGAGGGCTACGAGCGCCTCATGCAGCGCCAGAAGGAGCGTGCCCGCGCCGCCTCGCAGTTCGGCGGCACAGGCGACACCGACGGCGAGTGGCACGTGGTATCCGACGGCCCGCGCTCGGCGTTTGTCGGCTACGACACCACGCATGTCGACGACGCGGCCATCCGCGCCGTGCGCACGGTTGACGATGACGACCACATCGGCGCGCATATTGAACTGAGCCACACGCCCTTCTACAGCGAGAGCGGCGGACAGGTGGGCGATACGGGCACGCTTACCGTGAACAACGACACCGTGCGTGTGCTCGACACGCAGCGTATGGGCGACCGCATTGTGCACATGGTGGAGCGTCTGCCCGACGTGCTCGATGCGCCGGTGGAAGCGACCGTGGATGCCACGCGTCGCCAGCAGGTCAAGAAGCACCACACCGCTACGCACCTGCTGCACGCGGCGCTGCGCCGCACGCTGGGCGATCATGTGCAGCAGAAGGGCTCGCTCGTGGCGCCCGACCGCCTGCGGTTTGACTTCAGCCACTTCGAGGGCGTCACCGACGACGAACTGCGCGCCATCGAGGTGCAGGTCAACCAGGCCGTACAGCGCAACATCGCGAAGCACGAAGAACGCAGCGTGCCGATGGACGACGCCCTGGAGCGCGGCGCTACCGCGCTCTTCGACGAGAAGTATGGCGACGAGGTGCGCGTCATCACCTTCGACCCGGATTTCTCGATGGAGCTCTGCGGTGGCACCCATGTCGAGGCGACGGGCGAAATCGGGTTCGTGCGCTTGCTCTCGGAAGGCTCAGTGGCCTCGGGCATCCGCCGGATTGAAGCCGTCGCGGGAGATGCGGCGATCGACTACGTGGAAGAGGAGCTGGAGACCCTGCATCGGGCACGGCAGCAATTTCAGGGCGCGCAGCGTCCGCTCGAATCGGAAATCGCTACGCTGCAGGCCGAGCGCGATGCGTTGCGCGAGCAGGTACAGGACTTGCGGCGCGCCCAACTGGCCCAGCATCTGGATCGCATCATTGAGGACGCCACCGAGGTCGACGGGCAAACCGCGGAAACCGGCACGATTGGCGAGGCTGACATGGATTTGCTTCAAGACCTGGGTCAGCAGCTCCGCGACCGTCT
>CAJXLX010000094.1 GCA_913056335.1 uncultured Rhodothermaceae bacterium
CATGCGATCTATTGACGGGTGCGTTCGGCAGTGACCTGCTGAGCGGCTGTCTGCCGAATAGACGGCGCACAAATCAGATGCTGGCAGATCTCGTACTGCAGAGCCCACTTCAAGTGCTCGCGATCCGCTTCGGTTGCGAGTAGGCCATTGGTCTGTGCATCCCCTCCATTTCCGCGAGCGTCTTCTTCAGACTGGGTTTTACTTTCAGGGGGTGCCCCACATGATGGTTCGATCTCGGACGTCACGTATCCTTCATCGTCAAAGTAAGGTGTGACCTCAAACGTCATCGGGCAGTGGTCTTCCCGAAGACGAATGTCGGTCCAGGTCGTCTCGTTAACTCGACGCCCCAGCGTGTCGAACAGCAATCCGTAGTTGCGTTTGAAATGCCCTGAACGAGTTTTTACAACCAACTTGTAGCTTTTGGGTGTGGCAATGGTCTCTAAGATCCCTACTTCGTTGCAGGTGGGCCCCTTACAATCCAGCCAACTCCCTTCTTCGTACTCTGCTGCTGGAGTGGCTCTCTCATCTGAGGATACCATGCCTCGCTCCTGGTCCTCGCTTGGCATGCAAGCTAAACTGCCACTACACAGGAGCACCAGCAGGACAAGGGGCAGTAGCTGCGTGCGTATGTACTCAAGAACATAAACTAAAACGTAAAACCCTGACACAATTGCGACAATAGCAAAGAAAACAAAACGCTGTCTCGACATATGCTGGATCATGGTGACGTGATGGCCATCAGTACTGTCAGAGGGCGGTCTCTGGTTTTTCCAGCTTAAACGCATTGCTCCTAAAGACAGTAAGAAAAACAAGATAGCATAGAGCAGATTGCTCATCGAGGATCCTCATTCCTACTCATCCGGTTATTTGCTTCTTTAGCCGCTCCTCCAACTGCAGATCGCCATAGTGAATGCAGAGACTCCAGTATGGCTTCCTGCTGCTCCGTATCGGTGACCCGACGGATTCCTGTATCTAATGCTTCGCCTAAGCCAAAAGAGCCGAAATCAATAGCCGCATTTCCCCAATCGAAGTCGCCCAAAACGGCATCTCCTGCGTGTTTCAGTACTGTTCCACCTGTATCCAATGCGCCCCCTAAAAGAACCAGGGATCCTCCAAGTTTGGCTCCCAGTCCGCCTGATTTTGCAGCCAGGGAGTAACCAGCTGCTGCCGTCCCTTGCCCTATCGTGCTCGCCGTTTCTCCTGGCACCTGTAAAAAGGCCGCGAGTGATTGTGTGCTTCCACCTTGCACGAGGAGTTGCCCCATACCCTCCGCGGTAGAAAGGCCTTGTTGCTCGTTTTCAGTCACTGATCCCCATATATGATGGCGCAAATCGGAGTTCCTTACAACTGCATTCGATAGCTGTGTACGTCCGCCCTTCGTGTTCAAGTCCAGTTGCGTTTCATTTCCTGCTTGATTCACCAGAGTATACGTATTTGCTCGGTTTGTAGGCCGGACGGTAGCACTTCCATCCTGATGGATACGGTAATCATCCATCGGTGCCCGTCCATCGGGATCGACGAGACGGATCGGGTTATTCTGCACATAATTATAGGGGCTCCAGGCGGGAAAGTCATCCGCGAGCGGATCGGTCACGCCCCACCGCCCGAGGGCGCTCATATAGTAGCGGGCCCCGGCGTAGTGCAGGCCGGTCTCACCGTCGAGTTCGTGACCGGTGTAGTCTTCGTCGGCGCGCGGCCCCTGCGCGAGGGTGCGCTGTGAGCGGAGCGATCAAGTGCTCTTGGGGCGCGGCCGGGCATCTGTCAGGCTAAAGGGGTAAATGGTCGGTGTGGTAGTAGCCATGTGTCTATGAGGTGCTTCTTTGTTAGACCGACCAGCTACCACACAATAACTAAAGATATAAACAGCATTACTAAGGCAAATGGAGTTACAAAAATGACTAACATCTGAATGAGGCTAAGTCTCCCATTCATGTGGGCTAAAAGAAGGCGGGTCCAAGATGCAATACCCAATATCGACCAGAAAGCTATTAGCAATCTGCTCGGAGTAAATATTGAGAAGAGTATAGGTGTTGACAGTAGAAATATATACCACCAAACAAAGTACTTGAAATTTTCACACATCCAATTAATGATCGTTTTGTTACTCATCATCTCTTGTCCACGGTGGTTGTTCGTTCCTGGGTCCATTGTAGTACTCTACTACGTCATCCATCGCTTGATTAATCGAGGTATCGTTGATTTTTTGTTCGTTTTCGTCGGGGTTATTGTGCTCCTCAGGATCTGTCTGCAATCTTGAAGAGCTTTGTTTTGACCCTTCAGTTCGTCCGAGAACTAAAACCTGTGTTTGTGTTAGTTCTGTGTATGTCGCTATCCCTAGACCAATGCCAAGATCAAAGCCGATTGAGGGATTTGAAGCAATGTCTCCGCTGAGTATCCCGTCGTCGCTTGAGTTGCCTTTAAAACCTCCACCCGTGCCACTCGCTACATAGGCTCCCGCTTGAATACCGCCACCGTCAAGATCTTCGACATCGTCTGACAAGGGATAAACTCTTGCGTTCACGGTTCCGAGGCCTCCTGCCCCCAGAGCGGGGCCAGTACCTTGCGTACTGTAAACTCCGGCGCTAAACGAACCATTATCCAAACTGTATCCGGTTGCGAACCCGCCTTCTAATGAGAATGAACCGATAATGGTGTTAACTCGAACATTCACCCCTAAAGAGATGACGCAGCACTCCTCCGGCGCCATCCCCGTCGGGTCCATGAACCCGATCGGGTTACTGTAACTGTAGACATAGGGACCCCAGGCGGGAAAGTCATCCGCGAGCGGATCGGTGGAGGTCCACCGTCCGAGCGCGCTCATGTAGTAGCGGGCGCCGGCGTAGTGCAGGCCGGTTTCGGGGTCCAGCTCGTGGCCGGTAAAGTCCTCATCGGCCCGGGCGCCCTGCGCGAGGCTGCGCTGTGAGCGCAGCGATCAAGTGCTCCTGGGGCGCGGCCGGGCATTTGGAGGCCAAAGGGGTAGTAGTCCTTGCGCTCCACAACCTGTCCGCTCTGGTCGGTCACCGCGCGGATGGATCCTAAGTGATCCGTGTGGTAGTAGCGGCGCTCGCTGGAGGACCCATCCACAAAGCGCCCAACGGGCGTGCCGCTGGGGAGGGTTACGTTCCAGTAGTCCACCGAGGGATTCCCGCCGGCGGAGGCCGGGCCACGCAGTTGCCCGAGGGCCGGTGCGCCATCGCGAACGGTGAAGGTCGGCGCGTTGGTTCCCCCGGCGGGGCCGACGCGGGTGTAGGTGCGCTGCCCGTCGGCGCTGTAGCGGTAGCGGATCTTGTCGCCGGAGGGCGCATCGCCGCTTCCGCCCACGGCATAGACGCGCAGGTCGTCGAAGTAGGCGGGGGTGCTCTCGGAGCCGACGTTGCGCGCGACGGCGGTTACCTGCTGCAGGTCCGTGATGGTGCCCAGGTCCAGGCGCACCTCCAGGCGCTGCCACGGCCCCTCGGCGTCGTAGCGGGCTCGCTGGGGGTAGTGCCACTGGCCCCCAGATTTGTACTTGAGCTGGATGGCGGGGCGCTCGTGCCCGGCCGGGGCCTTGACCCAGGCCGAGAAGACGATGGTGGCGCCCGGGTGCTCGGCGGCCTCCGTCGTCACATTGGAGGAGATCATGTACTGGCAGCCGTTCTCGCACCCGGCGGCAGACTCGACCACCCAGCTATAGCGCCCGACATGTGCCTTGCAAGGATCTCCCCGCAAAAAAATCCGCCCCGCATCCACTCATACATGCAGAGTGCACGCTCATCACATCTTGCTGAACCGAAGCGCCAGCGCATCGTAATGAGGCCCCCAACCGATATTGCCCCAAAGCTGCGTATCCCTATGAAACGTATGTCGCACGTGCCGCGCACGGTCGGATACAGCGTGCTGCTGCTCCTCTGGATGATGATGCCGCTCTTGGCCACGGCCCAGTCCACCGATGACCCCAGTCCGCACAGCGAGGCCACGCTCGTCAGCGAGGTGGAGACGATTGCGCCCGGCGAGCCGTTTACGGTGGCCATGCGCCTGCAGATGGACGACGGCTGGCACAGCTACTGGAAGAACGCGGGTGACTCGGGGCTGGCCACCAGCATTGACTGGGACTTGCCCGAAGGCTTCTCGGCGGGCGATATCCAGTGGCCGCATCCCACCGTCAAAGAAGAGGGGCCGCTCGTCACCTACGGCTACTCCAATGAGACCATGCTGATGGTCGACATCACGCCGCCCAATGACTTGGAGCCCGGCACCGAGGTCACGCTCGAAGCGCGCGGCGACTGGCTCATCTGTGCGGACATCTGCCTGCCCGCGCATGCCGATCTCGAAACCACGCTTTTGGTGGAGAGGGAAGCGAGGGCTGATACCGAATGGGCGAGTGCGTTCGCAGACACACGCGCCCAGCATCCGCGTCCGGCAGAGGGCGTGTCTGTGCAGGCGTATCGCAGCGATGGCAGCTTCGTGCTGGAACTTGAGGGCGAAGCGCTCCCCGACGACGGGCTGCGCTTTATTCCGGGCGAGAAGCGCACCATCTCGAACACCGCGCCGCAGCCCGTCATGCGAGACGGCAACACGCGCTACGTGGCGCTGCAAGCCTCCGAGTACGCCGATGGCTCGACGGAAGCCCTGCGCGGCGTGCTCCTGGGCCCCGATGGCTTTTCGTGGAGCGACAACGAGGCGCCGCACCCGGCCCTCGCGGTCGATGCGCCGCTTGAAGGCGAGTTCACCGGCGATCTATCGGCGCTGGCCGAAGCCAGTGGAAGCACTTCAAGCACGAGCCTGTCGCTCTGGGGCGCGCTGGGCTTTGCCTTCATCGGCGGGTTGCTCCTGAACCTGATGCCCTGCGTCTTTCCGGTTATCTCGCTGAAGATTCTGGGCTTTGCCAAGAAATCCGGTGAGCAGCCCCGCATCATGCGTCGCCACGGCGGACTCTTTGCCGCGGGCGTGGTTGTTTCGTTTTGGGTGCTCGCCGGACTGCTGCTGGCCTTGCGCGCCGCAGGCGAGCAGATCGGCTGGGGCTTTCAGCTGCAGTCGCCCGGCTTCATCGCGCTGATGGCGCTGCTCTTTGTGGGCATTGGGCTCAACCTGGCGGGGCTGTTTGAGCTGGGCATGGGGATGACATCTGTGGGCAGCGATGTGCAGCAGAAGGCGTCGGGCTACAGCGAGTCGTTCCTGACAGGTGTGCTGGCGACTATTGTGGCGACGCCGTGCACCGCTCCGCTCATGGGCGCAGCGCTGGGCGTGGCGCTCACAATGTCTGCCGTGGAGGCGATGAGCATCTTTACGGCGCTCGGCGTAGGCATGGCCGCGCCCTACGTGGTACTGTCGTCGGTCCCGGCGCTGTTGAACCGTCTGCCTAAACCGGGTCCGTGGATGGAGACGATGAAGCAGCTGCTGGCCTTCCCGATGTTCGCGACCGCGCTCTGGCTCGTGTGGGTCTTTTGGCAGCAGGTGAGCATCGATGGCGTGGCGCTCTTGCTGGGCGCGTTCTTGCTGCTGGGCCTGGCCGGGTGGGTGCTGGGCCGCTGGCCCGCGATGCAGGTGGAGGGCCGCACCTGGATGGCTTCGCGTGCGGTCGTGACGACCGTAGTTGCAGGCGCGCTGGCCCTGGCCCTGCTGGGAGCCGGCACCAAGGCCCCCGCCTCTGCCTCCGGTAGTCCTGCTGATGCCGAATGGCAGTCCTTCTCCACCGAGCAGGTCGACACCCTGCGTTCCGACGGCACGCCCGTGTTCATCGACTTTACCGCCGCGTGGTGCCTCACCTGCCAGGTCAACAAGCGCACCACGCTCAGCACCGAGTCTGTGCAGCAGGCGTTTGATGACAAGGGCGTGACGCTGATCCGTGCCGACTGGACCAACCGCAACGACGAGATCACGCAGGCCCTGGCCGAGTTCAACCGCAGCGGCGTGCCGCTCTACGTGCTCTACCCCGGTGATGGCAGCGACCCGGTCCTCCTGCCTGAGGTGCTTACGCCGCAGATTGTGCTGGATGCGCTGGAGAACCTGCCCGACACACGAAACGACAATCCTGAGCTTGCAGACCAGCGTCCGTAAGGCGCATCTGTAGTGCGACGGATGCTGCGCTTGCCTGCGAATTGCATAGCATAACACACCCCCCGCTTCGTTCTCTCGAAACCAATCCCCAACACACCCATGACTCGTTCTCTGTGGATCACGACTCTCGCGCTGCTGCTCATTGCCGGAGGCACCCTTGCTTTTCAGGCCGAACCGGCGGATGACCCAGAGGTGAATGCTCCCGCGCCTGACTTTACCCTGACCGACACCAACGGCACCGAGCACAGCCTCTCTGACTTTGAGGGGCAGTATGTGGTGCTCGAATGGCTGAACTTCGACTGCCCGTTTGTCGGCAAGTTCTACGGAAGCGGCGAGATGCCGCGCCTCCAGGAAACGTATCGTGATCAAGGCGTGGTGTGGCTCTCGATCGTATCCTCGGCACCAGGCACACAAGGCCACTTTCCGCCCGATGAAATGAACGCGCGGAATGAACAGGAAGGCGGTCAGCAAGATGCTATCTTGATGGACCCAGAGGGCACCGTCGGCCAGATGTACGGCGCACAGACCACGCCGCACATGTACGTCATTAATCCTGAGGGCACGCTCATCTACAAAGGCGGCATCGACAGCATTCCGTCAACAAACGTAGACGACATTGACGAGGCCACCAACTACGTGGTGGAGGCGCTCGACGCGGCGATGAATGGCGAAGAGGTGGCGACGCAGACGGCCCCGCCGTACGGCTGCTCCGTGAAGTACGCGGGGTAACAGCCCCTACCGTTTCGCTCAACCCCTTAGGGACGGTATGTACGTGTTTAGCGTGTCTCAAGAACTGCCCGGGATATCCGCACCCCAGGAGTACTCGGTCGCCACGCTCCCAGCGCTTCGCTCCTGATCCCGGGCTAAGGGAATCCATAGCCGGGGACCGCTTGCGTCCCCGGCGATCTTTGGAGCAAATGCTATCAGCACCGCATGTGTTTTGGCAGTACGTCGCTAAACAAGTACCACGGCGCGCCGTGTCCCTACGGTGTTGGGTACCCAGGATTTACCGCTCCACCTGCTCATCGAGGTTATAGCGCTTGCGTTTGTCCCACAGCGTTTTCTTGGAGATGCCCAGCGAATCCGCGATGCTGGCGTAGCTTTCATCGCGGGTCTGCAGCGTGCGCAGGATGTACGCCTTCTCCAGGTCCTCGATGGTGCGTCCGAGCGGAAACTGAAACGCGCCTGCGGTGCCGTGCACATCGCCAATCTGGCTGGGGGGCGCCAGCGTCAAGTCGTCGGCGGTGATGCGGACATCTTGAGCGAAGATCATCGCGCGCTCCAGCACGTTGCGCAGCTCGCGCACATTGCCGGGCCACATATGATCGACCATCTTGGCCTCGGCATCTTCAGTGAACCCCTGCACATTGCGTTTGAGTTCGTTGTTGAAGCGCCCGATCAGCGAATCCGCAATGATCATCACATCGCGCTCCATGTGCCGAAGCGCAGGCATCTTCACGTTGACCACGTTGATGCGGAAGAAGAGGTCTTTGCGAAAGGTTTTGTCCTTCACGCTGCTCTCCAGGTCGGCGTTCGTGGCGCAGAGCACACGTGTGTTTACGGTGCGGTCTTCAACGCCGCCCAGCCGCCGGAATGTGCGGCTTTCCAGGAAAGACAGCAGCTTCGCTTGCAGCGCCAGGCTCATCGAGTCGATTTCGTCGAGGAAGAGCGTGCCGCCGTCGGCAATCTCGAACATGCCGGGCTTGGCGTTGCTCGCGTCGGTAAAGGCGCCCTTCTCGTAGCCAAAGAGTTCGGCTTCGAGCAGGTTGTCGGGCAGGGCCGCGCAGTTGATCTCGGTAAACGCCTCGCGCGACCGGGCCGAGTTGTAGTGCAGCGTCTGCGCGGCCAGGTTTTTGCCCGTGCCCGTTTCGCCCGAAAACAGCACGGTGGTATTGGATGCGCCGGTCAGCGTCTGGATGGTTTCGCGCACCTGCACAATCGGATCACTCTCACCCAGAATGCCCGAAATGGGATACTCGGCCTGCTGCTTCTCCTTAATCTCGTCCAGCTCCTGCTGCGCGCCATACAGGTCGATGGCCTTTTCCAGCAGCGCGCGCATCTCTTCCAGGTTCACCGGCTTCTGCAGGTAGTGAAAGGCCCCCTGCCGCATGGCCTCGACCGCCGTCTGCACCGACGAATGCGCCGTCATGATGATGACGGGCACGCCCACCTCGCGCTCATTCAGGGCGTCGAGGAGCTCCACGCCCGTCATTTCTGGCATCATCATATCAGCAAGAATGACGTCGGGCGGCTCCTGGTCGCCGAGTTCATCCAGCATGCGTACAGGATTCACAAACGCCTCGACATGATAGCCGTCGCGCTCCAGTACATTGGTAAATAACGTACCAATCTTCGGTTCGTCGTCAACAATAAAGACACGCTTTTGCATAGCGGACACCAAAAGAGGGAGAAAAAGACACTGGCGTAATACGATTACCCGTCAAGATGCGTACGGGACAAAATCAAGGACTATGATAGCTGCAAAGTTTACATTTCGATGTTTCAGTTGTTCGTAAAAATGAGAGATTTTTTCCGGTTGTGTCGTTTTGCTCCATTGGTAATAGGGGTGGTGCTCCTCATCCCCCTGTCAACAGGCGCTGGATGCGACACGGCTCCTGCGCCCGATCGTACCGTGACCGATGCGCTGGGGCGCTCTGTGGCCGTGCCCGATACGGTGCGCCGCGTGGTGCCGCTGGCGCCGAACCTGACGGAGCTTGTTGGCGCCGCAGGCGGCGCCGACCGCCTACAAGCGGTTACAGTGTCTGATACCTACCCGCCGTCGGTTGTTGATGCGCTGCCTCGCGTGCAAACCTTGCCTGTTGATTACGAGGCAATCGTGCAGCATACGCCCGATCTGGTGTTGGCCACCGACCAGGTAAACAGCCCCGGCGATGCCGACCCGCTTGCGCAGATGGACGTTCCCACGTACTTCTTTTCGTTCGATGCCGTGGATGATATTTTCGCCAGCATCGAGACGCTGGGCATGCTCATGAACACCGAATCCGAAGCCCAGGCGCGTGCCGACACGCTGCGCCGAGCATTCGGTACGCTCCGCACCGCCACCCAGGCATTCGCCCGGCCGCGTGTGCTCGTGCTCGTGGGCGATGAGACGCTCTATGCGTTTGGCGGACCCAGCTACGTGCACACGCTTATCGAGGCCGCCGGCGGCACCAGCATCACCGATCACTTTGAGAGCGCGGCCCCCACGCTCAGCGAAGAGTTTGTGCTGCAAGAAGCGCCCGACGTGATCATTGGGCTGTTCGATGCGGAGGCGCCTACCGATCATCTGCTGCAATTACATCCTACGTGGGATGCAGTCCCCGCCATCCAGAACAACCGCGTATACACCGTGAACCCAGACCTGGTGTCGCGGCCCGGACCGCGCGTCGTACACGGTGCGTATCGCATTGCCACGCTTTTGCATCCCAATCGTGCGCTCCCCGCGCCGCCATCGCTTCGTTTGCCTTAGAGCCCGTATGCAGCCTTTCGCGTTATGCGTACCGCGTTGTGTTGGATCAGCCTCGCAGCAGCAACGCTTCTCACTCTGGGGGCGGCGCTTTCGCTGGGCAGCACCGACATCTCGTTTGCTACGACCTATCACGTGGTCGTGCATCGCGTGCTGGAGGCCGTGGGCGGCGCATCTGCCCTCGCCCGGCCCGATCCGATAGCCCATCGCATTGTGTGGGATCTGCGTCTGCCCCGGGTGCTGCTGGCGCTGCTCGTAGGGGGCGGACTCAGCGTGGTAGGCGTGGCCATGCAAGCCCTGGTTCGTAATCCCCTCGCTGAGCCGTACATCTTAGGCATCTCCAGCGGGGCTTCGGCGGGTGCGTCGCTCTTCTATCTGGGTCTGTTGCCGCCCGTATTGGGACAGGTGCTGTCGATGCCGCTCGCTGCGTTTCTGGGCGGACTGCTTGCCATTGGAGTCGTCTATCTGGTGGCGTACACCGGCACGCGGCTAAGTGTGGCCCGGTTGCTGCTGGCCGGCGTCGCCATGTCGGCGCTGATGGCGTCGGTCACGTCGTTCATTACGTTCTCCTCCCCCGACCCGGGCAAGCTGCGGGCCGTGCTGTTCTGGCTGCTGGGGTCGCTCAGCGGCACGCAGTGGGGCGAGCTGATTCCTCCGCTCGTAACCACCACTGCGGGCACTGCCTTTCTGCTTGTGCTGGCGCGCCCGCTTGATGCCATGCTCATCGGCGAAGAGTCGGCCTATCACCTGGGCATTCCGGTGGAGCGCCTAAAACGTGCCCTCATTCTGTTGGCTGCGCTCATGACCGGCGCGCTCGTGGCCGTGGCGGGGGCTATCGGGTTCGTCGGACTCATTGTGCCGCACGCGGTCCGTCTCGTGGTTGGCGTGGGGCACCGCCGGGTTGTGCCGGTCTCGTTCATCGGGGGGGCGCTCTTTCTGGTGTGGGCCGATCTGGCCGCCCGCACCATCTTGCCCGAGCAAGAGCTGCCCGTTGGCATCCTCACAGCGCTCTGCGGCGTACCGTTCTTCCTGCTGCTCCTGCGCCGCGGCTCCTACGGGTTTGGGGCGTCGTAGTCATCTGGTTTGTAGAGGGATACACAGCCGTCTGCTCGTTTCTTCATTCCAATGCAGACCCCGAAGGCATCGCATCCCCATGCAGGCTCTCGTCTGGGCGTTACACCCATGCATGTCCCCGCACATGTCGCAGCCGTGCAAGGGTATACCCAGGATACCCCTACATTCTCACCTCCCCACCTTCTGCTCCGTCACAGGTCAATGTTTGGGTTGCAATATGCTCTGTTAACATGGTGTCATCTTGAACGGAGCGGCTCCGCCAAGGAGACGCGAAGTCCTGACACGAGCGAAGCGACTGCGTTCACCATGACAGGCTTCGTGGGAGGGTGATTACAGGGCAACCATCAAAATGAGGATTGACACAGCACTCCAAACCGCCACACTTACTCCTCCTGCGCCTCCAGGGCTTCGAAGTACCGCCGAATGAACGCTTCGTAGTCCTCGCTGTAGCCGCCCTCCAGCGCATCCAGCAAGCCCTGGCGCAGCACCTCGGTCGCCTCTTCCGGGGAGAGTTCGCCCGGGGCGCGGCGCTGCTCCAGCTCACGGGCACTCTGCCCTTGGCGGTTCTCGCTCTGGCCTTGCGACTGCAATGCCTGTTGCGCTTGCATCATCTGCGTGACGATGCGCTCCTGTCGGTCGAGCAGGTCGCGCTCGTTGCGCGGATTCTGCATCTCTTCGAGCGCTTGCTCCATCTCATCCGCAATACGGTCCAGGTCGCCCATCATGCGGTCGGCAGCGTCCTCTTGGCTGAGTGATTGGAGCTGCTGCTGAAGGCGGCGCTGCTGCGCTCGAAGCTGCGAGCGGCGGTCTTGCTGATCGACGCTTAGGCG
>CAJXLX010000095.1 GCA_913056335.1 uncultured Rhodothermaceae bacterium
CTGAACCACACCTCCGACCAGCACCCCTGGTTTCAGGAGGCGCGCGATCCTAACTCGGATAAGCACGACTGGTATGTGTGGAGCGAAACGGACGACAAGTACGAGGATGTCCGTATCATCTTTACCGATACCGAGGAGTCGAACTGGACCTGGGATGCGAAGGCGCAGAAGTACTACTGGCACCGGTTCTTTAGCCACCAGCCCGACCTGAACTTCGACAACCCCGAGGTGCGGGCCAAGATGAAGGAGGTCATGTTTTTCTGGCTCGACATGGGCGTAGACGGCCTGCGCCTGGATGCCATTCCGTATCTCTACGAGCGCGAGGGCACCAACAGCGAGAATTTGCCCGAAACCATCGACTACGTGAAGGAATTGCGCGCTGCCATCGAGGCGCGCTACGGCCCCGGTAAGGTCATGCTGGCCGAAGCCAATCAGTGGCCCGAAGATACGCTGCCATACTTTGGCGAAGACAACGACGGCACCAGCACCGGCGTGCAGATGGCGTTTAACTTCCCGATTATGCCGCGCCTGTTTATGGCGCTACGCCGCGAAAACCGGCGTCCGTTTGTGGAGATGCTGGAGCGCACCCGCGACATCCCCGAGGATGCGCAGTGGGCTATCTTCCTGCGCAACCACGACGAGCTGACCCTCGAAATGGTGACGGACGAGGAGCGCGACTACATGTACAACGAGTACGCCGCCGACGACCGCTTCCGTATTAACGTGGGCATTCGGCGCCGTCTTACGCCGCTGCTGGAGGGCGAGCGCAAGCGCATTGAACTGATGAACGCGATCCTGTTCTCGCTCAAGGGCAGCCCGGTCATCTACTACGGCGACGAAATCGGGATGGGCGATGACCCGTTCTTGGGCGACCGCAACGGCGTGCGTACGCCCATGCAGTGGAGCCCCGACAAAAACGGCGGGTTCTCGCGTGCCCCGCACCACAAGCTGTTCATGCCGCCGATTAACCGGGGCGAATACGCGTTCGATGTCGTCAACGTAGAGGATGCCAACAACGACCCGCACTCGCTCTTGCACTTCATGCGGCGCCTCATTGCCCTGCGCCAGCAGCACAAGCAGGTGTTTGGGCGCGGCACGCTGGAGCTGCTTCCGGTCGAAAATCCGAGCATTCTGGCATTTGTGCGTCAGCACGAGGATACCTCCATTCTGGTGTGCGCCAACCTGTCGCGCTACGCCCAGCCGGTAGAACTGCCGCCCCATTCAGCGTTTGCGGATGCAGTGCCGGTCGAACTATTCGGGCAGTCCCCGTTTCCGGCCTTTGAGGAGGAATCGTCCTACACGATCACCGTAGGGCCGCACGGGTTCTACTGGTTCAAACTCGTGTCGCAAGACGAAATCGACCGCCGCGCCCTTGCCGACCCTGAGCCCGCAACGGCCTCCCACAGCAACTCGAACCTGCCGGTGTTCTCGGTGCAAGAAGGGCTGCAGAACGTGCTCATTCCCACTATGGCACGCGGGCGACACCCGGAGCGCTTTGCTGCGGAACTGCCTGAGTTCTTGCAGTGCCAGCGCTGGTACAGCAGCAAAGGGCAGCCCATTGACGACGTTGAAGTGGAAGACGCGCTGCGCCTGGATACCGATCCGGTGGTCTATCTCTCTATCATCCGCGTGCACCACGGGGACACCTCGGAGCTGTTTACGCTTCCGCTGTCGACCCTCCCCGGCAAGGCAGGCGACGCCCTGCTGGAGGAGCATCCTGACGCCGGGGTCATCTGGCTGAACACGGATGCGCAGGAGGAGCACCTGCTCGTGTACGATGCCAGCGTCACCGAGGGCTTCTGGTCGACGCTCTACCGCTGGTGGCGCAATGACGAACGCGGACGCTCGCTGCAGGGCGTGTACGAGGCTCGCCAGACCAGTTCGTTGGATATGGCGGTAGATCCCGGCACCGTCCGGCTGTTCTCGGGCGAGCAGAGCAACTCCTCCGCCGTGATTGACAATGCCTCGTTCGTGAAGCTGTATCGCCGCCTTGAAGAGGGCGTGCATCCCGAACAGGAGCTGCTGGCCCATCTGACTGAACACGAGTTTAGCTTTACGCCCAGGCTGCACGGCACCATCGACTTTCATGATCACGACCGCACCTACACGCTGGGCATCGTGCAAGAGGCGCTCGATCTTGACACCGACGGCTGGACGTACGCGCTGCAGTCGGCCCGGCGCTTCCTGGAGCGCGTGGCGCAGACGCCGCTCCCTGAGGATGCCGCGCAGCCCCCATTCTTGGGGCCCACCCATGCGCTGCAGCCGCCGGTGTGGATGGAGAACGTTGCCCCGGAGCTGCTCTCAATGGCCGAGGTACTTGGCGTGCGCACTGCGGAGATGCATCGCGTCTTGGCTAAAGGCACCACCCGTGCCCTCCGCCCCGTCGACGCCCCCAGCGATTTGGGCTCGGTGCTCCGCCGTAGCATCTGGGATGAGGCCAAGGCCACGCGCGACCTGCTGGACGGCCACGATGCCCCCGAGTCGCTCGACGATGACGTGTCGTGGAACGTGCTCTTGCGCCACCTTACGGCTCTAAGCGATCATATGGCCTCGTGCCAGCACATCCGCCTGCACGGCGACTACCACCTGGGCCAGATTCTGCGGTCCGATGGCGAGTTCTACATCCTCGACTTTGAGGGCGAACCAGCGCGTTCAATCGAGGAACGCCGCCGCCCCAACAACGCCCTCCGCGACGTGGCGGGCATGCTTCGTTCGATGGAGTATGCCGTGTTCTCCGCCTGGAAACGGTACGACGGCGACGACCCGTACGCCGAAGACTGGGTCCACACGCTCTTGCGCTGGCTGAACGTCACGTTCCTCGACGCCTATGCCGACACCGCCGAAGACGATGCGTTTCTGCTCCCACGCGAGTCGCGCTACCTCTACCTGTGGGCCTACCTTGTCGAGAAAGCCCTGTACGAGGTGCGCTACGAGATCAACAACCGTCCGTCGTGGGCCTGGCTGCCCCTGCGCGGCTTGCATCGCCTGCTCGCTGCCGCGCCCGAGGCCGAGTCCGCCTTCCAGAACGGCTCCACCGCCGACGACCACGAGGCGTCGTCGTTCTCGGGGTCGCGGTAGCACAAGCCGCCGCATGTCGGCCCCACACACTCGCGCCCGACTGTCTGTCACCGGTTCAGTTCGAAGGTGACCGGAAGCGACACCTGCACACGCACCGGCTCGCCGTCTTTCATACCGGGGCGCCAGTTCGTCTTCCGAATAACGCGTTGCGCCTCGTGGTCGAGCGCGTAGGTCCCTGATGAGTCAAGAACGCGAACTTCAACGGCTTTGCCCTCCGGCGAAACCACAAACTGCACGACCGCCCGCCCCTCGCGGCCCTGCTCACGGGCTGACTCCGGATACTCCAGCTCGCTGTAGAGTGCCTCCATACCGCCAATGAGCTCGGGCGACTGCTCTGCTACTACAGGTTGCTCATCGTTCTCGGTATCATTCTGAGCGGCCGGTTGGCTCCCGCCACAGGCCCCGAGGCTGAGCATCAGCATGCATAGCAGGAGAAGCGGAATTGAACGAGGCAAGCTACCAGAGGCGCTCTGGGCCGAAGGCTGTTTCGAGGATACGTATGTCATGCGGGCAGAACAAATGGGGATATGGGAACGAAACGTTAGCGGTTCAGGCTGAAGTTGACGGGCAAGGTCATGTGCACCTCAACGGGCTCTCCACCTCTCATGCCAGGGCGAAACTCCAGCTGGCGGACGGCCTCCCACGCCTCACGGTCGAGAATGGAGTTGCCCGCCGTCTGGCACACGCGGGCCTCTGTTGGCTCGCCTTCGGGCGATAGAATAAACTGGATCCAGCTGGTGCCTTCGGCCCCAACTTCGCGGGCTTTGGGCGGATACGATAGGTTGCTGTACAGCGATGCCATCCCGCCAATGAGTTCGGGCGGCGTCCCCTCAGGACGCTCTTCATTGCGCTCTATCTCTTCCTGAGAGGCGCCTGCATCATCATCCGGACGACAGTTTTCGGGGATATCGCTCAACGCCGTTCCGCTCCCTGCACAGCCTCCTATAGCCATTACAGCCACTAAAAACAGGACGAGCAGTGCCTTCCACGCAACAGGAAATGGGGAAGTCATTGAAGGATGTGATTGGGCGAGACACGAAGAATAGACTACAAACCACCTACAGCGTAGCCATCTCCGCTATTAATCGCAAGCCTGGCGGGCCCGCTTCGTGAGCAGCGCGCGGTCAATCTTCATACTTGGGGGCAGATCGCTGGGCCACAACAGGTAGCGGTCGGGCTGCTTGAACCGCGCCAGGCGCCCCTGCAGGCCCGTACGATAGCAGCCGGGCGCAAACGCGGTGCCGGGCGTCGGCTCCACAAACGCCACCGGACGTGCGCCAAACTCCTCATCAGGCACGGATACCACCACCGCCCGCGCCACCTGCGGTAGGGCCTGTAGCGCGCGCGCTACCGTCTCCGGCTGGATGTTCTCACCGCCCGAAATAAACTGATGGTCCACGCGCCCGGTGATGTGCAGGCGACCTTCAGCGTCGAGGTGACCGACATCGCCCGTACCGAGCCAGCCGTTGGCATCAAACGGCTGTGTGCGTCCTGTCGGCGTCAGGTAGGCTCGGCAGCGTGTGGGACCGCGCACGGCCAGTTCGCCGGTATCGCGCACCATGAGTTCGCGGTAGGGCAACACGTGGCCTGCCGTCGCCAGCGTCTCGCGGGCGGCCCCCGAAGGCGAGGTCGTTACCTGCGAGGCCATCTCGGTAGAGCCGTACGTGGTGTGCACGGGCCATCCGCGCGCGAAGGCTTCATCGAGGAGCGCCTCGGGAACGGGGCCACCGCCTACGAGCAGGCCACGCAGCCACGGGGGCGGCGGGCCGTCGGTGGCCTCCAGCAGACGCTTAAGCTGCGTGGCGACGAGCGATCCGTGCGTGATCCGGCGCGTCGTCCAGTCGCGCACCGGGTTGTCGAGCAGCGCCACCGCAGCCCCGGCCAGCGCCGCCCGCATCACAATCGCCAGCCCGCCGATGTGGTAGAGCGGCAGCGACAGCGCCCAGCAGTCCGAAGGGCGCAAGGGCAGCACCCGAGCCGCTCCCCGCGCGCTGTAGAAGTGGGACCGCCAGGCGTGCACGACACCCTTTGGCTGCCCGGTGCTTCCCGAAGTAAAAATCACCGTCGCATCCCCCTGTAGTTGTAAGGTGGATGCATAGGAGCGTGCCTGAACGGAGGCGTCTTCCGCTTTCCGGCTACGCGGATGCACCGCCATAGGAGCCGCCGCAGGTAGGGCATCGTCGTCATCCGCCAGACACGTTGCGGCCCCGGCCATCTGGAGCGCGTCGGCGCGTTCGTCGGGCGTCCATCGCGCGCTCACAAGCACCACGCGACGCCGCTCGCGCCAGCAGGCCCACAGCCACGCCAGCGTCTGCACATCGCGGCGCGGCAGGAGGCCGATGGATAAACCGCGCAACTGGGGCTTGGACTGCAATGCATGCTGGGCCGTGCGAATACGGGCATCCAGCGCAGCGTATGTCCAGGTGCGCGCAGGGGCAACGACGGCGGGAGCGCCGGGGCGATGCCGGGCTTGAAGAGCCACCGGACAGGGAATGGCGAACATGGGCTGTGTGCTCGTTGGGCGGGTGCGTGGGGGCTCCTTTCGTCGATTCTCACGCCACGGGCACCGGTTCCAGCGCATCGTGGTCGACGCGCCAGTCGTCGAAGAGACCGGGCGCCATGGTGAGCAGCTTGCCGTGCGCATCGGGGATGGGCGGCCAGGCAAGGTCGCGGGTCAGCGCCTGATGCGTGCTCATGCCAATGGCGCGGTCAGGCGGCGTCACCTGCAGCGCCGTAGCGAACGTGCCCCGCCAGCCCACGCCGGTCTCGTAGGCGCTCGTCACGATGACGGGCACGTCGCCCGCCTGCTCGGCCAGCTGCTGCACGCGGCGGATGCCCATCCATGCAGGCTTCACCACGAACGCCGCCACGGGCCAGTCGGATACGGCGTCGATGCCACGCGCCCGGATGGTTTCGTCGAGCGCAATCGGCACCGACGTGTCTCCTACAAATGCGCGTAGATCCGCGTTGGGCACAAGCGGCTCTTCGATGTACTCAAGCGCCCGTCGGTGCTGCACCGCCTCGCAGATGGTGTGCGCCTGCTCGACCGACCACGCCTGGTTCGCATCCAGCCGCACGGTCATGCCCGTAGGCAGCGACGCAAACAGCGTGTCGAGCCGGTCCAGGTCGTCTTCTACGGACTGTCGGCCCACTTTCACCTTGATGGTGCTGACGTGCTCGGCTTGCAGCGCCAGAAGCGCCTGACGCATGTCGCGGTCGCTGGGGTCGCGCCACAGCGCATTGCCGCTGCGGGCCGAGCGTCCGGCGCTTAGCCAGTCGTGCCACGACGTTCCGGCCTCGCACGCCGCCCACTGCTGCCCAATCTGATCGACGGCAAAGCGCAGCGGTCCGGGTGCGTCGTGCGGGTACGGGGTAACGTGCCCGGCAGCATCTGTGCTGAGCGTATTCGCCTCAGCCTGCCAGACGCGGGCAGCCTCGGTAACAGCGTTGAGCGAGGCGGTAAACCCTGGGAGCGGCGCCGCCTCGCCCCAGCACATCCGCCCCGAGGGGTGCTCAGCAGCCAAGAGCAATCCTTCACGATGCGAGATGGGGTCGTTGGGCCCGGGCAGCGCGTGGTTCAGCGGGATGCGGTAGCGGTAGCAGGCAATAGCAGACATAGAGCGCGATGCATGTGAAGCAGGCAGTTACGTGAGGATCCACCCGAGCGCAAAGCAGATGCTGTAGAGCGCCAGCGTGCGTCCGGTCGTGGGCAGGAGTGGGTTGAGGCGCTCCGGATCGGTCGTACCCGAGCGCAATGTTTGCAGGGCCGGTCCGGCGCCCGCGACCACGGGCGAAGCGACCAACGCGCCCCAGTGTGCCCCAGTGTAGAGCACCAGCGCGACGGGCATCAGCGCAGCCGCCACCATGCACGCTGCATACAGCCGCACGCCGAACGCGCGCCCGAGGCGTACCACAAGCGTGCGCTTGTTGGCCTGACGGTCGCCGTCGAGATCGCGGATGTTGTTGATGAGCAGAATACATACCGAGAGCGCCCCGGGTCCGGCTCCAGCAAGCACCGCAGGCGTCGTGAGGGTAAGCGTCTGTACGTAGTACGTACCCGCTACCGCTACCGGGCCAAAGAACACAAACACAAAGAGATCCGCCAAGCCGATGTACGCCAGCGAGTAGCGCCCAGCGGTGTACCAGAGCGCCGAGGCAATCGACGCAGCGCCGATGAGCACCACGGGCCAGCCGCCGCGGATCATCAGGTACGTGCCTGCGCCTACCGCTGCCGCGAACACTGCAAATGTGGCCCAGCGCATGGTCTGTGGATCCACCAGTTGGGCCTGCGTTACGCGGAGCGGCCCCACGCGCTCCTCGGTGTCGGTGCCACGAAGGAAGTCCGTGTAGTCGTTGTGGAAGTTCACCCCCACCTGAATCAGCAATGCCGCCACCAGCGCGAGCCCGGCGCTGGGCAGGTGGAAGCCGCCATCGCCCACGGCCAGCGCAATGCCGATCATCACAGGCGCTGCCGCCGCTGGAAGCGTCTTCGGGCGAGCGGCCTGCATCCAGATGCGCCAAGGCGCAGCAGCCAGTTCGTCGCGAGTGGGCATGAGGCGGTGTGTTTAGTTAAAGGGCGTTTTGTTGAGGGGCGAAGAGCCCGATTCGCTCCCGCCGGAGACGTACGCGCCGGGCGGCGCTCCCAGTCTCCGGCTACGAGTACCGTTTCTCCATCACGTATCGTTGAACCACTATCCAATAACGGATGCAATGTCTGTCACCTATCGCTGAGGGCGGCAGCCACATGGGCATCCAACTGCGTGTGCACATCAGCGTTTTCGGTGCGGTCGGTGCGGACTTCAATCAGGGCGCTGGTGCCACGCTCACAGGCTGCCTGATATGCATCCGCAAACTCGGTGCGCGTGCTCGGCTGGTGGTAGGGCAGATCAAAGGCCTTAGCAATGGCCTTGAACGAGCGTCCGTGTGGGGTCGTAAAGTGCGGCTCGAACACGTCGCTGTGCTCGGCAATCGGCAGAAAGTGAAAGATGCCGCCGCCATCGTTGTTCACAATGACAGCGATCACCGGATGCGCCTTGAGCAATGCGAGGGCATTCACATCGTGCCAGGTGGCCAGATCGCCAATGAGGAGCGTGGTTGGTGCATCGCGCGCAATGCTGATGCCCGTTGCGGTGGCAATGGTGCCATCGATACCGCTGGCTCCGCGGTTGGCAAACACCGGCACGTTCGCACCCTGGGCCGTGGCGTAGCGCTGTGCATCGCGGATGGGCATGCTGCTGGCCAGCATCCACGCGTGGGTGTCGGGGATGTGCTGGCTCAGCGCTCGGGCTACACTCGGTTCGCTCAGCGAAGGCCGATCCTCGTTCTCAGACCGCTGCACAAACGCATCGCTCACCGCGTCGTTGGCCTCCTGCCACTGGGCGTTCCAGGAAGCAGGCGTGGCGGTGCGCGTAGGCAATGCATCCATGGCCGCTGCGACGGTTGTCTCGATGTGATGCGTACACCGATGGTCGGGGTCTACCCGAAGCGGCGCGGGACGAATGGTGGCGCAGGCGAACGCCTCTGCATCCCGCAGGAAATGCCGCATGGGTTTCGATACAAAACGTCCGCCTACGTGCAGCACGACATCGGGGCGGAGTTCGGTTGCCTGATGACGGGCGATGTGATGCGCGTGCGGCACCACGGGCGATTCGGCGCTCAGGCGGAGCTGCGAGGTGATGTCGGGCAGCACAGGCCAGTGCTGTGCACGCGCCCAGTCGAGCAGTTCGTATGCCTCGGCATCGGTGAGGCGGCCCGCCACAATGAGTCCGCGCTCCGCCTGTTGCACGGCCTCGGTGAGCGATTGCGGCAGCGGGGCGTGCGGCGCGGGCACCGGATACGTGGTAAACGGCGTGCGCCGCTCGGCCCAGCGCTGCACCGCGGGGTCGTCGATTTCAAACGCCTGCTCGACCGGATGCAGCGGCTTGCGGTACATCACATTCAGATGCACAGGCCCGCCTGGTGGACGCTGGGCATGGTGGAGCGCCTGGTCGACGGTCGTGAGCACGGAGGCAAGCGGCGCGTCGGCACTGGGCGGCGGCACATCGGCGCTCCAGCGTACGTGATCGCCAAAGAGCTTCACCTGGTCGATAGTCTGGTTGGCCCCGGTGCCCCGCAGTTCGGGCGGACGGTCGGCAGTGAGGAGCAGCATGGGGAGGCCTTCTTGCGCGGCCTCGGCCACGGCGGGCATGCCATTGGCCACCGCGGTGCCCGAGGTGGTCACCCACCCGGCGGGCCGTCCCGTAGCGCGGGCATAGCCCAAGGCGGCAAACGCCCCACCGCGCTCGTCGACATGGAGGACCGGCTGCGCCTCTGGGTGCTGCGCGATGGCGGTCGTCAGGGGCGTAGAGCGCGAGCCCGGCGACACGAAGAACGTGTCGACGCCTGAGCGCACGCATTCGTCGATCATGCAGCGCGCCCAGGCGTGGGTTCGGTTCGGGGCGTCAAGCGGATTCGTAGCGGTCGAATGGTCCATGCAACGGGTTGTATCTAAATAGAATGAGATTTACGCAGTTGCAGCACTACCCGTCATCGCGTCGCGAGGCTCTGCCTTGTGACGCAATCGTTCAGGGGATCTACCCCGTTTCGCACATGATATAGTGAACGTCTGGGTCCAGCACATGACGTCTATAAAGTGTGCAGCAGAGGCTCGGTGCACCGCATGTGAAGTGCCGCGCCGTGATGCTGGGTGGCCTTTTGGCATGCGGGAAAGCGCCCTACCGCTCCAGCGCCGCCTTAAAATCTGCCAGCTTATTCTCGATCTCGTCCCACTCGCTGGCTGGGTCCGAGCCCTCGACGATGCCTGCACCCGAGTAGAGCGTGAGCGTGTCGCGATCTACCAGTGCCGACCGAATGGCCACGAGCATCTCGGCAGCATCCCGCGTCATCCATCCAACGGGCCCGGCGTACCAGCCGCGGTCGAACGACTCGTGCTCGCGGATGAAGGCACGGGCAGTGCGAGTGGGCGTACCACCAACAGCCGGTGTAGGGTGCAACGCGTTCAGCACGTTGAGCGGCGAGGTGGATTCGTGGAGCGTAGCGGTAATTTCGGAGCGCAGGTGCCGCTTGCGCTGTAGCGCCAGTTCGCTGGGAGCATCCGGCATATTCACGTCTGTGGCCAGCGGGGCCAGCGCATCCGCAATCGCATCTTGCACAAACGCATGCTCGCGACGGTCTTTGTCGCTGGTCAGGAGCTCATGGCGCAGCATAGCATCGTCGGCGGGCGTGGCGCCACGCGGACGCGTTCCGGCAATGGCTTCGGTACGAAGCGTGTCGCCACGCATCCGAAACAGTCGTTCGGGCGTCGCGCCGATGAACGCCGGACCCGAGCGCTCGGGCTGCCATCCAAAGGCGGTACACTGTGGCGTTTCTTGCTGCAGGCGGTGCAGGAGGGCCCACGGCATGAGCGCGTGGTCGAAGTGCAGATCGACCGCACGGGCCAGCACCACTTTGCGAAGGTCCTTGCTGCGAATGGCCCGCACGGCGGCACGCACCTGCTGCATCCACTCTGTCCGCGTGGGCCGGTCGGTACGGCGGATGCGGTGGGCATCGGCGTGGGCATCGGGGATGTTGGGGAAGCGCAGCGCATCGATCTGGCGGAGGAGGGCCTCGTGCGCGGCGGTATCGTGCGGAGCTACGAGGGTCGCATGCAGCCGCGTGGTGGAGCCACTGCGGTGCAAGGTAAAGCGCGGCAGCATGAACGTCCATGCCCCGAAGTCATCCCACGCTCCCTCGCGTTCCGATGTAGGATCGAAACGGGCCCCGCCCCATAGGCGCACCGCGGGCGGCAGACGATCGAGCCACGGGGCCAGCCGCTCTACAACTGAGTTGGGCACCGTGTTGGTAGACCCGGTGTTGCCCTGCCACTGCCGCGCCGCTCCCACCACCGCGTAGGTGCTGTTGGTCGTGCGGCTGCGCCAGTAGACGAACGGAGCTTGCGTTTGCACTGCGCCCCATGCCAAGGGATCGATGGCAACGGGCACCTCGACCGATACGGCTCGCACCTGCTGCACGCCGTTCATCGATTGCAGGGTCTGCCGTACCTTCGCACGCAGGGCCTGACGCACAGCATCGGCATCGATGCGATCGTCGGACGGAGCCGAAACCAGAGAAAGAGGAATCATAGGGCGAACGGAAGTCAACCAGCAAGGGCACAGCAGCGGCGGTGCTGATTATGCTACGGATGCGTGCAACACGTATAGAGTTAC
>CAJXLX010000096.1 GCA_913056335.1 uncultured Rhodothermaceae bacterium
TCCTGCATGGACGCGCTGCCGAAGAGGCCCGCGCCTCCGACGCCGTCACGGCCTACGATGGCCTGCTGCAGGACCCGCCGTATCCCAAACTCGACCTGCTCGATCCGGACACCAACACCATTGCTTCGGCTTCGCGCCTGGAGATGTTTGCGCGCACGCCCTATCTCTACTTCGTAACGTACGTGCTGGAGGCCGAACCGCTCGACGAGCCGGCCCTTGACGACGAAGACTGGCTCGACCCGCTTACCCGCGGCACCATCTTGCACCGCACCTACGAGCTGTTTTTGGGAGGATCAAGAGAGCTTGACATCAAAGAACTCGGGCGCATGCCTACGCTGGAGGATGAGGATGCGCTTATGGATGCATTTGAAATTGCCTTCGAAGAGGCCACCCAGCAGCGCGGTACGCCGCCGAACGAGCAAGTGAAGACCGCCGCCCGCGAGGGACTTATAACTGATGTACGGGCTTTTCTTCACGCCGATGCGGCTCGCACTACCGACCAGCCCGACCTGACGCCGGAACGCTTCGAGTGGAGCTTCGGCAACCGTCCGCGCGATGAGCATCCCGAGGTCGAGCTCGCCACCGAGCGCGGTACGCTTCGGCTGCGCGGCGCGGTCGATCGCATCGACCACCTGAACGGCGATGCGCTCATCTGGGACTACAAAACCGGCGGCATGCGCGACTACGACCCGCTCGATGGGCTCCGCAACAAACGGTGGTCGCTCCAGTGGATGCTCTACGCTCGCGCCGTCGAGGAAGCACTCGGCCTATCGGTCGCGCGCTCCGGCTACTACTTTGCCACCGCCCGCCAGATGGGCCGCACCGTGGCGTATCCGCCCGACGGCACCGGCGACAGTCACCCCGACACGTACCGCGAGGATCTGGTGCGCATTCTGAACACGCTCTCTGAGATGGCGCGCCACGGCGTCTTCGTCCCCTCGGGCGACTCGCTGAAGCAGAGCGACTGGCGCTACAACTACACCCCGCTCGTGTACGACCGCCGCAACCGCCGCGAGCAGATTCGCGCCAAGGACTGGCCCGATGACCTCCCGCACCTGCACCATGATTGATCGAGCGAGTATGCGCCACGGACCGTGGGGACACGGCGCGCCGTGGTATCTGTTGAACGGGCTTCAATGACCGCCCGGGATATCCGCACCCGGCAGAGACGTGCCACTGGCGCGTCTCTGCTCGGTCTGCCGACGGATGTCGGCCCCCAGCGCTTCGCTCCTGATCCCGGGCTAAGGGAATCCATAGCCGGGTAACCTGTGCCGACCACTGTCGGTACCGCTTGCGTCCCCGGCGATTTTAGGAGCGGATGCTATCGGCACTGCACGTGTCCTGGCCGACCCTACACAGTTGATTTTTTTGATCCTGGGTCCAACGGCCCCCCGTTGGGCCTCACGCCCGAACGCTCCCGCGTCCCACACCCGTACACCGTCCCATTTAGCCTTCACCTCCCATGCCCACCACCATCTCCGACGCCGACGCCCGCACGCGCATCGGTCCGTACGCGGGCGATGCGCTGCCCGACCTTGACGGCTTCGACGCCGATACCAACTTCCTGGTGCGCGCTTCCGCTGGAGCCGGCAAGACTACCTCGCTGGTGGCGCGCCTCGAAGCGCTCGTGCGCACCGGCGTGCCCATTGGCGACCTCACCGCCATCACGTTCACGCGCAAAGCCGCAGGCGAAATGAAAGAGCGCCTCTTCGAACGCCTGCAGATGCTCCAGCACAAAGCGCCTGCGGGATCGGACGATGCACAGCGGCTACGCCAGGGGCTCGACGACCTCTCGCAGTGCTTCGTGGGCACCATCCACAGCTTCTGTGCGCGGCTTCTGCGCGAGTTTCCGCTGCAGGCTGGACTGCCGCCAGACTTCGACATGGAGCTGGATGGTCGCGAAATCGAGGAGATGAAGCGCCGTGCCTGGCAGCAGTACATGCGGCGCATCCACCGCGACGCGCCCGAGCGCATCGACGCCGTGCAGGCCGTCGGCTACACGCCCGCCGACCTCTACGACCAGTTCACCGTGCTGAGCCGCTACCCCGACCTGCAGCCGTACACCGAAGACATCCCCGCGCCCGACCTCGACGACGCCACTGCCACAGTCAGCGACTTTGTGCGCGCCTGGGCGCCGTACCTGCCGCATCCGCTGCCCGATACCAGCGGACGATGCTGCAACGCCCTGGCGGCCATTGCCCAGGCGGATCAGATGCTACGCGTGAATCCCCCCGAAACACCTGCCGAACAGGCCGCCTTGCTTGCGCTCTTCGAGAGTCTCGCGAAAGACGACAATCGAAAAACCCGCGACGGACGCCGCGGCAAGATGACACCCAGCCATTGGAAGGAGAACAAACCCCACGCCAAGGAGCTGCAAGACGAGCACCTGGCGCCCCTGGTCGACGAGGTGGTCGATCCGCTCATGACCCGATGGCATGCCCATGCGCACCACGTGTGCACCCAGTTTACACATGGCGCCGTCGAGCCGCTGCTGGCGCTACGCCGCGATCGCGGACAGCTCTCCGCGAACGACCTCTTGCTTTACACCCGCAACCTGCTGCGCGACAATCCGGGCGTGCGCCGCACGCTGCACCAGCGCTACCCGCGTCTGCTCGTAGACGAGTTTCAGGATACCGACCCACTCCAGGCCGAAATCCTCTTCTACCTCACCGGCACCGACCACGAAACCATCGACTGGCGCGCCACCAATCCCGCCCCCGGCTCGCTCTTTGTCGTCGGCGATGACAAGCAGTCCATCTACCGCTTTCGGCGCGCCGACATGGCCATCTTCAACGAGGTGGCCGACCTGATCGACGCCCAGCCCTACGGCGAAGCACTCACGCTCACGCGCAACTTCCGCTCCACCGCGCGGCTCTGCCACGCCTTCAACACCATGTTCGACGCCCCCTTCACCACCGACCGCGCCGAGGCCGACGCCAGCCCCACGCACGACCTTCCCGCCGATGCCGTGCAGGCTGAATACACCGACTTCGACCCGCACCGCACCACCAACCCCGCCAGCCCGGTGTGCTACCAGTCTACCATCGACTATAAGAAATACAACCGCTCCGAGGCCATCGCCGAGGCCGACGCCGAGCACATCGCCCGGTACATCCACGAGGCCGCCACCACCCACGAACCGCTCCAGCACGGGGCCAAGGGCGCGCTCGTTCAGGGCGAGCCCGGCGACTTCATGATCCTCACGCGCGTCACCTCGCGCCTCTCCACCTACGCCGAAGCGCTGGCCCGCTACAACATCCCGTACGTCGTGATGGGCGGCAAAGACGCCCACCAGTCCCGCGAACTGCACGCCCTCGTGCAGCTCCTCACCTGCGTCTTCCGCCCCGACGATCCGCTGGCCCACCTCGCCTACCTGCAAGGCCCGCTCGTGGGTTTGAGCGACGACGACCTCTACCGTCTCAAGCAGAGCCCCCCCAAACAGAATGGATTGATTTTAGGGGATACGAAGCAGAATGCCTCCTCCAGCGCCCCTACCGCGCTCCGCGAGCGGCTTGCCACAGCCCACGGGCGCATATCGGACGCGAACAATCTGCTTCACAGACTGCGGCCCGCGCCAGCTATCGAGGCCCTCCTCGACACCAGCAGCCTCTACGCCCGCGCCGCCGCCGATGCCACCGAAGGCTCCCTCAACGCCGGACGCCTGCAGCGCATCCTGGCCGAAGTGCAGGCTTTCGACGCCCGCGGCTTCTCCGCCTATGAGATCTGGCGCGAGCTGCAATACATCGCCGACGGCAATGCCGACATCGACGGCATGACGCTCGACACCGGCTCCCCCAACGCCGTGCAGCTCTTGAACGTGCACAAAGCCAAAGGGCTGCAGGCCAATGTGGTGTTTCTGGCCGATCCGTATGGCGGATCGCGCAGCAGCGGCATCACCGAGCACGTGCGGCGTCAGGAAAACGAGATTGCCGTGCCCGTGCTCAACGCGTACCAGCACAACACCAGCGTTGCTGCGGCCCCCGAAGCCTGGCCCCAGTTTGAGGCGGTCGAGGCCGTACTGGAGGACGCCGAGGCGCACCGTCTGGAATACGTGGCCGCCACGCGAGCCAAGCAGATGCTTGTCGTATCCCGCTACCACCACAAAAACGACGGCTACAAGCCCGGCTACTGGCGCGCGGTGGATGCGTACTGCAGCGACCATGATGTGCCTGAACTCCCCCGCCCCAACAGCGACCGCCCCAGCGCCCCCACGCCGCACGTGCTGCGCGACTTGCGCGCTCACCTTAACACGCAGCGAGACCGACGCACCGAACTGGCCCAGCAAACGTATCGCACTGCCACCATCTCGGAGACGGCTCACAGCAGAGCAGTACCCGCGGCCTCCAATAGCTACGAAAACACACTCGGCAACGCGCTGCACGCGCTCATCGAACAGGTGGTGATGCAACATCCCGCTCGGCCCGATTACAAGCCAGCGCACCTGCGCCAACTGCTCATTGAACACGAGGCCGCCCCTACCCAACATGACGTACTCCAGCGCATGCTCAATGCCCTGGTCGAGAGTCCGCTCTGGAACGCCCTTGCCGAGGCCGACACCATCTACACCGAGCTTCCGCTCAGCCGTCTACTACCGGGTGATACCGAACGCGCTGCCGATACCGTGCAGCACGGCACCATCGACCTGGCCTACCGCACGGGCGATGCCTGGCACCTCGTCGACTACAAGAGCGACCGGATCGACAACCCGGCCCATCTCCGCGAACTGGCTCGTGCATACGCACCGCAGCTCCGGCTGTACGCCACTGCCTGGAACGAGGTAATGGGGCAGCCCCCCGAATCCGGGCGCCTCTGGTTTGCGGATGCACCGCGCATCGGACTGGAAGCCGAGCAGCCTGTTGCCCTCGATGCGTAGCGTGTAGGGACACAGCGCGCCGTGTCCCTGCGCCCTCATCCCGAAAGACCTGTGTTCGCTGTACCAAAGTCCAACGTTCCTACTGTGCAATGTAAGCTGTCTTCGGGCCTCGGTCCCCAGGATGGCGGAATCTCTGACTCCCGACATCAGGCGTTTTGTTCACCGCCTTGATTTTTTGAGTCCCTTTTGTATCAAGACAAAAGGGACCCCACGCCGGTAGGCGTCCCACTATTCGCGGAGTTACACATGCCGCTATCCGTAGCTTTTTTCTTTATAAATCGCATTATCTCCCGCAGACAGAGGCGTGCGTCGCTCTGCAACGTTCTTAATCGCACGCCACACCCGTCGTCGTACACATCGCATCGATGAACGAACGGATCGGCTCCGCCCCACGTAGGCGCGCATCGACCTCGCCCTTGCGATAGACGAGCACCGTAGGCACCACCTCGATGCCCTGGGCACGCGCCAGTTCGGGGTAATCAGCGACGTTGAGCGTGCCCACCACTGCTTCGTCATTTAGATCGCGGGACAGACGCTCCATGTCATCAGTCAATCCCTGACAGGCATAGCAGCGCGGCTCCCAGAACTCCAGGATAGCATGCTCAGCCTCCAGAATAACAGATTCGAACGAGTCGTCGGTTACGGTGCGCGGGTGGGTATCAGTCGACATAGCAGTGGGGCGCAAGGCAGAGCGTAACGAGTGATGCCAGGGGACACATTGTCTGTGTGCTTACGGCCCCAAACGCTACACCACAGAACGAAAAAAGACAGCGGTTCAATGCTAAGTGATGGAAGAAATAGGCCAGTAGCCGGAGACTGGTAGCGCCTCCAGCGCGGACGTCTCCGCGAGGCTGGCGAGGGCGAACGGGGGACCGTTCGCCTCAGGGAAGGGTTGCATTAGGGAAGCTATCACTTAACGTCTATCCACTACCCGAAAAAAGGCAGACGATGTAGACAGACGCTCGTTTTCTCCTACTTCCCAATGCAGAACTGCGAGAAGATCTGGCCGAGCACATCTTCGTTGGTGACCTCGCCGGTGATGGCGCCAAGCGCGTGTAGCGCCTCACGCAAATCGAGCGTGAGCAGATCGCTCGATACGCCTTGTTCGTAGGCCGTCTGGGCGCGCTCCAGGGCCGTCTGGGCCTCTTGCAGATGCTGACGATGGCGCTTGTTCATGACGACCGCCGAGGCTTCGGTGTCGCGCAAGTCGGCGTCGACCTGGTCGAGGAGCGCGGTGGTGAGGCGGTCGAGTTCGTCGGCCTCGTCGAACGCGTCGAGTGCCGAGAAGGAAAGCGTACGCCCCACGTCGAGGTTGGGCGTGCGTTCGGTGTCTACCGTATCGGACTTGTTAGCGACAACGACGGTAGGCACCGAGGGCTCTGCATCCGACAGCTCCTGTAAGAACGTGCGCTCGTCATCATCAAGTCCGCGCTGCTGATCGTAGACGTAGAGCAGCACATCCGCCTCGCGGATGGAGGCTTCGGCGCGGCGCACGCCCTCGGCTTCGATCTGGTTAGAGGTATCGCGCAGACCCGCCGTATCCACAAAGCGAAAGAGAAGTCCGTCGAGTTCGGCTTCGGCCTCGATTTCATCGCGCGTGGTGCCGGGCGTGGCACTCACGATAGCGCGGTCGCGTCCGACAAGCGCGTTGAGCAGCGTCGATTTGCCCGCGTTGGGGCGTCCGCCAATGACTACGCGTACGCCGTCGCGCAGAAGCTCGCCGGTGCGGTAGGAGTCGAGCAGCGTAGCGACGAGGCGCTGCGCGGTGTCGAGCAGCGTGGTGAGGCGGTCGCGGTCGGCAAACTCGACGTCTTCTTCGGAGAAGTCGATCTCCAGTTCCATGAGCGCGCACAGGTCGAGCAGCTCTTCGCGCAGGTTCGACAGGCGATCCGAGTAGCGTCCGCGCAGGTGCTGCATCGACACGCGGTGCGCCTGCTCAGAGGAGGCATGGATGAGGTCGGCAACGGCCTCGGCCTGCGCCAGGTCGAGCTTGCCATTCAGGAAGGCGCGCTCAGTGAACTCGCCGGGCTCAGCCATGCGGGCCCCGGCCTCAAGGAGCGCATCGAGCACAAGCTGCGGGGCCAGGTCGCCGCCGTGGCACGAGACCTCGACGACATCCTCGCCCGTAGCAGAGCGCGGTCCCTGAAAGACCGTAGCCACCACCTGGTCGAGCGCCTCATCTTCCGCATCCACCACGTACCCGACGTGGGCGGTGTGCGAGGCGACGGTGGTGAGGTCGTCTCCACGAAAGCGCTCATTGACCAGTGCATGGGCCTGCGGCCCCGACACGCGAATGATCGCGAGGGCCGCGCGTCCGCGAGCGGTAGCAATGGCGGCAATGGTATCGGGATCGGCGGGCATAGGTAGAGCGCAAGCACATGGCACGCCAGCTTACTTTCGTTGCCGGGCTTCTTTCTGAGCTTCTTCGGCTTTCTTGAGGAGACGAGCAAACCAGCCATCGCTGTCGTCGCCGTTCTTGTTGGCCTCAAACCGGGTGTTGGGCTGCTGCTCCTTCTCCTTATCCAGCTGCCAGTAAATGTACTTCTGCTGCGCCGCTGTGACGACGTTGTAGAACAGGTAGTAGAGGCTCAGCGCCGAGGCGAATCGGTTAAAGATGAAGAAGATGAAGAACGGCAAGACCCACTGAAAGATCTTTGCCTGGGCCCCGGTGCTACCGGTGCTGCTCATCTGGATACGCATCGTAAATATCATGGCGATCCCCATCAGCAGCGTGAAGCCAGCCACATAGTCGCCGTAGAACGGGATGCTAAACGGAAGCTGCAAAATTGGATCGGGGGCCGAAAGGTCAGCGGCCCACAGGAAGCTCTCTTGCCGCAGCTGCACCGACTGCGGGATGTAGAGGTATAGCGCAATGATGACCGGGTACTGCAAGAACATGGGCAGACAGCCGCCAATCGGGTTCACACCCGACTCGCGATAGAGCTTCATCATCTCCTCCTGCTGCTTCTCCATGTCGTCCTCGTACTTCTCCTTGATCTTATCCATCTCTGGCTTCAGATCTTTCATCTTCGCCATGGATCGGTACGACGACTTAGTCAGTGGGTATACCACCATTTTGATGAAGATGGCCAGCAGGATGACAACCAGCCCGTAGTTGGGGAGCACCCCGCCCAGGTAGGTCAGTGCCGGAATGAAGATAAACGTGGCCAGGGGACGCGTAATCCACTCGAAGATGGCCCAGCCGTAGTTCACCATGCTGTAGAGCTCGCGCTCGTACGAGACCAGGTTGTAGTAGTCGATTGGCCCCATGTAGAGGGAGAACGACTGCGTGTCGACATCGGAGGTAGCCGGGGGCATGAAGAGGCGTGCAATGGTGCCCTCCCCACCGCGAACCGTATTGGCAAGGTCCGCCTCGCGAATGATTTCAGCGCCATCAACGGCTTCGGGATTTTCGGGCATGAGCACCGCGGTAAAGTACTTGCTGCGGTGCCCGATCCAGTTTACGGAGCCCGACAGGCGGTTTTCCGCGTACTCGGCGCTGTCGTACACGAGGCGCTCCAGCGTGCCACCCGAGAAGGCATACACGCCGGAATCAACCCGCTCGCCTTCGGGGTCATCTTCGGTAAACGGCACGCCTTGGTCCCACACCAGGTCGTAGCCATCGCGAGCCGCGTAGGAGCGCGGATTTTGCTGCGCAATCTGCAGGTTGAGGTCGTACGGCTCGGGCGTAAAGGTGTAGGTGTAGCTGAGCTCTCCTTGGCCGTTTTCCCCCAACGTAGCGGTAAAGGTGAGCGCGACCTCTTCGGAGCCGTCTACACGGAGAGTGTCGGGGGCGTCGGTCTCGAAGTAGAGCGCTCGCGTATCCACCAGATGGCTGGAGGGCGTCATGAACGACATACCGGGCACGCCACGCCCCGACGTATCCACCACCTGCACCGGCGTTTCGCGGTCAAACTGTGTGTAATCCGTCAGCGTGAAACGCTCAATAACGCCGCCCCGGGTAGAAAATTCGGCGGTGTACTGGTCGGCGACCACGGTGACCGTACGCGCAGTGCCCGACTCGGCGCGAGCTGTGGCCGGGTCGCTTGGGGCCTCAACAGGTTCCGGGTCGGAAGCAGGGGCCTCGCTATCGTCTGCAGGAAGCGGCTCAGCTTCTGCTGTCGTTGTGCTATCGGCCGTCTGCTCAGTAGCATCTGTGGCATTGGCTTCGGGCGCGGGCTCAGACGGCTCGGGACCGAACCAGACGAGCCACCCAAACATGATAAGCCCGAACAGCAGCGTAGCAATAAGGATATTGCGCTGGTCTTCGGAAGACGGTTGGTTGCGCAGCGTAGACAAGGCGACCAGGGGTGGTAGATACGAAAAACAGTGTCGACGATACCAGTTCGTCACAAACGTTCGTTATGAACTGGTGGCACCGCCGTGGCATTGGAGCCGTCAATCGGCGGGCAACGAGGCCGGGCGGTCGGGAAGCATATGGGCCGCAGCGCGGAGCACACGAGGCACATCGATGGGAATGCGCGTGCGTGCGTGCTCAGGGCGTCCACGAAAGAGCAGCATCGCAATGAGCGGTGGGGCCTCTGCGGGCAGAGCCTCCCGTAGCGTGTGCTGGTGGTGGCGATAGGCCTCGCGCAGATACCGGCGGGTCTGGGTGCGCTGCACATTGGTGGTGTACGTGCGCCCGGGGGCAAAACCCACCTGAAGCGGCACATCGTAGCCTACTTCCTCGTGCGAGGCCCACCGGTACACCAGGCGCACCGTGCTACGGGCCACCGTGTGCACATCATCCCGCGACCGGTCAAACAACGACGCAATAAGGCGCCGCCGCTTCAACCGATGCGTGCGTGGAAACGTGTAGCGACGATCAGAAGCAGGCGGCGGCATACGCAATTAACACAACGAAACAGCGGGGGAGCGCGCTACACAGGCTTGCCCGAAGACTTATCGCTCACCGTCAGGTTCTTACGCCCTTTTTTGCGGCGGCGCTTCAGGATTTTGCGTCCGTTTTTAGTCTTCATCCGCTTACGAAAGCCGTGCTTGTTCTTGCGCTTTTTTCGGCTGGGTTGGTACGTTCGTTTTGGCATAACAGAATTCGTGGGTAGATGATCGCATACAACAATAGGCGACAGATTACAACGGCACACCCCTCAAGTTGTTTAGCCCACGCCGTGCGAAGAGATCGCCAAAACGCCATGCGCCCCCGATATCTGTTGGGAACGGTTTCCTACCATTTCGCATTATACCTGCTGCTTGTGCATATTGCACCATGCACAAAAATGGGTCCTTAGCTCAGTTGGTTTAGAGCGCCTGCCTTACAAGCAGGAGGTCCTTGGTTCAAATCCAAGAGGACCCACAAAGCACTTCCCTAAGTTACTACCCATCAATATTTTAACGAAAAGGAGGTAGAACGATCCTCTTAATCTGTCCAGTTTCAGGCTGGTTTGTGTGCTCAATGGTACCGCCACTGGACCTCCACACTTCTACTGTGTATATTAGGCGGTCCGTCGCATTATGGTAACGATTCCTAATGCAGCCGTGCGCCCCGGAGCACACGCGGCGATGCTTCGCCTTGCGGACAGCTGCGCTCTCTCTACGCTCTTGTTGGCATGGCTTCCCGACACAACCCCGACCGGCTCCACGCAGTGCAGCGCTACAGCGTGCTCGATGCGGAAGCCCAGCCCGCCCTCGACCGCATTGTGCGGCTGGCGCAGCATAGCAGCCGCGCCCCCGCGGCAATGCTGGCCCTGGTTGGAGCCAAACAGGTCTCGCTTCTGGCGCACATTGGGCTTGCGGACGCCACCGCCACCACATACTGCACGGAGGCGCTTGCACCTCTCGTCGTTGACCGCAACAACCTATTGGTCGTCCCCGACCTGACAGCCGACGACCGCTTCGCCCGCCACCCGCTCGTTACCAACCCGCCTCATCTACGCTTCTACGCAGGCGTTCCGCTCACGAGTCCTGAGGGACACGTGCTGGGCGCACTGAGCCTGCTCAACACCACGCCGGGCTCGCTCTCTGATGCTCATGCCACCATGCTGCGCGACCTGGCTGCGCTGGCTGAGCACGAGATGACGCATCACGTACTCCCTGATGCGCATGCCCCCATTCTCGAAAGCATCAGCGATGCGTTCTTCGCGGTAGATACGCAGTGGCGCT
>CAJXLX010000097.1 GCA_913056335.1 uncultured Rhodothermaceae bacterium
TGGGCACAGCGAAGCGGGTCACTACGATGGGTTCAGCCTCCCCCGGACGGAGAACGCCTCCTACACCGCCTCGATTGGATCACTGTTATTGGATAGACGACGTGTTCAGGTAGCACATCCCATTCATGAGCGCATGCGGAAGCAGCTTCAGAAGAGACGCTCAAAACAGCAGGGAATGTTGACGAACCCACCTCCCCCTGAAGCTACCATACATGTTAATAACTACTGTTGGAAACCCATTCGTCCGCGGCCCCCGCCAACCGCGCAAAATCGAGGTGGCCGTGTGACCACGCGGCTGCTGGAGCCAGTTACGGAGAGCCAGGCCTGGGGCACAGATGTCGACCGGCCCTACGCCGGGCGGAATTGGGCGGCCTTTATCATGGGGCTCTATGTCACCTCCTACCCTGAAACCGCCTCACAGCGGGTTGAGGCCGTGCTCCGAAGCCGGTATGGGACCGCTGTGCCTATTGGTGACAACTCAAGTGCCGAGGCGATTCTGAGGGCCTGGAACCAAGCGGTGTGCCGCCCGCCGCTGCCGGAGGCGGAGCTGATGACGACGCTCACCAGCGCGCGGCGCTATACGGACGGGCCTGGGCGGCATCGGCGGTAGCTACGGCCGCCTGCTCCATGTCAGGAGTTACAAGCAAAGAAAGAGAGTCGTGGCCAGGAGCTGGATCGTTTTTGCTACAGTTGCTGACATATGTAGCAACTTCATCCAATGTGGACACGAATTGCTACGTGAGGATTGCTACATGGGCATGATCGATCCATCGCTCGAAGCGCCACGGTAAGCGAAGCCGAGTTGCTTCATGTCGTAGTGGCTTCTCGGTAGTGGCTTCTCGGTAGTAGCCTCTCGCAACGTCTTCACGTCAATGCTTTCACGTCATGGATAGCATAGCCGCCACTGCATCAACCAGTTGCTCAACATCTGCGAGCATGTCCGTCGCGGCTTCCGCCTCGAAGACGGTAAATGCGCTGTAGTCGGCTCGATTGCGCATGTCTTCGGCTATGGCCAGTGTTCGCCCATGCGTACGATCAATTTGGTCGGTGCGCACAAAGTGATAGCTGAACCGGGCTTTGACGCCCGAATGTGAGGACGGCGTCTCGTCTTCGGTAAGAAGCGCGGCTCGTGCAGCATTGAAAGCCGCATAGTAGATACGGTACAGTAGATACGATTGACAGCAGCTTCTGAACGGTTATGATCCAACAGTTGTGATCCAACAATAGGCGTGCATCATCGAGCGCTTGACGCGCCTTGTGCATCAACGCCTGGGTTTCGTCATCGGGATGCGTCACAGCGCAATGCCTTCGTTGTGGAGAATATGAATGAGCGAGTGCTTCGTGTTAGCAAACTCCTCGCTGCTGAGATGAAGGACGGAAAGCGCAACCTCATAGCGGATCGCGATATCTACCACCAGGTCGCTGGTGCGCTGTGCCTCAGCGTATGCATCGACTGGCGGGGCGAGCACGACCGCCAGGTCAATGTCACTGTCGCTGCAGGCATCGCCACGCGCCTGTGAGCCGAACACGATGATGCGCTGCAGACGTTCATCGTACAGATCACGTAGTGCTGTGCGGGCCTCTCGGAGCGCAGCACGGACTGCCGGAGTTACGTCAAGCGTAGAAAGCGTAGTAGGCATATGCTGTGTGTGCTGCAACCATATTAGCGCGTGTTGTAGCCTTTCGCAGGGCTTTACGTGGATGGGCCGCTGTTTGATGCACGTAACGCGGTAACGCGGGCAGCGCCGTTCGTCACGAACCTCGGCGCGCGGCCCCGACGCTATAGAATAGGACGCTTTGGTGAGATGCTTGGGGATGAAACGGTTTTGATCGTCGCTCGCAGGGCAATGTGCGGTCAGCCCCTTTCGTATCCACATGTCGTATCCACATGCGAACACTCTTACCTCCGCTTGTCTTGCATCGCACGAATGGTCACACGGCGGTCATCGGTGGGGGCATCTCCGTGAGACGGTTCGCCTTCTTCTGCCAGTGCACCTGCAATCCGACGGGTGACCGGGCCCAGGATATCATCGTTCCGCAGTTCACCAGCAGGCAGCGCGCCTCGATTTCCTTCTTGGCTTTCAGTGTCGGCTTTCTTCTGCTGGATAAGAATCCGAAAGTACGTCTCCACCATATCCGAGACGCTCTCTCCACGTTGGCGGGCCAACGCCTTTACAGACTCCCTCACGTCCTTGTCGATGCAAAGCGTCAGTTTCGATTTCATGCTGCTACCAGTTTGTTGAACAGGCCAAATATCTTGACAACGCATTTACCACTGCAGTACTATACTTCTACAGAACTACAACACTACAGTTCGACACCTCTGCACCACTATAGAACTTTAGTGCTGCTACACTATAGCACTACAGTGCCAAAGCACTGCTATCGTTCTGCATCCTCAATCTGACTTTTCCATCATGCATACCCTGGCCCTTGTCAACCAGAAGGGAGGTGTGGGTAAGACAACCACGTCAGTCTGTCTTGCCACAGCCCTGGCCCACCTTGGGCACGATGTCCTCCTGATCGATTTGGACCCCCAGATGAATGCAACCAAGTGGCTGCTTGGCCGCGAACTGGAGTCCGATGAAGCATCTGTGCTTGAATCTATCATCACGGCCGGCGATGAACCCGACGAAGCAGACTGGCCGTTGGCGCGTCTCGTTGAGCCGTCTGGTGCTGGACTCGACTTTGTCCCCGCACATGCCGACCTCTCAAACATTGAGGGTGATATTGGAGAGAAACCTTCACGTCCCTACCTGCTCCGCGAACGCATCCGCGAACTGAAGCAGGGCATCGGATTTGAGCACCTGCATGCAGCGGGCGCTCATTTGCCTTCTGAGGGGCATTATGACTTTTGCCTGATAGATTGCCCGCCCTCGCTTGGTTTGCTTGTTGTGCAGGCTATCACGGCCTCTGACAGCCTCATTGTACCTGTGAACGTGGATGGTATGTCTATGCAAGGCCTCGGACAGCTCGTGGAGACGACCCGAGAGGTGCGTAAGTACCTAAATGATCAGATTGAAATCTTGGGGCTCTTGCCAAATAACCTCGACAAACGTGCGGGGCTCGTCAACGAAGGACTTGATGCCCTCCGGGATGCGTATGGCGATCTTGTGTTTGAAACAGCCGTTCCGTGGCGCTCAAAAATCATCGAAGTGTCTACGTACGGTACATCGCTGTACGACCACGCGCCGTCCAGCGACGCAGTTGCTATCTACGAGACGTTGGCTCAGGAAATCATCCAGCGCCTGCAGACCAGTACCGACCGCACCCCGATTGCCGCATGACAGAAGCGGCCGCAATCATTCTTTTCAGAAATACCCAACCTACCCATGCCAAAGAAAAGTGATCGCCCCCGACACGGCAGTACAATGTCGAACCTTCTGCCGAATGTAGACCTGGATCCTGAATCCGATGAAGCGAAGCCAGATGAATCCCCAAACAGCACTACAGAGGAACAGAACGACACCACTGTAGAGGAAAAGAACTACAGAACTACAGAAAAGCAGAGTAATAGTGCTACAGAACTACAAGAGGAGGCGCCCCCTGCGCATTCTGGCCTTCCCATCCATCCCAACGAACGGCCAGACCTCAAGAAAAAGCTTGGGCCTTACGTCGCTGATGTAACCAGCGAAGCACTCGAAGAGGTTTTCCTTCAGATGCGACGACATTACGGATCCGATGTGAGCAAAAGCCTCATCGTTGAAGCTGCTCTCCGCTACCTGCTATCGGATGCCTTGGAGCAGGGAACCAACAGCGAGCTTGCTCACTGGCTCGACCAGGTATTTAGCACTTCCGAAGAGTCAAGATAGCGGCGGCAAACCCAATGAAATAGCTCAATGGCGCGCACAGATCATACTTCGAAGCACTGTAGCACTGTAGCTCTATAGTGATATACCACTACAGTATTGTATTTCCTCCTCTCTGAAACAAGAGATTGATTGTACAAATGAGGTTCTGCCATGTCCATCAATGATAAGCATCCCACGACGGACGAAACCGACGCCCAGTCTCTGGATGCCATCTACCAACGGGCGCTCGATCTCCACACAACCCAGGGCTACCAGGCCTTCTTGGACTTCATCGCTCGGCTCCCGCAGTACGCTGCGCCCTGCTTCACGTCCAACGGCCCGGCGCCGTCTACTTCGCGACGCGTCATCTCTGCCAGCTTCTCTTCCTGATCGCGGTCTATCTCCGCGTGTGCGGAGGCATCCGCGAGGGTGTGTCGAGTATCGGGCGTCGTGACGGTCTATCTCCGCGTGTGCGGAGGCATCCCTGACGGCCCCGAGGCCACGAACCCCGCGAAGGGTCTATCTCCGCGTGTGCGGAGGCATCAAGTCATAGAAGGCGCTTAGGTAGGCAGTGCCAGGTCTATCTCCGCGTGTGCGGAGGCATCGGTTGGATGTACTCACGTCGCACCTTCCGTGCAGGTCTATCTCCGCGTGTGCGGAGGCATCCACAGCATGGAGCCGGGCCTCCAGGACGAACAGGGTCTATCTCCGCGTGTGCGGAGGCATCGTGTATCGGTTTGAGATGGAGGCAACCGAGCCGGGTCTATCTCCGCGTGTGCGGAGGCATCTCCTGCTTCCCGACGGGCTGGCGCGGGAGCACAGGTCTATCTCCGCGTGTGCGGAGGCATCGCATTCGGCCCTCAACAACGCGTGTGCGAATCGGGTCTATCTCCGCGTGTGCGGAGGCATCCGCGGGCCGAAGTGCGCGCCCTCACAGATGCGAGGTCTATCTCCGCGTGTGCGGAGGCATCTGCATCTATCTCCTGACGGCCCAGGCGGGTGCCGGTCTATCTCCGCGTGTGCGGAGGCATCCAACCGATCCCTCTCCTTTGGGTACGCGAATCGGGTCTATCTCCGCGTGTGCGGAGGCATCGGCCCGCTCCCACGTCCGCGCGTCCCCCTCTGGGGTCTATCTCCGCGTGTGCGGAGGCATCCTGGTCTGCGCTGCATAAGGCCCATGCCTTCGTGGTCTATCTCCGCGTGTGCGGAGGCATCACGGATGAAAACAAGATCGGTATGTTGGAGCGCGGTCTATCTCCGCGTGTGCGGAGGCATCCCTGCGTCATCCTGACACAGGTTTGATATCAATTACAGTATATGAGATAGCGAATTCGTTGTCAAACGCTCTCGTTATGCCACATTGGCACTCCTTTACTTTTCTGGCTCTTCTGCCTACCTTTATATTCTAATCGTCGCATCTATTCCTTTATCTCTCTTCTTACATGAACGGATCGCCATCTCTTTCCGACGTCTGGGCCAAACTCACTCACGAAACCGACGACCGATCTGGGGCGCCCGTTGCCTGGAATACGCTCTGGGCCCACTCCGCCGACGTTTCTGCTGTGGTCGAAGCCCTTCTCACACGTACCATTCTCGGCGCCCGAATGGCCCGCCTGGCGGGGTGGCAGCAGCTCTCGTCGGTGCATATTGCTCGCCTTTCCGCCTTTGCTGCTCTGCACGATGCCGGAAAGGTGAACCACGGCTTCCAAAATCGCGCCTTTGGACGAAAGCCCGAATGCAATCACGTAACTCCGGTTTTGAATCTGCTGGAGACCGATGACGTCGCTTCGTGGCTTGAGGCGATGGGCATCATGGAGATCATCCACCAGGGATGGATGTCTGACCTCGACGGCCTCGAACAGATGCTACGGGCCACCTGGGCGCATCACGGCACACCGGTTGCTCCCGCAGACCCTAACCTGCGACTCTGGAATCCCAACGACATCCGCAATCCCGCCGAGAACCTGAAGCAGTTGGCCACCTACACCCGTCAGTGGTTTCCAGAGGCGTTTGCGGGCACGGCGCCACCCTTTCCGGCGGATGCAACGCGCTTTCAGCATGCGTACAACGGACTCCTCACCCTTGCCGACTGGATCGGCTCCGACAACGAGCGGTTCTTTCCGTTCGTCACCGACCGCTCCGACCCGATGCCTGCTGCGCGCGACCGGGCGGCCACCGCTATCGACCGGCTCTTTCTGGAGGGCGATCGCATTCGCGACGTGCTTCCGGGCCCCGTAGGATTCAACGGCGTGCTCGAAGAATCAGACTGGACCCCGCATCCGATCCAGCAAACATGCCACGACCTGCCGGTTCACGACACGGGCAGTCTCACCATCCTCGAATCCGACACCGGATCGGGCAAAACCGAAGCCGCCCTTGCGCGCTACCTGCGGCTCTTTCAGGCGGGGCAGGTGGATGCGATGTACTTCGCTGTGCCCACGCGCAGCGCTGCCACCCAGCTGCACGAACGCGTCGATGAAGCGATGCAGCGTGTCTTTGCGGATGCAGAGCGCCGTCCCCCGGTCGTGCAGGCGGTGCCGGGCTACATTAAAGCCGACGACCGCGAGGCCATGCGGCTGCCGGGCTTTGAGGTGCGCTGGGACGACGAGGACGAAACGATGCAATACCGCGGCTGGGCCGCCGAATCCCCCAAACGCTACCTGGCCGGTCCCATTGTCGTGGGCACGGTCGACCAGGTGCTGATGTCGGCGCTTCAGGTGCCGCATGCGCACATGCGAGGCGCCGCGCTTCTCCGTCATTTTCTGGTCGTCGACGAGGTCCACGCCTCCGATGTCTACATGACCGCGCTCATGGACCGCGTGCTCGACCAACACCTGCACGCAGGCGGCCACGCCCTCATGATGTCGGCTACGCTTGGCTCCGCGGCACGCACGCAGCTCACCACGGCAGGCCGTGCGGATCCCCCTGCCCCCGACTCCGCTGAAGCCGAGGACTATCCGCTGCTCACGCATGTAGCCGCCAACCGCCAGACGCCCACCTCGGTGCACGCCTCCTCGGGCGGAAGCGCCAAAACCGTGCAGCCGACGCTTCACGCCCTCGCCCACGACCCGGAGGCGCTTGCGGCCCGGGCGGCCCAGTATGCCGACGCGGGCGCTCGTGTGCTCATCATCCGCAACCTGGTGGATGACTGCGTGGCCACGCAGCGTGCGGTAGAAGCCGTGGCACCAGAGTCGCATCAGTTTGGATGCGCAGGCACAGCGGCTCCGCATCACTCTCGATTCGCCCCCGACGACCGTTCGCGTCTCGACGATGCGATCGAATCCACGTTTGGCAAAGACGCCGACCGCACAGGCGGATGCATCGCCGTGGCCACACAGACCGTGGAGCAGAGCCTCGACATCGATGCCGACATCCTGCTCACCGATCTGTGCCCGATGGACGTGCTCTTGCAGCGTATCGGACGGCTGCACCGGCACACGCGCCCCCGTCCCGGCGGATTCGACACGGCGCGCTGCGAAGTACTCGTCCCACCGGAGCGCGACCTGGGTGCAGCCATTACCAGTGACGACAACGGCATGCAGGGCGATCACGGGCTGGGCACGGTCTACGGCGATCTGCGGATGCTGGAAGCCGCCTGGCAGGTGCTTGGCGACGAGGCGCTGCGGCCGTGGCGCATCCCCGACCACAACCGGCTCCTGGTCGAGCGCGCCACACACCCGGATCGGCTGCACCGCATTGTCGAACAGGCGGATACGGCGGCCTGGACGCGCCACGAACAGTGGGTCATCGGCCAGCGCATGGCCGACGCGCAGCACGCTGAGTACAGCACCATCGACTTTGCGGCATCCTTCTCCCAGAACGGCTTTGCCGATGACAACGAGCGCATCATGACGCGCTTGGGCGAGCCCGACTACCGCATCCACTTGCCTGAGCCGCTTCGTGGGCCGTTCGGATCCGACATCAGCGAGGTGAGCCTGCCGCAGTGGCGCTTCGACGAGCCCCCTGAGACCGACGAAGCAGAATCGGCCCACGCTACCGATGGCGGGTTTCGGTTTACGGTGGCGGGGCAGTCCTTCCAGTACGACCGGTTTGGAATTGATGGGGCATAGACCCTATCTGGTGGCTCCCTGCTATGGACTGTGGTAACGACACGGCGTGCCGCGTCGCTTACAAAGGACCGAAGCGTAGTTCATACACGAAGGGCAGATGTGAAGCACGACCGGGGGAGTGCGTGTTTGTTTAGCGCGAGAACCGCCCGGGATATACGCACCCCAAGAGCGCTCGGTTGCTACGCTCTCAGCGCTACGCTCCTGATCCCGGGCTAAGAGAAGACATAACACCGATCAAACCCATAGCCGGGGATCGCTTGCATCCCCGGCGACACGAAAGCAAGTCTCGTCGCCCACTGATTGCAAACACCGGAATAATGATTCAGCGCAGATAGTAAAAAACGTAGGGACACGGCGTGCCGTGTCCCTACAACACGGGTGTGCACTGGATTGGTAGCGTAGGATGCTTGCGCCCTCGGCAGATCCGCAAATTGTTCCCGACACAAAATGTCGCGGTCGTAGAGAGCATGTTGTATGATTTGTCCAGACATGCTTCCCGAACCGGCGCGCAGTCCATTCATGATAAGGTCATAGAGCCCAACGTTTTGTTTTCCTGAAAGATGGGTCATGCGTACCGCAGGCCTACCGCTACCTTCTTCTCGGTGCCTTTCCCGGTTTACTATGCCGTACTCTTTACTTGACGACTCGCTTTTTCGCATCCGCCAGCCTGATAGCACACGCAGCGATGTCTCGTTGCCCGAGGTGCTGTCTCGGCTTAGTACGGGCGACATTGCCTCGTTCGAGGCGCTACAGCCGCATCAACAGCAGCCGTGGTACAGCCTGCTGGTACAGTTGGGCGCCCTGGTGATGGCGCGCACGGCGCACGAGGATCTGCCCGATACACCCGGCGACTGGCACACGGCGCTCCGTGCGCTTTCTGGGGGCGATGCGCAGGCGTGGCACCTGGTGACCGACGATCCGGCGCAGCCTGGGTTTATGCAGCCGCCTATCCCGGAGGGGAGCCTGGAGGCGGCCAGCTACAAAGACGACATCCCGACGCCCGATCAGCTCGATGTGCTCATCACGTCGAAGAATCACGACGTGAAAACCGCTCGCATCCACGCGCCGCACCCTGAGCACTGGATCTATGCGCTCATCACCCTGCAAACCATGGAAGGCTTCCTGGGGCGCGGCAACTACGGCATCGTGCGCATGAACGGCGGATTCGGAAACCGGCCATTAGTTGGGCTGGCCCCCGATCTGGCCTGGGGGCCGCGGTTACGGCGCGATGTTCAGGTACTGGCGGATGCGCGGAGCACTCTGCTCGAACGATATGACGCCCACGGGCCGATGCTGCTCTGGACCGAGCCGTGGGGCGGCGCGAAAGACGAAGCAATCTCCCTGTATGATTGCGATCCCTACTTCGTCGAGATCTGCCGCCGCATCCGTTTTACGGTTGACGACGACGGCTCGCTCCGTTGCTGGCGCGCCAATACGAAAGGCCAACGTCTGGACGCCCCGAAGAGCCTCAACGGCATCACCGGCGACCCGTGGACCCCGGTCGATAAGGGCGACGGCAAGGCGCTTACGCTGGGCGAATCCGGCTTTACGTATCAAAAGCTGCACGACATTCTGCTGGGCGAGAACTACGAGCGTCCGCCAGCCCTGGAGTTTCAGTCGGGCGAGACCGACGCGATGTACCTGGTCGCTCGTGCGCTGGTGCGCGGACAGGGGAAAACCGACGGGCTCCATCACCGCATCGTGCCGGTGCCGTCAAAGGTGACGTCGCTGCTAAGCAGCAACAAAAGTGCTTCCAAGATACTTGCCGACCGCGCAAAGATGCGCATCGAAAAAGCGGCGACCGTGCGCAGCAAGGTGCTTTATCCGGCACTTAGCGCCGTGCTGACCGGGCGGCCCGACGAACAGCCCGACAGCGACCAACTCGCGCCGTGGATGGACGCCTTCGACCGCGCGGTGGATGCACGGTTCTTCGAGCGGCTCTGGGCCTCGGTCGACATGGATCAGCAGGATGCCCAGGCCGACTGGCAGCAGCTCTTGCGCAGCGAGGCCACTGTGCAGTTTGACGATGCTAAAGACCATGCACCGCAGTCCGCCACCCGCTACTGGCGCGCCCACAGCAGCGCCGAGTCCATCTTCCGGGGCGCGCTCCGCAATCACCTGCCCGAAGCCTTTCCCGAACAGCCTGCTGATGAACAACCCGTCGAGGCTTGAACGGGCTAATGCGACCTGGCCCTGGATTCTACCCTGCCCGTCTTTTCCTGTAACCAGTTTCTTCTTCGCGCATCATGCCCGAACCTGCTGCACCACCTACCGAATCTTCCGCAACCGAGCGTCCGAACCTGGCAACTGCTGTGGGACGCGCCGCCCAGATGATCCACCCCGACGATGGGAGCCTGCCCAACGGCGACCGCGCCGCGCTACGGCGCGTCAACCCGGAGGCTCCGGTCACGCCCGCCCTCTGGAAGGTCCTGCACGGACTCAACATCCCCGAGCCCGATCCGCAGTACGGCACCTCCGATGCGGCTACCGCCCGCTACGAACGCAACTGGGGGCTTTTGCTCATGGGCATGGCCCACTGCGCCGGATTGCATGACTACGAGGTGCCGCTCGGCAAGGCCCTTGCCCTGGCCGGGTGGTCAGAGCTGCGCTTTACGCGCATTATGGAAGCCGACGCAGAGACGCTTCCCGCCCTCATGCGTCGCATGGCGCAGTACCTGGCGAGCAAAGACCAGGCGGCGAACTGGGCCGATGTGGCGTATCTCCTCTTTACCCGAGGTACCGATAACGCCGAATCCACGCGGTTGCGTATCGCCCGTAACTACTACAGCACGCTCTACCAGAAAGAGCAAGATGCCGACTGATCCCTCTTGGCATCGCTGCCTACGAATTTCTTTTACGCGAACCGACCCAACCCTGTATGTTTATTCAGCTTCACACCCTCACGTCCTACCCTTCGGCCCTGCTCAACCGGGACGATGCTGGATTCGCCAAGACCCTTCCGTTTGGCGGCACGACCCGCACCCGCGTCTCCTCGCAGTGCTTGAAATACCACTGGCGCAACTTCGACGGCCCCGAGTCCATCCGCGACGCCGGCGAAGACATGTCCA
>CAJXLX010000098.1 GCA_913056335.1 uncultured Rhodothermaceae bacterium
GGCCACGCAAAGTTGAGGTCGCCCCCGATGTGCTTCGAGTTCATTACGTCGTAGGCGCCGCCATAGGCTTTGCGCGTAATGACGGTGACCTTGGGCACGGAGGCTTCGCAGAGCGCGTAGAGCAGCTTGGCGACGTGCTTGATGATGCCGTTCCACTCCTGATCGGTGCCCGGAAGGAAGCCCGGCACATCCTCAAATACCAGCAGCGGGATGTTGAATGCGTCGCAGAAGCGCACAAACCGCGCGCCTTTCAGCGAGGCGTCGATGTCGAGCACGCCGGCCAAGACCGCCGGCTGGTTCGCGACGATGCCCACTGAGCGTCCGCCCACACGAGCAAAGCCGACGATCAGGTTCTCGGCATAGTCAGGCTGAACCTCGAAGAAGTCGCCGCTGTCGGCAATGTGGCCGATCACGTCGTGCATGTCGTACGGCTTGTTGGGCGCATCGGGCACAATCGTGTCGAGCGCCTCGGGGTCCTTGCTGTTGGTGGCATCGGTGCGCTTGGGCGGATCCTCCTCGCAGTTCTGCGGCAGGTAGCTCATCAGTTCGCGGATGCGGAGCAGGCAGTCCACATCGTTGTTGCACGTCACGTGCGATACGCCGCTCTTGGTGGCGTGGGTGCGCGCGCCGCCGAGCTCTTCGCTGGTCACCTCCTCTTGCGTCACGGTCTTGACCACGTTGGGGCCGGTCACGAACATGTAGCTCGTGCCCTCGACCATGAATGTGAAGTCGGTGATGGCCGGACTGTAGACCGCACCACCGGCGCACGGGCCCATCACTGCCGAGATCTGCGGGACGACGCCCGACAGGTCGGTGTTGAGCTTGAAGATGTCGGCGTATCCGCCCAGCGACACTACGCCCTCCTGAATGCGCGCACCGCCTGAGTCGTTGAGTCCGATGAGCGGTGCACCGTTCTCCAGTGCCAGCTCCATGATGCGCACAATCTTGTCGGCATGAGCACGGCCCAGGGAGCCGCCGTACACCGTAAAGTCCTGACTGAACACGTAGACGAGCCGCCCCTCGATCGTGCCGTAACCCGTTACGACGCCGTCGCCGTAGGGGCGCTTCTCGTCGAGCCCGAAAGCGGTGGACTGATGCCGTACGAAGGTTCCCATCTCCTCGAACGAGTCATCGTCGAGCAGGATGTCGATGCGCTCGCGGGCGGTGAGCTTGTCTTTGTCGTGCTGGCGCTGAATGCGCTCGGGGCCGCCGCCTTGCTGGGCCTCCTCGCGGCGCTGGTCGAGGTCGGAGAAGCGCGAATCAGAATCGGACATAAGCAGAGGGTGGTGGTTCAACAGAAAGATAGCGAAGCAGGCGGGCTGACGTCGGGCCGGAAGCGGTTACACGTGCGGAGCCAAGCAACGCGAGTCAGGGAAGCTGGGCGGTGCTACGCTGCTGCCGGACGTTGACGTTGGTACATGGCTTCCACAATAAGCATGTGCGGCAACGTAAGCACACTGATCAGAATGAAAAGCAGCGCAATCATCTCGGTTTGTGCGCCCACGGCCTCATTCACGACGTAGAGTCCGCCCAGGCCCACAAACGAGATCAGCGTAAAGAGGGCGGCTTTGCGGTAGAAGTGGCCCAGCGTAGCCTGGCGGCCGTGGCGCTGAAAGAAGCGCAGAATCTCCAGGATGTGTCCCAGCGAGTGCCACAGCCCAAAGTAGATGGCGAACCCCACGAGCGGGTGCGCGGTGATGAGTAGCGCCGCCAGCACCGCCGTGTTGAAGAGCTCGCGCCCTACATTGCTCCACGCCGGGGTGCCCCAGCGCTGCATGAGCAGGAGCACCACGGCGTGCTGAGCCACCAGAGCGGCGAGCAGGGCCGTGGGAGCACGCGCAACGCCCGGCCAGGCGCTTACCTGCACATCCGCAATGGCTACGAATATCGGGTCGACCAACTCGGGGAAGGCGACAATCGGGAGTCCCATGAGCATGATGCCGCGGGAGGCATACAGCAACAGATGGCCGGGGGCCGGTACGTCCCAGTACGCCAGATCGGCTTGGCCGAAGTGGTACACGGTGAGTCCCAGAAAGAGGGTTAGGCTCACCACTGGACTGATCCACCAGAGCACGCCGTATGCGGCCATCAGCGCGAGGTACACACTGTAAAACTTGGCCTGGTCGCTCCACGACGACGAGAGCCCATACAGATCGGCAGCCACCACGTGGTCGACCGCGCCGTGGGGGATGCCGGTCAGTGCTACGCCTCCCATGAGCACGATAAAGGCGACCGAGCCCAGACTCAAGACGCCCGTGAGCGAGAGCCCAGCGGTAAGAAGCGTAGCCCCCACTACGACACCGTACACGCGGGGACTGCGAAGGGAAAGCGGGACTTCGGACATACCGGCGTATCCATTACAATAGAGTATCGAGCACATGTATCATACAAAACACGGGGCAGCAGCACGTAGCGGGGCGTTTGACGATTCGGGAAAAGCGCGGCTTCCGCGCCCGCGGGAGTGCTGAACAGACGCTCCTATGTGGCGTTGATGATACTTCGAAAGTCTTGCTCACAAACTCCCTCGACCACTGTGGCTACGGCACAACAAGGAGATACGGTAGAAATTGATTTTGTTGGATGGTTCGAGGACGGCGAGGTGTTCGACTCCTCGGAGGAGCGCGGTCCGATTACCTTCACCATTGGGGAGGAGGCCGTCATTGAGGGCCTGCAGAACATCGTTAAGGGCATGGAACCGGGCGAGACCAAAACGGGCGAGGTGCCGCCCGAGCAGGCCTATGGGCACCGACGCTCGGACATGGTGAAGGAAATTGAGCGAGCGCACCTGCCCGATGACATGGACCCGGAGGTCGGTGTTGCACTGCGGCTGCGGCTGGATAACGGACGCCGCGTGAAGGCGTTTGTCTCGAAAATGACGGAGGAGACGATTACCATCGACGCGAATCACCCGCTGGCGGGCCAGACGCTCACGTTTGAGGTGACGCTGAATGCCATTCTGGAGGAAGAAGCTGCAGCTCCAAAAGACTGATGCTACTGCACATAATAACACCACGCTCCGTTGATGTACGCGAGTGTGCCTGACAACCAGGCTCCTGTGCCTCCAATTTGGTAGGCCCAGGAGCTTTTTGTGTGGGGCCTACCCATGCGTCGTGCAATCGGGGGGCGACCGGTTACGAGATTATACTGCGCCTTATGTACAGATCCGTTACACGCATGCCGATGGGTTAACCGCTTGGTTACACCATATGGTTGAACAAGGGGAAGGCGCGCTCTACATTGCACATCGCATTGTCGTGCCTCCCTGCCCTGCATCCCCAGTGCGTGTCCGCTGCCGAGCCGTCATCAACCGAACAAGAGATCTTCGAGGCTGCCCTGGTGGCCTTCGCGCAGCACGGGCGCACTGGCGCCCGCATGCAGCAAATCGCCGATGCGGCCGGCATCAACAAGTCGATGCTGCACTACTACTTTCGTACGAAAGCCGACCTGTACGAGGCGGTGTTTGCCCACACCATGGAGCGCTTCATGGCATCATTCGACCACGAGGCGCTACACGAAGCCAACACGTTCGCGGAGCTCCTCCGCCGGTTCATTGATGGATACGTGGCGTTCTGCCAGAGCCACACCCACGCCATGCGCCTGCTCGTGAGCGAGAACCTGCGCGGCGGGCCGCTCTTGGGCCAGCACTTGCAGCAGATGGCCGACGCCGGGACCGACACGCCGCCCCGTCTCTTCCGAGATGCAATTGAAACGGCCATCGAAACCGGCGAAATCCGCCCTGTCGACCCCGACCACACGCTGCTCACCATCATCGCCAGCTGCATCTTCCCATTCGTGGCGCGTCCTACGGTTGAGCGCATGCACCCCCCTGCAGGCTCCGACTGGGCGGCGTTTGTCGAGATGCGCAAAGAGCAGATTTTCGATGTCGTGTACCACGGCCTCCAGCCCGACTCTGTCTCATCGTCGTCTTCCCCTGCATGACCTACTCGCCGACTGCGCTCTGCAGCGCGTTTCTTGCTGCCTTGTTTCTGGTGGGATCCGGATGTGCGCTCACCCCGCAGATGGATCCGCCCACCGCCGAAGCCACCCTCCCCGATGCGTATGACACCCCGCTCGTGGAGGGCGGTCCGCTCTACGCCGAAGACGACTCGACGCGCTTCGACCCCGTCAACTGGTGGACGGCCTTCGACGACCCGGCGCTGAATGCGCTCATCGACACGGCGCTGGTGCGCAACCTGGACCTGGAGCGCACCCGCGCAGTGGTCGACGAAATCGCCAGTCGGTTTCGGATTGCGCGGGCGCCGCTGTTCCCCCAGGTCACCGCGAACGGCAACTACAACCGTCAGTCGCAGCCTGCAAACACCGGCATCGGTGGTGCACTGGGCGGTGGAGGCGGTTCGGGGGCTGTGCCCGACCGCTTCACGTTTGATACGTACAGCCTGTCGCTCTCACTCTCGTACGAACTCGACTTCTGGGGCCGCCTGCGCAACCAGCGGGGAGCGGCCTTGGAGCGCTTTTTGGGGTCGGTGGATGCGGTGCAGACCGCCCGCCAGCAGGTCATTGCACAGACGATAAGCACGTACTTTGAGGTGGCTACGCTGGAGCGCCAGATGGCGCTGGGCCAGGAGACCATCCGCGTGCTGCAGGAGCGTGTGGATCTGGCCGAAGATCGCTACGACCGTGGACTGGTGCGCTCGTTCGAAGTATACGCGCTGCGTCAGGAGCTGCAAGCGGCGCAGGCCGAGCAGCCCGCGCGTGAGAGCCAGCTTGCCGACGCACGCGGTCGGCTCTCGGTGATTCTTGGGCAGTTCATCGGCAACGTCGACGAAGCCGTGATGCAGGCGGCGCGTTCTGCGCCCCGCGACGCCGTGCTGGCCACCCTGCAGCCCGTACCGCCGGGCCTGCCCTCCGATCTGCTCATGGCCCGCCCCGATGTCCGCGCCGACGCCCGCGAGCTCAACGCGGCCCAGCGCGAGATCGGCGTGGCACGCGCCAACCGGCTGCCCCGCTTCTCGCTCACCGGCGAGGGCGGCGTCCAGAACAGCACGCTCGACGACCTGCTCAACATCGATCAGCGCTTCACCACGCTCATCGCATCGATAGCGGCGCCGGTGTTTCAGGCGGGACGCCTGCGCGCGGAGCAGGATGCGGCTGAGGCGCGCTACACCCAGGCACGGGCCACCTACGAACAGACGCTGCTCACGGCGCTTCAGGAAGTGCATGCAGCGCTCACCGCGTACGAGAAGCAGCAGGAGCAGTACGCGCTGGTCCAAAACCAACTCGAAGAAGCCGAGGCCAGCGCATCCAACCAGATGCGCCGGTACGAACGCGGCATTGGCGACTACGCGACGGCTCTTGATGCCGAGCGCACGCGCCTGCAGGCTGCGCAGCGCCTGACGGCCGCCGAAGAAGCCCTGGTCGGAAGCCGCATTGCACTGCACCGGGCGCTGGGCGGAGCCTGGGTCGCACCGCCCGAAACCGACGACCCACGCCTGTTCCGCGACACCTACCGCCCGGATGCAGCGCCCGAAACCGCCAACTAACGTGCACCCTCGCCCCTGTTTCTCCACTTAGGCTGCCGTGTGGTAGCCGCGTCCTCTTTACGTCATGCACGAATACAAATCGTACCTCCTCGGTGGCGGATTCATTGTGGGCAGCCTTCTTTTGGCCGTGCTGCTGGTGGCACTGCGTAGCGCTCCGCCAGAAGACCCGCCCTCTAACGAGGCGCCGCTCGTGTCCACCACGCCCACTGAACTGCGCTCCGGTGCCCTACAAGTGCGTGGCACCGGCACCGTGCGTCCCCCGCGCGAGATCGACCTGACCGCCGAGGTAGGCGGGCGCATCGTGTCGGTGAGCGATGCCTTTGTGAGTGGCGGCACCTTCCGCACGGGCGACACGCTCGCCCGCATCGACCCCGCTGATTACCAGAGCCGGGGGCGTCAGGCACAAGCCGCCGTTACGCAGCGCCAGTTTGAGGTGCTGCAAGCGCGGGAGGAAGTCGGCGTCGCCAAAGAAGAGTACGAGCGGATGCGTCAGCGGGCAGCGGATGCGCCTGAGCCCGACAGCACCGAACTGGGACGGCTGCTCTTCCGCGAACCCCAGCTTCGGGCGGCCCAGGCCAATCTCGAAAGCGCCCGGGCCCAGCTCGAAACCGCGCAGACCAATTTGGAGCGCACCGCCCTCGTGGCGCCGTTCGACGGACGCATCCGCACCACCCAGGCCAATCTGGGCGCGTATGTAGCGCCGGGCACGCCCATCGCCCGACTCTTTAGCACCGAGCAGGCCGAGGTTGTGGTCCCGCTCGAATCCGGTCGGGCTGCGCTTATCGACGGGCTGTGGCAGACCAGCGCCCGCCAGGCCGACCCGCCGCGCACCGCGACCGTCACGCTGAACTATGGCGGCGATTCCTACACGTGGGAGGGCTACGTAGACCGCGTAGAGGGCGCGCTCGACGCGCAGACCCGCACCGTGAACGTAGTGGTGCGCGTGGAGGCGCCCTATGACACACAACCCGATACCGAGGCCGACAACAGTCCGCCGCTCGCGGTCGGATCGTACGTCTCGGTTGACATCGAAGCGCGCTCGCTTGACCGCTACTACGTAGTGCCGCGCCGTGCTGTGCGCAACGACGGCACCGTGTGGACGGTCGAATCTGACACCATGCTTGTGATGCGTGATGTAGAAGTGGTGCAGCACGTCGACGAACAGGCGTTTGTGACCGGCAATCTGACCGAGGGCCGCCCCGTCATCACCGATGACCTGCCCGTGGTCAGCGACAGCATGGCCGTCCGCCGTGCCGAGGAATAGCGCGCCGTAGCACCGCTCCTTCGTATCCCCCTACCGCACGCCCCGAACGCCCATGACCCGTATGATTGACTGGATGGCCCGGAACGGTGTGGCCTCCAACTTGCTGTTTATTCTGATCTTCCTGATTGGCAGTATCAGTGCGTTTTCGGTGGTGCAAGAGGTCTTCCCCGAGTTCAGCCTGGATGCGGTGCAGGTGCGCGTGGAGTATCCCGGCAGTACGCCCGAGGAGATTGAGGAGTCGATTGTGCAGCGCATTGAAGATCGGATTCAGGGTGTAGAGGGCATCGACCGGGTGCTGGCCACGGCCTCCGAAAACTTCGGTGTGGTGACCGCCGAGCTGCAGCGCAGCGCGGACGTGACACAGGTGCGCGACGAGATCAAGCAGGAGGTCGACCGCATCACGGCGTTTCCCGAAGAAGCCGAGCAGCCCACCGTTACCGAGCTTTCGAACCGGCGGCAGGTCTTGCAGGTGGCTATCTATGGACGCGCCAGCGAGGCGGCCCTTAAAGAAGCCGCCAAGCAGCTCGACCGCCAGCTTACGCAGTATCCCGAGATCTCGCTCATCGAGCGCGCCGGAATTCGCGACTACGAGATCTCGATCGAACTGGATCGCCAGACCCTGCGCACCTACGGGCTCACGCTACCGCAGGTAGCCGGACTCGTGCGCGAGGGCAGCCTGGACCTGCCCGGCGGCGAAATTGAAACCGACAGCGAGCAGATCCTCATCCGCACGCAGGGGCAGAACTACACGAAGCAGGACTTCGAGGATATCGTGCTCATTAGTCGCGACGACGGCACGCAGCTCAACCTCGGCGATGTGGCCACGGTCGTAGACGGATTTGAGGATGCGGATCTCATCACCCGGTTCAACGGCGAGCGCGCCGCGTTTCTGCAGGTCTTTCGCACCGGAAACGAACAAGTGCTGCGTAACGTGGAGGTCGTGAAGAACCACCTCGATACCGAGTTTCGCCCGTCGCTGCCCGATGGGATTCAGGTGGGCATCTGGCAGAACGAAGCCGAAAATCTGCAAAGCCGCCTGAATCTGCTCATCGAAAACGGCATTCTGGGGCTGCTGCTCGTCATTGCCACGCTCATGCTGTTCCTGAATCCGCGCCTGGCGTTCTGGACCTCGGTCGGGATCTCGCTGGCGTTTGTGGGCACGTTCGGCGTGATGTACCTGACGGGCACCTCTATCAACCTGATCTCGCTCTTTGGCTTCATCCTCTCCATCGGCATCGTGGTGGATGATGCGATTGTCGTGGGCGAGAACGTCTTTGCCGAGCAAGAAAAGGGCGCCGACCCCACCGATGCGGCAGTCATTGGCACCTCGCGTGTGTCGGGCCCGGTGATCTTCGCGGTTCTCACCACCGTCGCCGCCTTCATGCCGCTGCTCTTCATTGAAGGCATTCTGGGCAAGTTTTTGGGCGACATCCCGTTTATCGTGATTGTGGTGCTCCTGCTCTCGCTGGTTGAGGTGCTCTTCATCCTGCCGTACCACCTGTCGAACGTCAAGAAAACGCCCGCCGAAGATGAAAGCGCCCTCATCCGCCGCCTAAAACGGGTGCAACAGCGCTTTGCGGATGCGCTCAACCGCTTCATTAACGGGCCCTTGAAGCGGGCGCTGCAGTACAGTACGAAGCACTACGGGGTCGCGCTGTGCGCCGGATTCGCCACGCTCATTCTTGTGGGTGGATTCATTGCGGGGGGATACGTCCGCTTTTCGTTCCTTCCAAGCATTGAGGGCAAGCTTGTAACGGCCCAGCTGGAGCTTCCGGTAGGGGCCACCGCCGCGCAAACACAGCGCATTACCGACCGGCTCGAAGCCGTAGGCCGCGACACCGCCGCCGATCTGCAGGCCGATCTGCCGGATTCGCATCCGCAGATTGTGCGCAACGTGTTCACCAGCATTGGGCAGCAGCCGCAAGCCAACGCCGGCCCCGCCGATGGCGGTTCGAGCCTCATTGATCCGCGCTTGGCCGAAGTCTCGTTTGAGCTGATCGACCCCGAAGCACGCGACATCACGGCAAGCGCCTTCGAGCAGGCGTGGCGCGAGCGCTTTACCCAGCCGGCGGGCATCCGCTCGCTCACTTTTTCTGCCGACGTCGTAAACCTGGGCGATCCGGTGGCTGTGGAGCTTGCCGCAGGCGATGCGGCCACGCTCGACGACGCCGTGACCGCACTGCAAGACTCACTGCGCCAGTTCGGGGGCGTGTTCGACGTCGAAAGTAATCAGCAAGCCGGAAAGCGCGAGGTGCAGCTCAATCTGCGTCCCCAGGCGCGCACGCTCGGTCTCACTCTGAGCGACCTGGCCCAGCAGGTGCGGGCGGGCTTCTTTGGGACCGAAGCCTACCGCCTGCAGCGCGGAGAGGACGAGGTGCAGGTGTTTGTGCGTCTGCCCGAGAACGAGCGGCAGGCCATCACCGACCTCGAAGCCTACCGCATTCGCACCCCCAACGGCGCATTCGTGCCACTGGGCGACGTGGCCACCGCCGAAATCGGGTTCGGCCCGTCGCAGATCAACCGCCGGGGCGGACGCCGCGTCATCACTGTCACCGCCGACGTGAACGAGGAGATTGTGACCGGGCAAGAGGTCAATGGGGTGTTGGAGGCACGAGTGCTCCCCGCCATGCAGGGCGCGTTCGCGGGGCTGGACTTCAGCTTTGAGGGCGAACAGCGCGAACAGCAGCAGGCTATCGGCTCGCTGCTTGTGGGCTTTGCGATTGCGTTGTTTGCGATCTACGCACTGCTGGCCATTCCCTTTCGCTCGTACATCCAGCCGCTCGTCATCATGAGCGTCATCCCGTTTGGCTGGGCCGGGGCGATTCTGGGGCACCTGTTGTTGAACATCCCGATTGGCCTGCTCAGTATCTTCGGATTCGTAGGGCTCAGCGGCGTGGTGGTCAACAACTCGCTGGTCTACATTGACTTTGCCAACGAAGAGTTTGCCAGTGGGAAGTCGTGGGCTGAAGCCCTGGTCGCAGCAGGACAGTCGCGGTTTCGACCCATTCTGCTCACCTCCATTACCACCTTCCTGGGCGTCTTTCCTATCATCATCGAAACGAGCGTGCAGGCGCAGTTCCTGGTGCCGCTGGCCGTGAGTCTGGGCCTCGGGATTCTGCTTACGCTTCCCGTGGTGATGCTGCTCATCCCGGCCTTTGCGATGCTGCAGTACCGCCTCACCGCATACCTGTACACGCAGATCCTGGACCGCCCGCTGCCCGACACCTTCGGCGGCCACACCCCGGCGGCTGATGCAGCGTAGACGTACTGCCTTAAGGTAGAGACGCGCCAGTGGCACGTCTCTACCCCTACGGATGGATCGTGAGACAAAGCAATCCGTTCGTCAGCAGGAAGGAAATAGCAGACGCATCGGGGGGCATCTCGCGGACACATCATGGCAAGGAACGGCAACACAGAACGATTTCGCGGACGGTACCGCATCTCCTCCACTCGGTTACCAGATCACGACTATGGCGACCCCGGATGGTATTTTGTGACGATCTGCACGCAAGATCGGCGATGCCATTTCGGAGATGTGGTAGACGGGCACGTTCAGCGATCCCCAATTGGCCAGCGTGCCCACGAGAATTGGAAGGCCATTCCAACCTATTTCGACCACGCCCGCCTGGATGCGTTCGTGGTCATGCCAAATCACATTCATGGGCTGATTGGGTTGGCATCGCGCCCTGATCGCGATGCCAACGCCAATGATAACAACGATGTAGAGACGCGCCAGTGGCACGTCTCTACGGATAACACGAATACGGCGGCAAATGATGAAAACGATGGTCGGTCGCAAAAAAACCAATTCATGTCTGCGATTACCCCTGATGCGGGGTCGTTGCCTGTTATCATCAATCAATACAAAGGCGCCGTCACCCGGTGGGCGCGCACGAACAGAGATCCTGGTTTTGCATGGCAGGCTCGCTACTACGACCGCGTAGTGCGGAATCGACACGAGCACCACCGCATCCGGCAATACATCGAAGCCAACCCCGCCCAGTGGCACCGCGACCGCAACCACCCCGATTTTGCATAGAAACGCGCCTGTAGAGACGTGCCA
>CAJXLX010000099.1 GCA_913056335.1 uncultured Rhodothermaceae bacterium
TCGTCGGTCGGGATTGCGATGGCGCATCGGTCGGCATCGGGATCGTTGGCCGCAAGGTCGAGGTCCAGGTTTGTGGGAGCTGCGTCTTCGTCAATCGTAAAGCTCACGGGGCTGCTGGCCTGAAACTGAACGGGCGTGTTTTCCACCGAGAGCGAGAGGTTGTCGAATACCGCATCCGTGAAGCCGCTGCTGCCACCCTGCTCGCGAGCCAGAAGGCGCAAGCGGATTACGTTGGTGCCGACTGGTGCGGTTCGCGTATCAGAAACGCTTGTAAACGTGCCGCCGGTGCTCTGGTAGCCGCTGTCGTAGCTGCCGAGCACCGTGCCGCTTCCGTCGCGATATTCCACGATGAAGCGGCCCTCATCGGGACCGTTGGCTGCGAGGTCGCCTGCAAATGCATAGGTGCGCCCGCCTGCAACATCGCCCCCACTCACGTCTTGCTGAAGGGTGAACTCGGTGCCGCTGGGAGCCCCTGCGTTCGCTGGGCCAAAGGCATTGGCGCCGTCGGTCGTGCCAAGATCGGCAACACCGCCCCAGTCGTTCAGGGTGCCGTTGCTCAACGTGTTGGGCGCTTCCGTCCAATCAGCGATGTCGCTTCCAGCGCCATCATCATTGGCCGTTGTATTTTCGGCGCTTGCGTTCTGCACCAGATTGTCGCCGGTGGCGGGCTGCACGTCTACGGTGACCGTGGCATCGCTCTGTTCGCTTCCGTTCGCCAGCCGATACTGGAAAGTCGCGGTTCCAAGCGTGGTGGGGCTGCTGAGCGTAAAGGAGCCATCCGCGTTGACGGTGAGGGTGCCGCCTGCAAACGGAACGGATGCGCCTGCGGTGTTGCTGGTGACACTGCCGCCAAGATCGCCTCCGCCGAAGCTGGCAATGGTCCCCTCGGGGGTGCCGCGGCTGTCGTTAACCAGCACGCCCGGATCGGCCTGGCTCAGTGTGCTGTTGGCGGGAACGGCGAAGGGGCCGTCGCTGGCCGCGTTGAGCGGGGCCGTGCTGGCAAAGAGTTGGAGGTTATCCACGAAGGCGTCGACAGAGTCGAAGGCGTCGTTGCTGCCGCCATTCTCTTGGGCTTGAAGCCGGACGCGAATCAGTGCGGTACCGGACGGAGCGGTGCGGGTATCGGTGAGCTTGGTAGTTGCACCGCCCGTCGATAGAAAGCCACTGTCGTAGCTGTCGAGCATGGTGCCACTGCCATCGCGGTATTCCAGAATGACGCGCACTGCATCGGAGCCAATGCTCTTTGCATCGGCGCTGAAGTCAAACGTGGTGCCACCGGTAACGGCGCCGCCCGTCACATCCTGTTGGAGGTTGAACGTGCTGCCGTTGGGTGGGCTGGGGGGCGACGCCGCAAACGACCGGCTGCCGTTGGTTATGCCGTCGTCCTGAAATCCAATCCAGTCGTTGGTCGTGCCATTTGAAAGCACGCCGGGCGCCTCGGTCCAGTCGGCAATGTCGTTGGTTCCAGCAACAGTTTCGGCACTGGGGTTGGCGATGAGGTTGTTGGGCGTGACCTCGACCGTTACGATGCCGTCGCTGCTCTCGCTGCCATTGGAGAGGCGGTACTGGAACGTGTAGGTGCCCACCTGAGAGGGGCTACCGTCGAGCGTAAAGGAGCCATCGGCATTGACAGTGAGGGTGCCGCCAGCAAGGGATACAGAGCGTCCCGCCGGATTACTGGTGACGCTGCCACCGAGACTGCCGCCGCCAAAGCTGGCAATATCGCCGGTGGGATCGCCCAGCGCATCGTTCTCCAACAGACCAGGGGCGGCCACGCTCAGGTTGTTCGGGATCTCAGCGATGAACACGCCATCGTTGGCCGCCGTGAGCGGAGCGCCCTGGGCCTCCAGACGCAGGTTATCGAAGAACACGTCGTTGAATCCGCTTCCTGAGGCACCGTCGTTTTCCTTGGTCACCAGTCGCACACGGATGCGATCGGTGCCAGCGGGGGCCGTGCGGCTGTCGGTGAGTGTGGTGAACGAGCCGCCGGTGGTCTGGTAGCCGCTATCGTAGCTGCCCAGGACCGTGCCGCTTCCATCGCGGTACTCCACGATGAAGCGGCCCGCATCACTGGCCGTCGTCTTGAGATCGCCCGAGAAGCTATACGTCACCCCGCCCGACACGCTGCCGCCCGTAAGGTCTTGCTGCAGGTTGAACTCGGAGCCAATCTCAAGATTGCCGGAGTCCAACGCAAACGAATTGGAGCCATCGGTTGCGCCTGCAAATCCGGTACCCACCCAGTCGTTGTCTTCGTTTGCTGGACGCGAGAACACGCCTGTAGTCTCGGTCCAATCGGCAATATCATCGCTACCGCCGATGCTGTTTGAGGGAACTGTACTTTCGGCACTGGGGGTGCTGATCAGGTTTTGGGCGGTTGCAGCATGAAGGCCCATGGCACAGGCAAGCATGAGCATACCAATGAGTGCCAACAGGCCGAACGTACGGGAGCGGACAATCCGTGAGACAAACATAGCAGCAGGAAATGTGGATTAGCAGACGACAGAGAGAACGAGGATCGAAGGCGGGATGCCCTATTCGTCCTCAACGAAGCGCGAAAAGATGGCCTCCATATACTGCACATCCGGACTCATTGTGAGCACGGGGCCCAGGGCGATGTTGTGCGTACCCAGTGTGTTGTGCGAGACGCGGTACGTGTCATGCTCGAACACGTCGTCGGGCGCGCAGCGGAAGAGCACCGAAGTGTGCTCGATGTGCGGATGGGCACGCGTCGTGGTCACGTCGGCAAGCTCAAGATCGACGGTTGCATCGTCGAGCTGGACGGTAAAAGTCGTCCCTTTGTATTCAGCGAACACATGGGGAGGCAGACCCTCAGCAGATGCCTCGGCGCTCTGGCGGAGGGCATGTTCGATACCAAGGTCGGAATGAGGCGGGTACGTCCCGTGCAGCCCGATGCACACGTTAAGCACAAGAAACGGAGGCATATTTTCGTGCGGTTGACTGCTGCCTACGTCAAACGTGATGAAGTCGGATACGCCCATATCGATCTTTGAGCGGCTCGCGTAGATCTTGGTATCGCCGCTGCGTGTCTTCGTGACGGCCAGATAGTTGTTCTCCGGAGTCGTCTGATCCGCCGGTTGAGAAGATGCATTCAGCCGCATCTTGCCCGCGTGCTTGTGGCTTGGCATCTCGGGCTCGGTGAGCGTGACGGTTTCGCGTCCCCCGTTGTGCCCCAGCAGGCGATCGGTGCGTCCGGGCCCCTGGCCCTGGTGGACCGGCACACGTCCGCGAAGATCAGGAAGTGCAACGGTGGTTCTGCTGTCACCATACACGCCTCCGATGAGCGAGCACAAGGCCGAGTGCTGCTGAGCGGGTATTTGTTGTCCTCTGCACATTGTCCATCCGCGAGGGGCATACGAGAACGAGTAGGTCCGCACTTCGCCAGTGTAGTAATCAGGCATATCTGTATAGCGTCAGTTGAGGAAGCGTGGCCTCCCTGGGGACGCAGGAGAAGACCATGAACTGCTTCCAACATATCTGACAGCGTGCTCTGCCGTTTTGCTATTTGTGACAGATGTTTGCATATATGTGCCACCCTCGCCAATCACCCGTCATCCGGTTTAATGGCCTCTTTGAGGGTGTCATCATCCTATCTTCATATTTTGTGCGATAAAATAAAGGTAAGATGAAGCAAGTCGATGGCTCAACATTCGTGCTCAGCATACGTGGATTGGCGGGAACGCACAGGAGGTGCGAAGCCCACAGGCGCTCAAACGAGATACCGCATGGGCAGCATTTACGGAACGCTATCCGCACCCACACGGCACGTTCAGTCTCCGGATATCGAGGGCCTCTGTCTATCACGCTCCCTCCGCGATTCGGGCAAACCAAGTGGTCTCCAGGAGCAACCGACTTGACACCTCCGCTTCCCCTTTATATCGTAAGAGCACGCAGTATACGATCTCGTTGTCTGCAATTATTTCTGTGTAATGGACATCTCAATGGTCGCCCGTACCCCTACGCTGCGCAACGGTGTGACCTACGTCACGAACACCGGCACCACGGTGTGGAGCATCACGACACAGCCCCCATTCAGTTCGAGTTGGAGCAGACCTTCGGCGTAGAAAATGAGCCCGAAGAGGCCATGCTCGCCCGTCTGCGTGGTCTCGTCATGGACGCGGAAGGCAGGGTGTATGTGCTTGACCACGGCAACAACCGGCTGGTGGCATTCAACCCCGATGGCAGCCTGCGGTGGAGCGCCGGTCGCGAAGGCGAAGGGCCCGGCGAGTTCAGCAACGCATATGGCATGGCTGGAGATGGTGACGGGCGGCTCTATGTCTCCAACCAGATGAATGGCCGCATCGATGCATGGACGACCGAGGGCACATTCGTTGAGAGTGTGAATCTGAGCGAGATGGAGCTAAGGGGGAGCGTAAAATCTTATTTCGACGAACGGCTTATGCTCAGTGGATGGGCTTCAGGGGGATTGCAACGCTTCCACTCTGAGGGCACGCTCTACACCACGGCCTCAACGCCCTTCCCACAGGTGCGCCGGTACGCCGTAACGATAGACTGACGACGCTTCCAGCAACGATACCATGCCAACCAATTGCCGCACCACGCATCCCCCTGAAACCGATCCTCGTTTCGAGGTGCCCCTACGTGGTGTCAAGGTGGGCGCGGAGACGCGCTGTGCTCATTATGCGACCGAGCGCGACGTGATTGCGATTCGCTTTCCGTGCTGCAACGTATTTTATCCGTGCCATGCCTGCCACAAGGCGGTTGCCAATCACTCTGCACAGCAGTGGGATGCGCAGGCGGATCTCGATGAACAGGCGGTCTTGTGCGGCGCGTGTCGCACGGTGCTTACGTGGCGGCAGTACCTTAACGCCGAACATGCATGCCCCGACTGTGGGGCGGACTTCAACCCCGGATGCACAACGCATCTGCACCTCTACATGCGTGGCAGGACCCAGTAGCCCGAGACGGCGCGTGTCCCGGGCGAAGGGGCTCCGACATGAGAAGGCTATTCCACGTCATCCCACTGCTCGAACCACTGCAGCATCTGCTTGAGGCGCTCCACGAGGTTGACGGGCGTGCCGCCGCGCGAGAGGCCGTGGCCCTCATCGGCAAACATCACCATCTTGGTGGGGACGCCCACGTTTTTGAGCGCGTAGTACCACTCCATGCCCTGCCCAATCGGTGTGATGTGGTCGTCCTGGCTGTGGATAATGAGCGTAGGCGTGGTCACCTGGTCGGCAAACTGCAGGGGCGAGCGATCCCAGTAGTAGTCAAAGTTCGTCCACAGCGAGCCGCCGAACTCGGCGTTCATCTCGCGGGGCGGAAACGCCTGTGTACCGGTCTCCGAGATCCAGTTGCTTACGCTGCGTTGCGTGACAGCGGCGCGAAAGCGATCGGTTTGCGTGGTGATCCAGTTCGTGAGGAAGCCGCCGTGACTCCCGCCCGTGATGAGCAAGCGCTCGTCGTCGATCCATTCGAAGCGGTCCAGCGATTCGTTCAGGAGTGCCATGTTGTCGCGGTAGTCCACGCCGCCGTAGTCGAGGCGCACCGCGCTCTGAAAGTCGTGGCCGTAGCCGGTGCTGCCGCGGTAGTTGGTGAAGACCACGCCGTATCCCGCCGCCGCAAGCATCTGCATCTCGTGGAACCACTCGTGGCCCCACATGCCGCCGGGACCGCCTTTGATGTTGAGCACAAGCGGATACGATTCGCCGTCTTCGAATCCAACAGGCCGCAGCAGAAACCCATCGAGCGTGCCGCCGCCGTCGTGCTCAAACGTGAATCGTTCGTAGGGCTGCACCGCGAGCGAATCGAGCATCTCAGCGTTGAAGGTCGAGAGTGCCTGCGCGTCTGAACCGTCGGCGCGGGCGGTCCACACCTGGGGCGGCGTGGTTTCGTTGTGGCGCGTGTAGGCGATGCGCGCGCCATCGTCCGAGAATGAGGGTGTGCTCAGGCTGGCGCCTTCTCCAATCAGGGCGGATGCGGAGGCATCCGGCGTAAGCTGGAAGATCGGATGCGAGCCCCGGTAGTCCGCGCTGAAAAACGGCTGGTCGTGTCCGTCAGGCCACTGAACATTCGAAGTGCTCAGGTTCATGCCGTCGTGCACCACCTCGGGCGTGCCGCCATCAACCGGAATGCGATGTAGCTCAGTGGGCTCGTAGCGGTCGGCGGTGTGGTGGTAGAGCAGGTGCTCCCCATCGGGCGCAAACACCGGATTCTGAGCACGGCGGGCGGGCGTGTCGAGCGTGCGGACCTCGCCGCTGTCGAGCGCCAGCAGGTGGATGTCCTGGTTGAACCCGGCGTCGAACTCCTCGCCGGTGAAGTCAGCGTTGAAGGCAACGATTTCGCCATTGGGGGAGACGGTGGCGTTGTAGATGTTATAGTCGGAATCGCCCGCGAGCGGGGTGAGCGTGCCATTGTCGAGTGTGAGCATCCACAGCGTGCGGCGCTCAGCGCCCAAAAAGCTGCCGGTGCCGGTGCGGTACGCGGCCTCGCGCACAACCGTGGTGTCGGGGCGTGGGCCCTCGGGTTCGTCAGCGGCCTCAGTGGGATCGTCGACCGCTGGATCAATCGACAGGGTGAGCAACACGCGCTCGCCATCGGGCATCCACTCGTACGCGCTGATGCTGCCTTGCTCCAGGGCGGTGACGGCGTGGGCCTCGCCGCCGTCGGTGCGAATGGTGTGGAGCTGCGGCTTCTCATCGCGGCTACTCAGGAACGCAATGCGATCGCCGCTGGGCGACCAGCGCGGGCTGCGATCGGACGTGCCTTGCGTGAATTGGTGCGGTTCGCCGGAGCCGTCGGCGGGCACGATCCACAGGCTGGATTCGCGGCTGCGGCGGTCCTCGGCGATGGTGGTGCGCACAAACACGACGCGCGCGCCGTCGGGCCCAATCTGGGCGTCGCTGCTCATCTGCAGGTGGTAGTAGTCGGCGGGCTGCATGCCGCGCTCTTGTGCCTGCACGGGGGCAGAACTGACGAAGACGAGCAGGAGCACGCCGAATACGAGCGATCGAAGCGGAACGGTGGTCATAGCATCCAAAATGCGGGTGGGGGCAGAGGGGTATGCCTCCAAGATACAAGCTACCGACCACGAATGCATCCCCCAACGCTTGCGACGAATGGTGGAGGGGGCGGCTCGCTTTTGTGTTTTCCCTAAAATGGGAAGGTGGGGCTGCTTCAGCGTGTCGGACGCAGGAGCATCCTTTGCTTCATCGCCCCGACGGGGGACCGTCGGGGCCAGGTTCTATAATTGATCTCAAAAAGTCACAGAGCCATGCGACGAGCGTTGGCTGTCTCAATTGATAACACGCGCTTGCTGCTCGTGGCGTGGGCGTTGCATCTGCGGGGGCGGTGCGGTACGTTGAGGGTGCTCTCCTTAATGAACCAACGCGAATATGATGATGCGAACGGGTACTCTTTTGTGGCTGGTGGGATGCGTGGCGGTGCTGCTGACGGTGAATGTGCAGGCGCAGCAGCGATCGTTGCCGGTGGACACGACGATCACGCAGAGCGATGCGGTGACGATAGATGGCACCGAGATTCCGTACAACGTGACCACGGGCACGCAGCCGGTGTATCATGACGACGGCCATGCGATGGCGTCGCTGCACTACACGTACTACGAACGCAGCGACGTCGACGACCGCTCGGAGCGTCCGCTCATGATCTCGTTCAACGGCGGACCCGGCTCGGGCTCGTTGTGGATGCACCTCGGCTACACCAGTCCGAAGTTGCTGGAAATTAGCGACGAGGGCTACCCGATTCAGCCGTACGGCGTGCGCGACAACCCGCATTCGGTTATCGACGAGGCCGACATCCTGTACGTGAACCCGGTGAACACGGGCTTTTCTCGGATTGTAGACGACGAAGTCGACCGCGAGCAGTTCTTTGGCGTGCAGGCGGATGTGTCGTATCTGGCCGACTGGATCGACGTGTTTGTGTCGCGCCACGGGCGGTGGACCTCGCCGAAGTATCTGATTGGCGAGAGCTACGGCACCACCCGCGTGGCGGGACTGGCGGGGGCACTGCAAAACCGCCACTGGATGTACCTGAACGGCGTGATTCTCGTATCGCCCACGGGCATGGGGCTGGAGGCGCCGGGTCCGTCGCCGCGTTCGGAGGCGCTGAAGCTGCCCTATTACACCGCCGCCGCGTGGTATCACGACCAGTTGGATACGGAGCTGCAGCAGCGCGACCTCACGGATCTGCTGGACGAGGTCGAAAACTACACGCTGGATGTATTCGTCCCGGCGCTCTCGCGGGGCGGCACGCTGGGTGACGAGCGGCGCCAGCAGGTGGCCGAGCAAGTGGCGCGCTATGCGGGCGTCTCTACGCAGACCATTCTGGATCATAACCTGGCGATGCCTGCGTCTTATTTCTGGAAGGAGCTGCTGCGCGACGAGGGCCACACGATTGGCCGCCTCGACTCGCGCTACAAAGGCGTTGACCGCCAGAACGCCGGCGACCGGTACGACTATCCGCCGGAGCTCATTGCGTGGAATCATGCGTTTACGCCAGCGATCAACACGTACCTGCGCGACGAACTGGGGATGGAGACCGACCTGCAGTACAACGTGTTTGGTCCGGTGCGCCCGTGGGAGGGCCAGGGCGACGTCAACGTAGCCGAAGATCTGCGGCAGGCGATGGCGCAGAATCCGTTCTTGCATGTGATGGTGCAGTCGGGCTACTACGACGGCGCCACGGACTACTTCTCGGCCAAGTACGTGATGTGGAATATGGACCCGAGCGGACGCCTGGGCGACCGGATGCGGTTTGAGGGCTATGAGAGCGGCCACATGATGTATCTGCGCGATGAGGATCTGGAGGCGTCGAACGACCACATCCGCGAGTTCATTGAGGCGTCGATTCCGGAGGATGGGCAGCCAGCGCGGTATTAGGGGGATGACAGGGGCGTAGGTGGTCTACGGCTCCGTTCGGGTAATTTTACATATGTCGTATGTAGCGACACAGCGCGCTGTGTCGCTACATGCGTAACAACCAACACCAGCCATGACCCCCATCGAAACGATACTTGCAGTGGCCGTGGGCATCGGGCTGAGCGCCGCAGCGGGGCTGCGGGTCTTCATTCCGCCGTTGGGGGCAAACGTCGCGGCCCTTTCGGGGGAGCTGCCGCTGGCCGAGGAGTTTGCCTGGCTGGGCTCGCCGCTGGCTACGGCGGTGCTGGCCGTTGCCGCGCTGATTGAGATTGGGGCGTACTACATCCCGTGGGTCGACAATCTGCTGGATACGCTGGCGACGCCCATGGCCGTGGCCGCGGGCACCCTCCTCACAGCATCCACCTTGGGCGATGCATCGCCCTTTATGCAGTGGGCGCTGGCGCTGGTGGCCGGGGGCGGGTCGGCGGGCGCGGTGCAGGGCGGCACGGTGCTGCTGCGCGGGGCAAGCAGTGCCTCTACGGGCGGACTTGGCAACTCGCTGGTGTCTACCGGTGAGGCGGGCGGCTCTCTGCTGTTTACCATTCTTGCGGTCGTAGCTCCCCTCGTGGCCCTGGCGGCGCTTGTCGCGTTGGCAGTCTACGCCGTGCGTCGTTTTGTGAGGCGAGGCTCTGCATCATAACCGACTCGACGAGTTCGTTTACGGCGTCCAGGCATTTCCAATCTGTAGAGCAACACGCACGCCCAACTGCGGACGGTCGGGGTGGGCGAATGCAAACGTATCCAAGCCCAGACCGAGTCCTTCCGTGGGAGTGATGAAAAACTGTGCGCCCAGAAGGAGGCCCGGTGCACGGTGCGTGGAGCTGCTGCGAGCGCGTTCCCATCCCAGCGCAGGCCCAGCGAATCCAGCCACGACCATTTCAGAGGTCGCCCACACGCGTCCCAGGCTCAGTCCGGCATGGGTGGCGTACGGGCGCTCGGTATTCTCAGGGCGCGATTCGGTGCTCCAGTTCCCATTGGCAGCCACTTGCCCGACCCATGCGCTGGTGCGCCGTCCAATAGTGATGTTCGCCCCGGCGCTAATGTTAGCGGCGCTCCCGGCACCGTGTCCAGGTCCCGCACTCAGACCGATCCAGGCGCGCGGCGGCTCGGTCGTTTGGAGCGGTCCAGGGGCCTGCTGGGCGGTGGCAGCAGGCGTGCTCAGGATGAACGCAAACAGCAGAAGGAGGAGACGCATAGCCATTGGCTTACAAAAGTAGGTAAACTGAAGTGAACCGAGCAAAGAAGAACGGGCAGACGCATAGCTGCATCTGCCCGCAGGGGACGGACGTGCTTGGCCTGTGTGTTAGAACTGATACGTAAACCGCACGATACCAAAGAGCGAGGTGTCATTTGTGGGAATGACCGGATTGGTGAGGGCTTGCACGCCGATGCCGATCTCTGTGGCAAAGTGATCGCCGTGCAGGCGCAGCGCATTGGCCGACTGGAGGTAGGCGCCGGTGGACTCCGTTACACGGATATCAAAGCCGCCGCTGGAGTTGCTTTCGCGGCCAATGAAGCGATCCGTGTAGCTGCCGTGGATTTCCGACTCTGAGATGAAGCGCATCCACGACAGAAGTTGAAGCTCCAGTCCTACCTGCAGGTATACCCCGCGCACGTAAGACTGGCCGAGCGTCTCATCCACCGTAGCGACGTGCATACCTACACCGCCTGTAAGTGCACCACGCGATCCAGCGATGGTAGCCAGCACCTCGGGCTCCCAGTGAGCCCCCCAATTCTCTTCGACAACGGAAAGCCGGTCTTCGCTCGTTATAGCAATCGAGCGCCCACCGATGTAGTGGCGGCGCCCCTTC
>CAJXLX010000100.1 GCA_913056335.1 uncultured Rhodothermaceae bacterium
AGAATGGTGGGGGAACTCATGTTGCCGTAATTGCGCAACACCTCCAGCGAGTCACGAACGTCCGCATCCGCCAGCCCCAAGACCTCTTGCGCCTTATCGACAATCGCGCGCCCACCGGGGTGAATGGCCCAGAAATCGACCGTGGCCTCCTCGGGCACCAGCGTATCGATGTACGCGGGCAAATGGTCGGCAATGACGCGGGGCACGCGGGAAGAGAGGCCCATCTGGAAGCCCGTGTCGCCGATGTCCCACGTCATGTGGTCCATCGAGTTGTCGTCCATGGTGGTGCGGGAGTCGACGTATTCGAGCGCGCCTGCAGGTACGGTATCGCGTTGGGAGACGATGGCCGCGGCGCATCCGTCGGCGAAGAGCGCGTTGACGACGGCGGTTTCGAGCGCATCATTCACCTGAAAGTGCAGGGTGCAGAGCTCCGCACACACGATGAGCACGCGCGCATCAGGCTGCGATTGGCAGAAGCTGTGGGCTACGCGCAGCGCGTTAAACGCGGCGTAACAGCCCATGAATCCGATAAACGTGCGCTGCGTGGTGGGCGGAAGCCCGAGTTCTTTGACAAGATGGATGTCGAATCCCGGCGCAAAAAACCCGGTGCAGCTCACGCCAATGACGTGGGTGATGTCGGAGGCGTCGGTATCCGACTGCGCCAGGGCCTTTCGGGCAGCACGCTGCGTGAGCGGCAGGATGGCCTCGCGGTACTTTGCGTTGCGATCCGCAGTGGAAGGCGCGGGTTCGAGCGACCACGTAGGGGGGAAGAACGTGAAGTCGTCCGGGTCATCCTTTGCGAAGTCGGCAATGACCGAGTGCCGCTGGTCGATGGCCGTGCCCCGGTAAATGGCCGGAATACGGGCACGCAGCCGCTCGGGCAACGACGTGATGCGCTGCATAAAGGCGGCGGCTTGTGGTTGTGGCTCGCGGGTCGGCGGCGTGGCCGTCGCAATGGTGTCGAGCACCGTAGGCATACATTTAGGAGACGTTGGAAGCAGAAGGCGAGCGCAGCGCGGTTTTAGCCTCGTCCCAGAGGGCGTCGGCCTCGTCGAGCGAGACGTCATCCCACGACTGGTCGTTGGCGTGCAACTGCGCTTCGATGTACTGAAAGCGCTCCTGAAAGCGGGCGTTCGTGCCCCGGAGTGCGTTTTCCGGATTTATCCCAACCTGCCGCGCGTAGTTGACCAGCGCAAAAAGCAAATCGCCGAACTCCTGCGTCCGCGCCTCGGGGTCATTCGAGGCATCCGCCTCCCGAAACTCATCCAGTTCCTCTTCCACCTTGGCCCACGTGGCCTGCGGATTCGGAAAGTCGAAGCCCACACCCGCCGCTTTCTCTTGCATCCGAAAGGCCCGCAAGAGCGAGGGCAGCTGCGCAGGCACGCCATCAAGTGCGGATTTGAGCTTCTCGTCCGCTTCTCCGTTGTCAGATTCTTGCTGCTTGATGCGCTCCCAGTTCGCGAGTACGGCGTCAGGGTCATCGGTTTCCATATCGCCAAACACATGCGGGTGTCGACGCACCAGCTTGTCGATTTCGGCATCGATGACGTCTTTCACGGTAAAGCGCCCCGCCTCCTCGGCAATCGTGCTGTGGAAGAGCACATGCAGCAGCACATCCCCTAATTCCTGCTGTAGCGCCGTCGGATCGCCCGACTCGATGGCCTCGACGACCTCGTAGGCTTCTTCGATAAGCAGATGTTTAACGGATACGTGGGTCTGCTCGCGGTCCCACGGACAGTCCTGACGCAATTGACGCACAATGGATGCGAGGTCGGTGTAGCGCTCGGTATGCGCCTCCGGCTCGCGGTATTGCGCATCGTAAATCGAATCGTTGCGAGGCGAACCGTTGCGAGACGAATCGTCGGGGTGGGTCGACATGAGAGGCCAGAGCAGGTTGAGACAGAGTATCTTGCATGTGGAAGGATGCGTAACGAATCGCATCGGAGACAGTTGCTCGATCGGAGCTTCACAGATGCCCCTGTTCAGTAACGGGCTGTGCATCTGCGTAAGTGCTGGAACAAAGGGTGTAGAAGTGATTAGACAGTCTATCCCAACAGCAGAGAGTACATCACTATGCTGACGGGTTGCTCTTTCACATATGGGGATGACACGGCTTCGACGGGTGGTAAACGCGCGGCGGGCTGTCCTTCCGAGCTGCCTAATATGCTCGTTAATCTCGTTAGGAACTTGTAAATGCGGACGATTACACGTACGCGATGGCGGCGTAACAGCCCCCATCTGTCTCCTGTCAGGCTTGTCTGTCGGTTTGCCTGAGACATCATATTAGACAGAATAGCTACACCTATTCCGGCTGGATGGACTGTGGTGAACCTTGATCAGCCTTGGCACTCCTCTGGCCTCGTGGTTTGGCTGGAGAGGAGCCGCGACATTGAAATAGAACCACTATGAAGGTAGATGCTCGACACGAGCGGCCATTCGGACCCGGGTTCGACTCCCGGCATCTCCACATTACGTTGCAACTTTCAGTTGCCCTTGCTGTGCTGCATTCGCAGCATGGCACAACCCCCTGTTGATCGGCTGACCAGCAGGGGGTTTTCTACGTTTGGGGGGTAGCCGTTCAATGCTAAGTGATGGACCAAATATATCAGTAGCCGGAGACTGGGAGCGCCACCTGGCGCGGACGTCTCCGGCGGGGCTGACGGGAGCGAACGGGGGACCGTTCGCCCCAGGACAGATTATTATTGGGAGAGCGATCACTTAACGTCTATCCACTACCCGTTTGGGGGTGCTGAAGGCGCGACCCGTTATCCGGGCAGGCCCACTTCACTTCGACCATGTGGCGGCATCATAGACGGAGTAGAGGTGCACCACCCAGCCCATGGTGCCAAATGAAATGGCCCATACGGCTCCAGCAAGTACAAAGTGCACAGCAGCAGGAACGAGACGTCCCTGTAGAAGCTGTCCCAGCCCGGCAATGAAAAAACTGGCCAGCGCTGCAATGACATTTCCGCCTGATCCTTGGTCGGCCATACGTTTGACATGTCGTGTGGTAAAAAAGCTACATCGTTCATCTTTCCCCGACAAAAGTGTACGCATTGCGTAACAAAAAAGCGAACGAGGGGACACCAAGGGATGAGTTGTGGATTTTCTGTGACCAGTCGCGGATCTCTGCACACGATCTTTGATTGTAGTACAGGATTTCGGTGAAAATAATGTGCATGCACCGCAAATCTGTCCGTACTTGTATTGTTTGTTGATCGACAGCATTCCCATGGTTCCTTATTCCAGTAATCCGACACTCATCATGTCGGATGAGTACAGCATGCTTCGCGGTTTTTACGACGCAGTAGAAGCGCTGTTGGATGCGCCTCAGCACGTGCTCTTTAGCATACACGAAACGATTTCGGGATGGTCGCCTGCCGAGCACCTGTATCACATTCTGCAGTCGAACAGCAAATCGCTGAAAGCGGCCCGCCTGGCGGCCCTCAATCGCGGCCCAACTGTGCAAGAAGGGGCGCCGAACGACATCGGTGCTCGTATACTCGAAGAAGGGTCGTTCGGTGATCTGGAAGCCGAGGCACGTTCGTCGGTGCGTCCGCCACAAGGGGTGAGTCGGGCGGACTTGCGCGCCACCTATGAAAAGAGCCGTGAGCAGTTCGAGGCGTTGTATGAACATCTGCACACGCTCCCCGAAGCCGACGCCCGCGTCTCGCATCCGGCGTTTGGCTTGCTGTGTGCCTCGGAGTGGCTCCGGTTCACCCGTATCCACTCCGACCACCACCAGGATATTGTGCAGCAGATCTTGAATGCGGCACGCTCGCAGCGCGCGTCGACATCGGCCCCGGCTCCGCAGCAAGCGGCAGCGTAACGGGGCCTGCCCTTCGCGCTTAGCATCAGGCGATCAGTGAGCCGCATCAGCAAACCCAAGCTGATCGCTGGCGTCTTTGACGAGGGCGCGCGCGGCGTCTTCCGATTCGGCTTCGGAGTACACACGCAGCACCGGCTCGGTGCCTGACGGACGAATGAGCAGCCAGCCGTTGGCGGTGATGTGCTTGTAGCCGTCCAGCGTCTGCAGCTCGGTAACGGGATGGCCGTTCACCGCATCAAGGCCGCCGTGCTCGGAGAGACGCTCCAGCGCAGCGGTTTTCTGCGCATCGGTAATGCGTAGGTCGTCGCGGTAGGTGTAGTGTGGACCGAACTCATCGTAGAGCTCATCCACCAGCTCAGAGAGCGTCTTGTCGCGCTTCACCATCATCTCTACGATTAGCAGCCCGATGTACACGCCGTCGCGCTCGGGGATGTGTCCCTTGGCCGCAATGCCGCCGGACTCCTCGCCGCCCACCAGCACATCGCCCTCGGCCATTTTCGAGGCGATATGCTTAAACCCGATGGGCGTCGTTTCGATGGGCAGCCCGTAGGCTGCCGCCATCTTGTCGAGCATGTGCGTGGTTGAGAAGGTCTTGACGATGGAGCCGCTCAGCCCGCGCTCCTGATGCAGATACTTCACGAGCAGCGACAGGATGAGGTGCGACGTCACGAAGTCGCCGTTCTCGTCGAACATGCCAATGCGGTCGGCATCGCCGTCGTTGGCGAGGCCCACATCCAAGTCGTTCTCGCGGATGAGTGTGCCCAGAGCCTCCAGGTTGCGCGCAATCGGCTCAGGCGGCGTGCCCTGAAAGCTGGGGTTGACCTCGTGGTGTAGCGTAGTGACCTGCGCCTCCCCCAAGAGCCCCGTTACGAGCCCCTGTCCTGCGCCGAACATGGGGTCGTGCGCAATTTGCACATCCGATGCAGCAATCGCGTCGATGTCGAGCGCGTTGCGGAGGGCATCCTGAAACTGTGCGCTCAGATCGAACGGAACGATCATGCCGTCGGCCTCCAGTGCCTCCCGTGTAGGCAGGTCGGCGGGCACCTCAACGTTCGGGATCTCAGCTTCTACTGCACTCACCATCGCAGGCGGGGCGGGGCCGCCAAAGTCAGCTTTGAGCTTAAAGCCGTTGTAATGCGGCGGGTTGTGGCTGGCCGTGATGACAACTCCGGCATTGGCCTCCACCTGCAGCGTGCCCCAGCTCACAGCAGGCGTAGGCACAAACCCGTCGGACAGATGCACCTGCACGCCGTGTTGGGCCAGGCGCCGGGCAGTGCGTTCGGCAAACACATCGCTCATGAAGCGCGTGTCGTAGCCCAGCACGACCGAGGCCGCGTCGCCATATTCGTTGCGCACCCAGGCCGCCGTTGCGCACGCCACACGGTCGAGGGTCGCGGTCGTATAGCCGTCGGCAATGATGGCGCGCCAGCCGTCGGTTCCAAATGTGATGGAGGGGGTAGGCATAAGCAGGAAGGAATGGTGCGTGTCGGATACATGGGTACGATGCTCAAACATAGCTGTACCGCACGTCAAATGCTACCGTATCCACCATCAAATACAGGTGGATACGTGGGAAGTGCTCGTCCTGAACGGGAGCCGCCAAACACCGAGGAGATGGTTCGGCGGGGCTCACCATGACAGGCTTCGTCGGAGGATCATTTCAAGGTGACGACCCCAATAAGCATTGACGCAGCACTACGCATCCGGGCGGGTGTCCATGAGTTCGCGGGCGTTCGTCAGGGCGGCGTCAGTGACGTCGGTGCCGCTGATGAGCGAGGCGACCTGCTCGGCCTGCTCGTCGTCGCTTAGCCGCACGATGGTGCTGCGGGTGCGCTCGTCGACCACCTCTTTCTCGACGCGGAAATGCACATCGCCGAGGGCCGCAATCTGGGGCAGGTGCGTAATGGTGATGATCTGGTGGTAGCGTGCCAGGTTGTACATGCTCTCGCCCACGCGGCGCGCCATGTCGCCCGAGATGCCGGTGTCGATCTCGTCGAACACAAGAATGGGCAGACGCTCGCTCTTGGCTAAAATGGTTTTTAGCGCCAACATGATGCGGCTGATTTCGCCGCCCGAGGCCACCTGGACCAGCGGCTTGGGGTCCACGCCCACGTTGGTCGAGATGTAAAACGCCATCTGGTCGATACCATGGCGAAAGGCGCGGTAGCGTGTGCCATCGATGGTGATCCAGCCGTCGGCGTCGGCGGTGCGTTCGAAGCGCACCTCAAACTGGCTGTCGGGCATGCCCAGCGCCTCCAGCTCGCGCTCCACAGCGTCTTCGACGCGCGTGGCCACTTCCTTACGCTTGTCGGAGAGGCGCTGGGCGGCGTCGGAGAGGCGGGCGCGGGCATCGTGAATCTGCTCGGTGAGACGCTCCAGCGCTCCTGAGAAGTCGTTGGCCAGGGCATACTTCTCGCCGATCTCCTCGCGATGCTCCAGCACCGCCTGCAGCGTACCGCCGTACTTGCGCTTCAGACGCTCCAGCTCGGCAATGCGCTCGCGGATGCGCTGCAGCCGGTCGGGGTCGAACTCGACATGTGCGTTGTAGTCCTGCAGAAAGCTGGCGAGCTCGCTCACCACAATCTGTACCGACTTGATCTCGTCGAGCTGCTCCTCGAACGTCTGGTCGATGCGGGCGAGGTCTTGCAGCGTATTGCGCACCACCACAACCTTGTCGTGTACGGCGTGCTCATCGGTGTAGAGCATGTCGTAGAGGCGCGAGGTAGAGGCGTAAAGGTGCTCGGCATTCTCAAGCACACGGCGTTCAGCCTTCAAGTCGTCTTCCTCGCCGGGCTGGGGATCGACCTCGTCGATTTCTTTGATCTGAAACTCGTACAGTTCGCGCTGCTGGCTGAGCTCGCGCTTGCGCTCGGCCATTTCGGTGCGCTCCTGAATAAGCTGATCCACCTCGTGGTAGCGCGCCTCGTACTGGTCGATGAGCCCGCCCAGCCCGCCGAAGCTGTCGATCATGGCGCGGTGCGTTTCGACCTTGAGCAGCGACTGATGCTCGTGCTGCCCGTGCAGGTCGATAAGCTCAGCAGCGACGCCGCGCATCACGTCGAGGGTGGCGGGGGTGTCGTTGATAAAGCCACGGCTGCCGTATTCGGTGAGCTGACGGCGCAAGATGATGCGCGGCAGCGGCTCGGTGTCGATGGTGTGCTCGGTAAGGAGCGCCCGGATGCGCGGGGTATCGGCCTCGTCGAAGATGCCCTCGATAATGGCCTTCTTGGCGCCTTCGCGGAGGCGGTCGGTGGAGGCGCGGTCGCCCAGAATCATGCTGAGTGCGCCCATCAAGATGGATTTGCCCGCGCCAGTTTCGCCGGTGATGATGTTGAGCCCGCTGTCAAAGGTAACCTCAAGCTCTTCGATGAGCGCGTAATCCTTGACGTATAAGGATCGAAGCATAGAACCGGGGCAGCATTGGAATCAGGAATCCACACGGGAGGGGACGCGCGCCCTGGACCTCCGAGACGCCCGGAGCTGCACGCAGCGCGCAGCCAGGCGGGGAGCGGACGATACGGCGGGGCCAGCGGCGGCCCTTTGCTTCCAACCTACAACATATTTCGGACGCAATCACGGGGCCGTTGCAGATGATCCATCCGAACGGCCCCGTATGGCTGCCTGAGACCGCTTACGAGATGAGCGACCAGCCCTGCTTCATTTTCTTCTTGGCGTGTTTATACTTCATCTCCACTGTTTCGCCCGTGCTGTTGTTGCGAACCTTGACGTAGTCGTTGCGTCCGGGCTCATCGGCTACGGTGACGGGGGCTTGCTTATCGACGCTCGGGTCGCGCTCGGCGGCACCGTCTCCGCTCTCGCCCTGTCCGGCTTGTACGCCGTACGAGGGTTCGGCGCTGTCGTGCTGCGTTTTGGCGCGGCGGCGGTCCAGGCGGCTCTTGGGCTCGCTGGTGCTGTCTTGCGGGGTGGCGTCGTTCACGACAGGGCCCGACCGGAAAGCGAGTGAGACCACGTCGTTGCCGATCTCTTCCATCATGTCGGCGAAGAGGTCGAACGCCTCCATCTTGTACTCGACGACAGGGTCTTTGCGCCCGTAGGAGCGCAGGCCGATGCCCTCTTTGAGTTCGTCGAGTTCGCGTAGGTGGTCGGTCCATTTGCTGTCGATGGTGGACAGCATGGCGTTGCGTTCGAGGGCGTCGTTGATCTCTTGGCCGTCGGTATCGAGCGCATCTTCGACATCGGCCACAGCGCGCAGGAGGCGCTGGCCGTCGGTAAAGTCGACGTACACCTGATTGGGCGTATCCTCGCCTCGTTCTTCTTTGAGGCTGTTGAGCCGCTCGTAAAACGGCTGAGCCAGGGCCTGCCGTTTCTGCTGATAGTGCTCGCTGGCTTCCTCGAAGACGCGCATGGCTACGCCGTCTTCGCCGAGTTGCACGAACGTTTCGCGGTCGATCTCGAAGTCGAAGGCCAGAACGCGCAGGAGCTCTTCGCGGAGTCCGGCAATGTTGCCGTCGCCGTAGTACTCGGCGACGATGGCTTCGCAGAGCTCGTGCAGCATGGAGAGCATCTGTCCGTGGAAGCGCTCGCCGGTGAGCGCTTGGCGGCGACGTTTGTAGATGACCTCGCGCTGGGCGTTCAGCACATCGTCGTATTCGAGCTGGCGCTTACGAATCGCGTAGTTGTTCTGCTCGACTTTGCTTTGCGCCCGCTTAATGCTCTTGTTGATGTACTTGTGCGTGATGGGGACCCCTTCTTCCCAATTCATGCGATCCATGATCTTGGCTACGCGGTCGGAGCCAAACATGCGCATGAGGTCGTCTTCGAGCGAGACGTAGAACTGGCTCTCGCCCGGATCGCCCTGGCGGCCCGCACGTCCGCGAAGCTGCAGGTCGATGCGTCGGCTCTCGTGTCGTTCGGAGCCGATGATGGCGAGGCCGCCCAGTTCGCGCACCTCGTCGCTAATTTTGATGTCGGTCCCGCGCCCGGCCATATTTGTAGCGATGGTGATGGCGCCTTTCTGGCCGGCCTCGGCCACGACCTGGGACTCTTGCTTTGCGCGGTCTTGCTTGGCGTTGAGCACATTGTGGCGCAGCCCCTCGCGCTTGAGCATACGGCTGATCTGCTCGGAGACCTCAACGGAGGCACTTCCTACCAGAACCGGCTGCCCGTTCTCGTTGTATTTCTTGACTTTATTAACAACAGCGTCGTACTTCTCGCGGCGCGTGCGGAAGACCAGGTCGTCTTTGTCGTCGCGGCGGATGGGTTCGTTGGTGGGCACCACGACCACATCGAGGCTGTAGATTTCGCCGAACTCTTCAGCCTCGGTCTCGGCGGTACCGGTCATACCCGAGAGCTTATCGTACATGCGGAAGTAATTCTGCAGCGTGACCGACGCGTACGTCTGCGTAGCCGACTGCACCTCGACCTCCTCCTTAGCCTCGATGGCCTGGTGGAGGCCTTGCGAGTAGCGGCGTCCGTCGAGCACACGTCCGGTATGCTCGTCAACGATCTGCACCTTGCCATCCTGCACAATGTACTCCATGTCGCGCTCATAGAGCGTGAACGCTTTCAGCAGCTGCTCAATGGCGTGCAGCACCCCGGCTCGTTCGGAGTATGTGTTGTAGATACTGCGTTTTTGCTCTTGCAGCTCCATCTGCAACTCCTGCTTCTGCTCCACGAGGCGCTCGTCGCGCTCCTCGCTCGACAGGTCGTCGCGCTCGCGAAGTTCAGCTTCGAGCTCAGCAACACGTTCGGCGTGCTTGTCTTCCAGCTCGGCAATCTCCTGACCGACTTCCGGCAGGACAAACAGGTCCTCGGTTTCGCCGCGGATCTGGGCGATGTACTCACGTCCTTTCGCGGTGAGCTCGACCGTGCGCTGTTTCTCATCGAGCGCAAAGTAGAGCTCCTGGTCCACGAAGGGCATGTTCTTCGCGTTCTCCTGCAGATAGAAGTACTCCGTTTTCTGACGGAGCCGTTCTACGCCCTGCTCTTGCAAGAGCGACTTGAGCGCATCCAGGCGTGGGTAGCCGCGCGAGGCCCGCAGGAGGGCCAGCCCGGCCTCTTCTTCCAGCTCGTTGGCTTTGCCCTTGTTGCCTTCGTCTTGCGCTTCGTCGCGCGCTTTGAGCAGGTCCTTGGCTTCGCGCGTCAGCTTCTTGACGAGGCGCTTCTGCGCTTGCACAACCTTCTGGACCGGGTCGCGCCATTCCTGATACTGGTCGTTCTCCTGGTCGGGCACGGGGCCACTGATGATGAGCGGGGTGCGGGCCTCGTCAATGAGGACCGAGTCAATCTCATCAATAATCGCGAAGTGATGCCCGCGCTGCTGGAGCTGGTTCGGGCGCACGACAAATGAGTTATCGCGCAGGTAGTCAAACCCGAACTCGTTGTTGGTACCATAGGTGATGTCGGCCTGGTAGGCCGCACGGCGGTCTTCGGAGTGGGGGTCGTAGCGGTCGATGACGTCGACGCTCAGGCCGTGGAACTCGAAGAGCGGCTTCATCCACTCGGCATCGCGTTCAGCCAGGTAGGGGTTCACCGTTACGAGATGGCAGCCGCGTTCGGCCAAAGCATTCAGGTAGAGCGGCAAGATGGCAACAAGCGTTTTGCCTTCACCAGTCTTCATCTCGGCGATGTTGCCGCGGTGCAGCACCACGCCGCCCAACAGCTGCACATCGTACGGCACCATGCCCCATTCGATCTGGGTGCCGCCAGCCTGCCACGTTTCACCGAGCATGCGGCGACAGGTCTCCTTCATGACGGCAACGGCCTCGGGCA
>CAJXLX010000101.1 GCA_913056335.1 uncultured Rhodothermaceae bacterium
ACGTCGTCTTCGTCGTATTCGGTGGGATCTTCGAAGAAGTAGCGGTGCTCGGTCAGCACATCACCGACTTTCGAAACGCGATCCTGCGTAAGCTCGGCAATGGCCACCAGGCGCTCGTGCGTGATGGGCAGATGCTCCTCGTTAAGCTGTGTGCGCAGCGCCTCCGCAAAGTCCTCGGCAGTCATAGCGCGCACATACTGCTCGTTGTACCAGTTCAGCTTGTCGAGATCGAACTGTACGCCGCTCACGCCCACCCGGTCGAGCGAAAACGCCTGCACGAGCTCCTCCAGGCTAAAGATCTCCTGCTCATCGCCCGGATGCCACCCCAAGAGCGCCAGGAAGTTGATGAGCGCCTCGGGCTGATAGCCCGCCTCGCGATAGTCCGTCACAAATACGGGAATGCCCAGCTCGTTGCTGTCGCGCTTGGAGAGCTTGCCGCTTTCCGGACTCATGATGAGCGGCAGATGCGCAAACGCAGGCGGCGTCCACCCAAAGGCGTCGTACAACAGCACATGCTTCGGCGTTGACGGCAGCCACTCTTCGCCCCGAATGACGTGTGAGATGCGCATGTGATGGTCGTCGACCACGTTGGCCAGATGATACGTGGGCAAGCCGTCGGATTTCAGGAGCACCTGGTCGTCCAGGCCCTGCGTCTCAAAGGTCACGGGACCGCGCACCTCATCCTCAAAGCGCACGGTTTCGTTGCGCGGCATCTTCAGACGGACGACATGGGGGGCGCCATCGTCCAGAAGCTGCTGCACCTCGTCCTCATCGAGCGAGAGGCTGTTGCGCATCTCCATGCGCGTATGAGCGTTGTAGGCGGGCGAGGGGTTCTGGTCGGATGCGTGGCGTTCGCGCATCGCCTCGATTTCGTCTTCGGTGTCAAAGGCGTAATACGCGTGCCCACTATCGATAAGCTGCTGCGCATAACGCTGGTAGAGCCCCGAGCGCTCCGACTGGTAGTAGGGCTGGTGCGGCCCGCCCGTGCCCGGCCCCTCGTCGTAGTTTAGCCCCGACCACGAGAGCGCCTTCATCAGGTCGGCCTCGGCCTCCTCCACATAGCGCGACTGGTCGGTGTCTTCAATGCGCAGAATGAAGTCGCCGTCGTGCTTGTGTGCAAACAAATAGTTGTAGAGCGCGGTGCGGAGCCCACCGATGTGCAGACGTCCGGTGGGACTCGGGGCAAAACGCACACGAACCGGCGCGGAGGAATCGGAATCAGCCATAAATTTGGACAGGAGCTGTGGTGTGGGAACAGAGCATGTGGAACAGTCGATGAAGCAACCGCTTCGTGCGAATGCTTCGTTGATGGTAGACCGCCTCAAGGAGGCAGTTCCGCGCATGCGCCGCAATGCAACAGAGCCTCACACAAGCCCGGCTGGTGCAATGCGGCCTGTCCTGCTTTCCCCTTTGCCCACTTGCTGATTTCTTATTTTATGCGTCCCGTTTCGTCTTCGGTCGTAGCCGGTGGACTCCTTCTGGCCACTGTGTTTCTGCTTAGTGCGTGCCAGCTCCTCTCGTCCTCTACGCAGCCCGCTCCGCCGCCGGTCGCCCAGTTCAATGGCCAGGCCATTCACTACGACGAGCTACGCGCTGCGTGGGAGCGCCAGCAAGTTGAGGATACGCCGACCGACACCACCCAGGCCCTGCTCACGTTTTTGAACCAGTACCTCAACTACCAGCTGAAAGTCCACGAGGCCACCCAGGCCGGATACGCGGAGCAGCTCAGTATCCGCCGCGAGATTGCGACGTACACCCGCGAGCGAGCGCGCCCTATGTTTATGAATGCGCATGTTATGGGGCCTGTTTTGGACACACTGCTTGCACGCCGCATGCACGAATTGCACAGCCGCCACATCCTCATTCGGGTGGAGGAAGAGGCCGCGCCCGAAGACACCATGCAGGCGCATGCACGCATTCAGACCCTGCGCGACTCGGTGATCAACGGAGCCGACTTTGCCGAGTTGGCGCGCGCCGAATCCGACGATCCCTCCGCGTCCCAGCAAGGCCAGCGCGGATTCGAGGGCGATCTGGGCTACCTGAGTACCGGGCAGCTCGTGGGTCCGTACGAAGACGCCATGTACCAGCATCCAACTGATGCGCCGCCCACCGTCGTGCGCACGCCGTTCGGATACCACCTCATCGACGTGCTCGACCGCCAGCCGCGGCTCCCTCGCACGCGGATCGCCCACCTGCACATCCGTCCCGATGACGCCAGCCCGGAAGCCCGCGAGTCCGCCCGCGCCACCATCGACTCGCTGGCCGCCGCCCTCTCGCCCGACAGTACCGCCTTTGCCGAGGCGGCCATTGCCCACTCCGACGACCCCCGCACGGCCGAAAACGGCGGCGAGCTCGGCTGGCTCTCCATCGACCAGTACGTGCCGCCTGCCTTTCGCAACGCCGTGCGCCCGCTCGACAGCGACGGCGCCATCTCTGAGGTGGTGGCCCTGGACCACGGCTTCTACCTGATTCAGCGCCGCGAGGTCGAGCCGCTTCCCTCAGACAGCGAGGCCGAAGCCACCTTTCGCGAGCGCCTTGACGACCTGCCCCGCACCGAAGCGCGCCGCGAGGCGCTGTATGCTTCGCTCCGCGACACCATCGCCACCACGATCGACACCAGCGCCGTGGAGCAGGCACTCGGCATCAGCGACTGGTCCCGCCCCGTGGCCGGCGCGCCGCGCAGTGCGCCCGACACCGCCCTGGCTGTTGTGGGTCCCGATACGCTGCGCACGCCTGACTTCGAGACGTACCTGCAGGCCCACGGCGATCTGCGTGGGTCGGCCCTGGACGATGCCCTGTACGAATGGGTCGACCAGCGCCGTTTAGACTATGCGGCCGTGACCTGGACTCGCCAACAGGCGTCGCTGGATGACGAACTCACTGCCTTTACCGACGGCTTGCTTGTCTTTGAGCTGATGCAAGACTCGGTATGGACCGATACGTCGTCTGCTTCTCCAGGCAACACCGCTACAGCAGCATCTCCCTCCAGCAGCCGCGAACAGGCCTACGTAGAACGGCTGCGGACCCGGTACGATGCCCACCTGTTTCCGCAGCGCCTACGCGAGCAACACGCCACCTACCAGCCCTGAGCCTACACGTCTCCGCCTTCTTTGTATATGACGTCCCTGCCTGTCACGCACCTGCCCATGATGCGTCTTCTCAGTGTCGTTGTGCTGTGCTGCATGATAGCAGGATGCACAGACGAGTCGCCCAGCGAACCGTATGCCGCCCGCATCGGCGATACGTACCTGACAGAGGCCGAGCTCAGCGATGCCCTGGAGTCGATCGCGGTGGGGGGCGACACGGTTGAGGCACGGCGTCAGATCGTAGAGCAGTGGGTCACGCGCACGCTGCTGCTGAATGAGGCCGAGCGCCTCAACCTGGAAAGTGAGTCCGATGTGCAGCGACAGTTGCGCGAGCAGCGGCGGTCGGTCCTCATCAATGCGCTCACAAGTCGCATCTACGAAGCGGCAGAGGTAGAGCCCAGCCGGGAGGCCGTCACGCAGTACTTCGAGCGCAACCGCGACCGCCTGCGTCTTCGCGAACCGTACCTACAGCTCCGCCACCTACGCGTACCTGACGACGCCACCGCCACCACGCTGGCGTCTGAACTACGCAACGCCCCCCAGGCCTGGAGCACCGTGTGCGAACGCGATGCCGTAGACCCCGAACGGGCCTGTGCGGTAGGGATGCGCTTCTATCCCGAGCGTCAGCGCATCGCCGACGCCCCCACGCTCCGCGACCGCGTGTCTGACATGGAGACCGGCGAGGTGACTACGGTCGACGGGGATGACTGGCACCACGTGTTACACTTGGTAGAGCGCATTGAGGCGGGCCAAGAGCCTGAATTGGAGTGGGTTGCCCCTCAGATTGAGCGCCACCTGCGCACGCAGTCGCGGAAACAGATGTATGCACGCGAGGTTCAACGGCTACGTAACGAAGCAGAGGCCCGTGGGGCGCTCGATGTGCATCTCTCTGCGCCCGCCGGTAACGATACGACCACTGCCGAGTAAGCTTCTTGTGACTGGTGCTGGCCTCCTTTTGCATGCTGCGCGCAGCCCCCGCTCAAGAACCACCCGCTTTTTGTACTTCGGTACGAACACAAGGCCCTTATAGCCTTTGGTTCGCGACCTTCTCTTTTGCATAGACGTTCTGGTTTTTCATGATGCTACGCTCGCTTTTCGCTTCTGCACTTTTGATCGGCTTGTGCCTGGTGGGTGTAGACGCCCACGCGCAATCGCACGAGAACAACCAAAACCTGGTCGACCGGGTGGTTGCCGTCGTCGACTCGGATGTGATTCTCAAGTCCGAGGTCGACCAGATTGCCACTACGCTGGTTCAACAGCAGGGACAGCAGAACGACGTGACCCCGGAACTGTGGCGCGAAGGGCTCGACCAGCTCATCAACCAGCGCGTGATGACAGAGATTGCCCGGCGCGACACGAACATCACGATTCCTGATGAGCAGGTGGATGCGCAGCTCGATCGCCGCATTCAGCAGATGGTTCAACAGGCCGGTGGCGAGGAGGCCCTCACCGAGGCGTATGGCCAGACCCCTGCCGAACTGCGCGAGTCGCTCCGCGAAGATTTTCGCGACCAGATGCTCGCACAGCGCGTGCGCCAGCAGCGCCTGAACCGCGTGCGCATCACGCCTTCTGAGATCGAGGAATGGTTCAGCCAGATCCCCGAGGAAGAGCTCCCGGTCCTTCCTGCCTCGGTGCGCCTCTCGCACATCGTACGCTACCCGCAGCCCACTGAAGACGCCCGCGCCGAAGCCGAAGAAATCATTACCACCATCCGCGACTCCATCGTTACCGGAGGCGCCGAGTTCGAAGAGATGGCCCAGCAGTTCTCCGAAGACCCCGGCTCGCGAAGCCAGGGCGGGCGCATCAGCGACATTAACGTGAACGACTTTGTACCCGAGTTTGCAGCGGTCGCCTCGCGCATCGACATTGGCGAGGTGTCGCAGCCCTTTTACAATCCCACCCACACCGGATACCACATTGTGCGCGTCAACGAACGGAGCGGCAACACCGTCGACCTCAACCACATTCTCATCCGGGTCGACCCCCGCGGCTCCGACGAAAACGCGGCTGTTGAGTACCTCAGCGCCGTGCGCGACTCGGTCCTCAACCACGACCAGTCATTTGCCCGCATGGCCAGCCGCCACTCGCAAGAAACGCGCAGTGCCGAGATGGGCGGGCGCGTGCTCGATCCGCGCTCTGGTATGCCCGACCTGGTGCTGGATCGCCTGAGCGCCTCGTGGCAAGAGAGCCTGCGCGGCTTGGAGCCCGGCGACGTGAGCGAGCCCAATCGCGTGCGTCTGCTCGATGGCGACCGGGGCTACCATATCGTGCAACTGCATCGGCGCACGCCCGAGCATCGCGTCAACCTGGATATGGATTACGAGCGGATCCGCCAGTTTGCTCTGCAAGAAAAACAAACCCGCGTACTTGAAGAGTGGCTCGCCGAAAAACGAGAAGAGGTCTACGTGCAAGTCATGGTTGAGAATCCAGAAGACATCATGGCCGCGCAGTAACGGGTCCCCCGCTGCACACGCCACGCCCGCCTTGCTCGTACCGTTTCCTGACCCAGTTCCCTGCCTGTATGTCTACCTCCTCGGCCTCGCCTGTTGATACCGACGCCCCTGCTGATGCTGTTGCTGAAGTAGGCGACGCGTACGACCGTCTCCACAACGAAATCAGCCGCGTCATTGTGGGGCAAGATGCCATCATCACACAGGTGTGCGCCAGCCTCTTTGCCCGGGGCCACACGCTGCTGGTGGGCGTGCCTGGCCTCGCCAAAACGCTCCTGGTGCGCACCCTGTCGCGCGCACTGAACCTGTCGTTTAGCCGCATCCAGTTCACGCCCGACCTGATGCCGAGCGACATTACGGGGACCGACATCATTCAGGAGACCGACGACGGGCGGCGCCACTTTGAGTTTGTGCAGGGCCCCATCTTCGCCAACATTGTACTGGCGGATGAGATCAACCGTACGCCGCCCAAAACACAGGCTGCGCTGCTCGAGGCCATGCAAGAGCGCCACGTTACCGCGGGTGGCCAGACGCGACCGCTCGACGCGCCGTTCTTTGTGCTTGCCACGCAGAACCCGATTGAGCAAGAGGGCACGTACCCGCTGCCCGAGGCACAGCTCGACCGCTTCATGCTGAACCTGTGGCTCGACTATCCCTCGTTTCAAGAGGAGGTCGACGTGGTGCGCACCACCACCGCCGATGCGCTTCCTGAAGCCGAGCCCGTCCTTACTGCCGAGGAGGTCATTCGCTACCAGCAGATTGTGCGTCAGCTTCCAGTGACGGACAATCTCATCGAGTATGCTGTGGGCCTGGTGGCGCAAACGCGCCCCAACACCGAGCGCGCGCCGCAGTACGTGAGCGACTACCTGGAGTACGGTGCCGGACCACGCGCCTCTCAATACCTCATCTTGGGCGCAAAGGCGCTGGCGGCGTTCGATGGACGCGCCACCCCGCTCGAAGAGGATGTGCGCCGCATCGCTCTCCCTGTGCTGCGCCATCGCATCGTGACCAACTTTAATGCGGAGGCCGACGGTGTCTCCACGCAGGATGTCATTCAGCGGCTCTTGGAGGCATAAGCCCCCGTGCTCACTGGGCTCTCACCGCGCCAGATCCTGCTCTTCCTATGCCCGACCTCAACCCCGAACGCTACCTCCGCCTCACCCTCACGCGCTGGGAACGCTTTACCGACGACGTCGGCGTGCTCCATGTGGAGGCCGACGAACCGATCTCCTTCACGCCTGGCCAGTATGCTACCCTCGGGCTTGCCCCCGCCGACCAGCCGCGCCCGCTGCTGCGTCCGTACTCGGTCATCGGCACGCCTGGGGATACGCACCTGGAGTTCTACCTGGAGCGCGTTGACGACGGGCAGCTCACCTCGCGTCTGTGGACGCTGCAGCCCGGCGCAACGCTCTGGATGCGCCGCAAAATCGTGGGCCGCTTCGTGCTTGATACCGATGTGCACCACCACGTCATGGCCGCCACCGTTACGGGTGTGGGGCCGTACCTCAGCATCTTACGCACCTGGCTGGATACGCCCGCTGCCGAGCGCCGCAACGACCGCTTCCTGCTGATCCACGGCGGCAGCTACGCCGATGAGTTGGGCCGCTACCGCCGCGAAATGGCCGCATATGCCGCCGAGCACAGCGCCATCACGTATGTGCCCACCGTAAGCCGCCCGCACGAGCAGCCCAGCTGGACGGGCGAGCGTGGACGTGTTGAGGATGTGCTCCGCAAGTATTGGGATGCATCCGGCTTTCCGCTGCGCGACACCGCCCTGTACACCTGCGGCCACCCGCAGATGATCGATAAGGCGCAGGGCATTGGCACCCGGGCCGGCCTCCCCGATGAGCGCATCCACGAGGAGAAGTATTTTGTGGAACGGCATGCGGCGTAGTAGAGACACGGCGCGTATCTGTTTAGCGTGGCTCAATAACCACCCGGATGCGCTCGGCTTGCGTCCAGCCGCTATCCATAGCCAGCGCCACACGGCCTTTGCCCACGCGATAATCGCCCGCAAAGTAGAGCCCCACCTCATGCGCCGCGTCGAGTGGAGCGTCGGGGGCGGCCTCGGTAGGGGCGGCGTAGCGCCAGCGATGCGCATCCGTCCATGCCAGCGGCTGTAGGGGAACGCCCAGCACGTCTGCAGCCAGCGCGTGCACGGTGGGGGTGTAGGCCGCCGGATCGTCGTCGACACGCTCGGTAGTCCATGCCGGGCTCATCTGCGCGCTTACGACCGACTGTCCGCTGGGCACGCGGCCGGGCTTGTCGTCTTCGATGCTCATCCAGGCAATGGGATGCGCACGGTCGATATTCAAGAGCGCGTGGAACGGCTCGGGGCGCTGGAGCGGCGCGGCGAGTCCGAACACGTAGGCGAACTGCGGCGCGTACGTGGCGGCCTCCAAGGCTGCGATGCACTGCTGGAGGTGCGCCTCATGGTCTGCATCCGCCGTACTCTGCTGCAGCATAGATGCGATCTGCGGTGCAGGCGGCGTGCACAGCACCGCATCGAACGGCCCCTGGGCCTCCCCCTGTTCGGGATGCACATGCCATGCCCCGTTTGTGCGCGTGAGGTGGTGGATGCGTGTGGTGCGCTGCACCGACAGGGTGCCCTCTTCAACCAGCAGCTTACCGAGTGTGTTGATGCCACGGGCATACGTCCAGCGCGGTGCGGCGTTGGACTCTGGGTCGCCCGGCTCGCGATTGCCCTGCTTACCGAAGGTCCACACGGGCGGGTCGATGGTGGCAAGGGCGTCATGGGGCAGCGTATCGGTAAGCAGCTGGCGGATGCGGGCGGGCGGACCCGTGATGTAGTTGGCGCCGAAGTCGTAGCGCACGGTGCCGTGACTGCGGGTGGCTGCGCGCCCGGTGTATCCACGGCTCTTTTCAAACACCTGCACCTCGCATGGCGCGTTGCGCAGGCGCCACGCCGCGGTGAGTCCGGCCGCGCCCGCTCCGATAATGGCAATACGTTTCGTCATCCGCCTGTTCATGTATCTATGTGGTAGGAATGCGAGCGGACGTTGAATCCTTCGTGCCAATGCGTGTGTTTAGGGGGATGCAACGCCCCGCAGCCTAATTGGGCTGCGTCGTGATGTCCCGTTTTCTTGCTGCTGCGTGCCGTATGCTTTTTCGTATTGTTCTGCTGTTTCTGCTTCTGCCCGCCATCGAATTCATGCTCTTTATTCAGGTGGAGCAGCTCATTGACTTCTGGCCCACGGTAGCACTCATTCTGGTGACAGGCGTGCTGGGTGGCTATCTGGCGCGCCGCGAAGGGGCGTCGACGTGGAAGAAGCTAAATACGCGCTTGGGCCAGGGCGGATTGCCGGGCAATGAGATTGTGGAGGGCGTGATTATTCTGGTGGCGGGGGCCCTTCTCGTTACGCCGGGCGTGCTTACGGATGTCGTGGGCTTTTTGGGGCTGGTACCCCCCACGCGCCGCCTCATCCGTCGCTTTGTGGTGAAGCGCTTTAAGCACAAGTTGGAGACCGGCTCCATGAGCGTGCAGTACGGGGTGGGGTTTGGAAGCGGCGGCTTTGGGGGCGGCTCTATGTCTGATCTCGGCCCGGAACGCCCCGACGGGTTTGATCCGGATGACTCAGAAACGCCAGGTGAGCGCTCCACCCACTGGCAAGGGTCGGGCCGCGAGGTCCCCGGGCATGCCGAGGAAGTCGACGATGCGCCCTCGGGATCCGAGCCACGCAATGGCGTCTAACACGAGCAGACCTGCGCCTTGCAGGATGAGCGCGCTGCCGTGCCCCCGCCACGCGGCGGCCCGGTCTACGTCGTACGCACTGGCTACGATCATGGCGGTGCCCACGCTGGCATAGCCTACGTTGAGTCCGAGGTTGGCCAGCAAGATATCGTGGTACCGGCGTTCGGCATCGATGGCGTTTCGCCAGGTGGTCGGTCGGTCGCGCGAGTTGATGAGACCGACTGCGGCAATACCTACGTTGACCGCGCCCCAGACTGCCGATTGGAATCCGAAGGCGCGGGTATCGGTGGGATCGGCGGCCTGTTGCAGGGCAAGCCCGCCTACGATGTTCGCGCTGCCCCACGCTGCCACGCGCCACAGGTGGTTGCGCTCGGCGCGTACGCGATCGGTTACCAACGCCTCGATGCGAGTGGGATCGGGGGACGATGCCTCGGTGCGAAAGGTATGGGCGGTGCCGTTTTCAGTGGACGGTGCTGGCACTGCTTCGACAGGTGGGGATGTGCGATGCTCGACTGGCATGGGGTCGGCATCGGAGGGTGCCGTCGTTTGGGCGGTGGCGGTTTGATAGAGCGCCCATCCGCCTGCGGCCAAGAGTCCGCCAGCAACCCAGCGTGTGGCCGCGTGGGTGGCCAGGGTGTGGATCCAAGACATAGGGGCCTGCGAGGATTTTTGGGGAGAGGCACGATCATTAACGACCAACGCACGGCTTCAGTGCGGCGATCCGCCCCGCAGGGGTTGTGATGGGACTGTTGCATTGGGCGCTCTGCTCTGCTTCCCCCTACCCCATATGTGCTTGCAGACGCTGCTGCTCTCGGACTTACTTGCAGCGGGGCGACAGGCGCACCTGCACGTCCCACGCGGCGCCGAGCGTATCGATAAGCGACTCTTCGGCGCTGGTGACGGGGCCATCGGCGCGGGCCATGCAGTAGATGTCGTCGAGCACGGCCAGAAGCTGGACATCGGGGAGCGCTTGCTTGAGCGTTTCGACCACGTGCTGAATGAGGTCTTCGTCAGCATCGGCGTAGACGCGCAGCGCAGTCCGGATGACGTCGTCGATGGCTTCTTCATCGAGATCGGGATGCCACGGCTGCAGGCGCTTGCGGAGCATGGCGATTTCATCGGTGTTGAGCTCGTTGT
>CAJXLX010000102.1 GCA_913056335.1 uncultured Rhodothermaceae bacterium
GACGGCGACGCACCGACTCTTTGGCGATCATATAATTGACGGTAAAGTATTTGCCCACATCGCGCAACCACTGAATATAGGACATGGGCTCAGTCCAATCGGCATTGTCCACCACAATGGCAGCCTGCTCACCTGAAAAATACAGAAATTGCTTTAACTGGGCCCGAATGCCATTGAGATTTTCTGTCCCCTGCTCGCGGGTATTCAAGTTGCGCTCCGTATCGCGTCCACTGGGATCGCCAATCATGCCGGTAAAGTCGCCCACAATGAGCACCGCCTGATGCCCCAGGTCCTGAAACTGACGCAGCTTGCGCAGCACCACGGTGTGCCCCAAGTGCAAGTCGGGACGACTCGGGTCGCAGCCCAACTTCACGCGCAGCGGCGTACCGGTTTTGCGGGAGTGTTCCAGCTTCTTGCGAAGCGCGTCTTCGGGAACGAGGTCGGCAACACCGCGCATGAGCACGGCGAGTTGGTCGTCTACAGGGGGGAAGCCCATGGGGAAGGGACAGGCAAGTGGGTAGGATGCGGCAGTGCAACGCGCCTCGGGCATCCGCACGCCCGATGATGGGCGGATACGTCAGGGAAGCGCTATCGGTTAGCGGTTAAACTCATGTTTGATGTCACGTAGCTTACGCTTCGACTCGCGCTCTTTCACCGTCTGGCGCTTGTCGCGTACGTCTTTGCCCTTGGCCAGCCCGATCTTGACCTTGATCCAGCCGTCGCGCACGTACAGCTCCAGCGGCACAATGGTGTAGCCTTTCTGTGCTGCTGCCTCGGCCCAGCGCTCCAGTTCGTGCTGGTGCATCAGCAGCTTGCGCGAGCGGCGCGGCTCGTGGTTGAAGTGGCTGGCCTGCTTATACGGCTTGATATACGCATTGTGCATCATCATCTCGCCCCGGTTATCGAGCGAGCAGTAGGTGCCGTCGAGGCTGGCCTTGCCATCTTTGGCCGACTTGACCTCGGAGCCGGTTAGCGCAACGCCGGCTTCGATCGTATCTTCGATGAAGTACTCGTGCCGGGCTTTCTTATTCCGGTCGAGGGTGCGTACGCCGCTACTCATAAGCGCGAAGGGGTCGAGAGAAGAAGGCAGAACAGAAGCATCGCTCCACGAGGCGTTAGGTCGTAAGAGTTGGAGGTTGCGGAGCCCCGTCACCATGGGGCGCATCGCCGTCGGCCTCTTCGGGATCGTCGTCCTCCTCGCGAGCGCTGTCGGGATCTTCCGACACGAACGGCATGTCGGGGATTTCGTCTGCTACGTTGTAGTAAAACAGATACGTGCGGAAGTCGGTGAGGCTGGCGCGTTCGAGACGCCCGATGCCAGTGCGCAGATCGTCGGTGTAGAACTCGCGCAGCGCCTCGGGCGGATTTTCCTGTTCGATCCAGTCGGAACGATGTGCTTTCGCATGCTGTCCGGCAGCCATCATGGCCTCTACAAGCGCCGTGGTGGCGCGTCCACGCTTCATGACGAAGAGCCCCCACACCATCGGATAGTTGGTGAGCTCGTACCACTCGCGGCCCAGGTCCATCGTAAAGGCGTCGCCCGCGTCGTAGTGCGCACCCTGTGGACCCACGATGAGCGCGGCGTCGGCATCGGTCTGATGCAGAGCAGCAGGGTCATCGGTGTCCACCGCGATGAACTCGGGGTCTACGCCGTAGTGCTCGTGCATCACCACGCGGGCTACGAAGCGCTCGGTGACGCGCGACCGCGGGTAGGCGACCGTCTCTGGGAATGCCTGCAGCCCGCCGCTCCACACAAGCCGAGCAAACGGGTACTGCCACGACGACAGCCCCATACCAGGCACCGCGTCGAAGCCGTCGTGGCCCTGCAGCGCCAGGTACGTAGGCACAAGCGCGATGTCCACCTCGTCTTGCATCACGCGGGCGGTGCACACCTCGGGCCGATGGCGCTCAATCGCAAAATCGACGTCGTCTTGCGCCAGCAGTCCGCCAATGAGGGCGTGAGCGGGCGCGTCGTCCCAAAGGGCAATGCGGGTGGGCATACACCAGAGCTATTGCGTACAGAAGCTATCGCGGGCCGAGCAGAGGGCGGCGTGCCGTTAGTTCGTTTTACGCGCGCGGATGCGAGCCGACTTACCGGTACGGTCGCGCAGGTAGTTGAGGCGAGCGCGGCGCACGTGGCCCTGACGCTTCACATCAATCTGAGCAATGCGCGGCGAGTGCACCGGAAAGATACGCTCCACGCCAATGCCGCTGGAAATCTTGCGTACGGTGAAGGTAGCATTCGAGCCGCTTCCACGCTTCTGCATCACTACGCCTTCATACTTCTGGATGCGCTCTTTGTCGCCTTCCACCACGCGCAGGTGCACGACGACCGTGTCGCCGGGCCCAAACTCGGGCAGGTCATCTTTGAGTTGCGTTGCTTCAACAATGTCAAGCAGATTGGTGGCCATGGTCTTAGGAAGTTTCAAGGTTAAACAATACGAATGCAGTGGGATGCCCGGGCGCAGCATGCGCATTGGGCATCACTCTGCGGATACAACACGTTAGTTGGTAGAAGACGCAGCGTCCTCAGCGGTTGAGGGCGGCGCTTCGATGTCGTCGTTGTTCAGCAAATCGGGGCGGCGGGTGCGCGTCTTTTCGAGACGCTGCTCGTCGTGCCAGGCTTCAATGCGGGCGTGGTTGCCCGAGCGGAGCACGCTGGGCACCTCGTGGCCGCGAAAGACCGCCGGACGCGTGTAAGCCGGAGCATCCAGCAGGCCATCTTGGAACGAATCGGTAAGTGCCGAGGATGCATCGCCCAGTACGCCAGGCACGAGTCGTACCACCGCATCCACCAGAACGAGCGCAGGCAGCTCGCCGCCGCTCAGTACATAGTCACCAATCGAGAGTTCGTGGGTGATAAAGTGGTCGCGCACGCGCTGGTCAATGCCTTTGTAATGTCCAGCCACCAGAATGAGATGCTCATGCATCGACAGCTGGTTGGCGTGCGTCTGCTTCAGCGGAGTGCCGTCGGGCGTCAGGTAGACGACCGCGTCGGCGCTGCCGTCGGACTGGCACGCTTCGATAGCGCGCACGAGCGGCTCGGGCTTGAGCACCATGCCCGCGCCCCCGCCAAAGGGATAGTCGTCAATCTGGCGGTGTTTGCCTACCCCAAAGTCGTGCAAGCTGTGCACCGTGATGCTCACGTGCCCGTCGTCTTGCGCGCGCCCTACGATGCTATGCCGCAGCGGCTCGCGTACCAAGTCGGGAATGGCAGCGATGATGTCAATGTGCATGGCAGCAGACCTCGTTCAAAACGCGAGGCTGTTCAACGCGCGAGGCTATCGGAGGTCGTCGGGCGGCGTATTCGGGGCACCGGGCGCATTCGCATCCAGCAGCCCCTCGACGGGGTTCAGGTGGATACGCTGGGCATCGTCATCAATGCGAGGCACGAATGCCTCCACAAAAGGCACGAGCGCGTCGTAGCCCTCATTCGTTTCAATGACGAGGGCATCGGGCCCCGGGAGCGTCATCACTTCCGTAAGCGTGCCCACGCGCTCCTCGCCGCTGTAGACGGCGTAGCCGACCAGGTCGTGCACAAAGCGCTCTTCGCTATCCAGCGTAAAGACCGACTCGGGCACGAACACATCGAGGCGACGCAGCGCTTCGGCGTCGTTGCGATCGGTTGCGGTTTCGAGCGAGAGGAGCACCGTGGTGCCCTTCTTGTGTGGCTGAAACCGCACGTCGCGTACGGCATGGGCACGAGCACGCTCGGCATCGCGCCCTACGTACACCGTGTCGAAGGTGGCAAACCGGCCGGGGTCGTCCGATACAGGAATGACCTTCACGGTACCGTCGAGGCCGTGGGGCTTGCCCACGCGGCCTACCTGCACGAGCGTGTCGGTAGGCGGCGTATCGGCGCCAGCGGAATGGTTGGGCGGGGTGGCGTTACGCATCCGACTTCGGGGTGTCGTCGCTTTCGTCGGCGGCGTCTTCGTCGGTGGCCTCAGCTGCTTCGGAATCATCAGCCGCCTCTACTTCGGCCGTGTCGGCTTCAGCAGTGTCGGCGTCTTCTTCCGACGCCTCGGCTTCCTCCGCTTCGGCTTCGGCTTTCGCTTTGGCTTCCGCTTCGGATTTGGCCTTAGCTTCTTCCTCGGCTTTGCGACGCTCTTCCTCTTCTTTACGGCGCTGCTCTTCAAGCTCAGCGGCGCGCTCGCGCTCTTCCTCAATGGCCTGGGCGCGACGCATCTCAGCAGTCATTTTGATGTCTTCGCCCTTCTCTTCCAGGCGTTGAATGTGCTCATCCACCGCCTCGGCAATCTGTTCGGGCGACTTGCCTTTCTTCTTGAGGTGATGGTGCAGCATCAGGCCGCGCTTGCTAATGAGGCTACGCACCGTATCGCTCGGCTGCGCACCATTTTCGAGCCAGTAGAGCACGCGCTCTTCATCCACCTGCACGGTGGCGGGCTGTTCCAGCGGGTAGTAACGCCCCAGGTCTTCGATATAACGGCCATCACGCGCATTGCGCGAGTCGGTGGCTACAATGGAAAACACAGGGATCTTTTTGCGCCCCATTCGGCGCATGCGAAGTTTAACGGACACAGGTACGTATCGGGGTTAATCGAAAAAAACAACGGGTGTTGGGGAGGCATTAGCGCCTCCAAATGTAACAGTAGTTGGGCGTGCAGGCTCGTAGGGGGCACCGCCGCATGGGGGATGCAAAGCAGGGGCGTGCCGCCCCATATTTGGGCATACTGCGTGGGTTACCCAGGGAACGGACTGCTTCCGCCTCCACCAAACCGGCCCATGAGCTTCTTCATGTCCATCGAGCGGCCCTGCCCGGTCAGCTTCGACATGGTTTTCATCATCTTCTTCATGTCGCGAAACTGCTTGATGAGCTGATTGACGTCGCGCACTTCTACGCCGCTGCCTCTGGCAATGCGACGACGGCGCGTGCCGTTCAGAATCTGCGGGTTAGCGCGCTCTTCGGGGGTCATGGACAGGATCATCGCCTCGATGTGCTTGAACGCATCCTCGTCCAGGTCCAGGTCTTTCATCTGGGAGCCCACGCCCGGAATCATGCCGATGAGGTCTTTCATCGACCCCATGTTCTGGATGCGCTGCAGCTGGTCGTAGAAATCTTGCAGATCAAAGTCGTCGGACTTGATCTTCTGCTTGAGCTGCTGGGCCTGCTCTTCGTCGTACTGTTCTTGTGCGCGCTCCACAAATGAAACGACATCGCCCATACCCAGAATGCGCTGGGCCATGCGGTCGGGATAGAACTCCGAGAGCGCATCGAGCTTCTCGCCGGTGGAGGCAAACTTGATGGGCTTCTCGACCACCGTACGAATCGAGAGGGCAGCGCCGCCTCGCGTGTCGCCATCGAGCTTGGTAAGCACCACGCCGTCGAAGTCGAGCTGCTCGTTGAACTCGTTGGCGGTGTTGACCGCGTCTTGGCCGGTCATGCTATCCACAACGAAAAGGATCTCGTTGGGATCAACGGCGCCTTTGATGTCGGCGACCTCTTTCATCATCGCCTCGTCAACATGCATCCGGCCCGCCGTGTCGATGATAACGACGTCGCGGGCTTTCTGCTTGGCGTGCGCCACGGCTTCATCGGCCACGCGCACCGCATCTTGCACGATCTTGCCGTTGTCTTCGACAGAGTAGACCGGCACGCTGACTTGGTCGGCCAGGGTGCGGAGCTGGTCGACTGCTGCGGGACGATAGACGTCCGCAGCCGCCAGGAGGGGCGCATGGCCCTTGGAGCGCAAGTGCTTGGCCAGCTTTGCCACGAACGTGGTCTTGCCAGAGCCCTGCAGCCCGGCCACCAGAATCACGGTGGGCGGGTGGTCGGCCATGTTGAGCCCGACGTGCTCGCCACCCAGCACGCGCGTGAGTTCGTCGTACACGATCTTGGTAAGCTGCTCGCCCGGCGTAACGGACTGCAGCACCTCGTCGCCGGTGGCTTTCTCCTTCACGCGGTCGGTAATGTCGCGCGCCACCTTGTAATTGACATCGGCGTTGAGCAGCGCGCGGCGAATCTCGCGCATCGTCTCGGCGATGTTTAGCTCGTTGATACGCCCTTGCCCTGTAACGGACTTCAGGGCGCTATCTAATTTGTCGGACAGACTTTCAAACATACGTCAGGGCGCGGTCTGGGATACATTCGCAGGCCGAATGGAGCGCGGCATGCCGCATCTTGCGCGGCACCTGCTCCAGTATTGCAAGCATCGGGTAAGAATGCGTTAGCTGTCTGCTTGTTCACGGCTACGCAGTAAATCAATCGTTTCCACCGCATGGCGCAGGTGAGGGATGACGATGGAACCGCCTACGACGAGCGCCACGTTCAGAGCATCAAGCAGTTCTTCGTCGCTCCACCCGGCGTCTACGCACTGCTGCAGGTGATAGTCGATGCAGTCGTTGCACCGCAGCACCGCCGAGGCTACAAGCCCGAGCAGCTCTTTCGTCTCGCCTGGCAGCGCGCCATCGTCGTAAGCGGCATCATCAAGACGGAAGAAGCGTTTGATGCCCAGGTGGTTGGTGCCTTCCAAAATGCGTTCGTTCATCTGGTCGCGGTACGCATTAAACGCATCCAGCCGGGTCTGGGAGGATGCAGCGTCGGACGCGTTAGGAGGGGTGCTGGACATAGCGCATGAAGGTACGTTTTACAGCGGTAAAATAGGTAGACTCGTAACAAAAGTCATAGCATGGACGTTTAGCTTAGCCCGTGAAATTGTGATTTGAATGCCATGGCTTCTATTTCGAAAACGACGTTGCGTAAGGCCTTCGACGCGTACCGCAAGGCCCTTGCTCCGGTCCCTCATGGGGCACGGAGCCGACGCATCTGCGCTCGTGCTCAGGTACACCCGGCGCTGCATCGTGCCGATGTGGTGCATCTATACTGGCCCGCGCTCGACCGCGGCGAAGTCGACACGCGTCCGCTCATTGGGTGGTGCCAGGCCGCAGGTAAAACCGTGGTGCTCCCCGTGGTCACCAGTTTTGTAGCCGGGCAGCCCGATATGGAGGCACGCACCTTCACCGATCCCGATGCCCTTGTTGAAAACCAGTGGGGCCTGCGCGAGCCGATAGACGGCCCCCGCGTTGCCCCCAGTGCCATTGACCTCGTGATTGTACCCGCTTTCGGTGTGGATCGGCGCGGCCACCGCATTGGACACGGCGGCGGGTTCTACGATCGCTTTCTGGCTGACCTGAACAACGCCGACACCCTCGCGCTTGCATTCGACGCCTGCCTTGTCGACACCGTACCGTCGGATGACCATGATGTGCCGGTGCAGTACGTCGTCACCGAAACGGAGACCGTAGGGCCGCTGCTCCCCAGACGGAAGCAACCGCGCCTGCCATAGCATTCGTACTTCGCCTGTATCTGCGCTCGCTGTTTTTCCACACGCGCTCTGCCTCCCATGCCAACCCGTAACCGCCCCCGCTCGTCCTCGCGCTCCCATGCAGACGACCGCACCTCCGACGCGTCGTTCTCGCCACTCGACGATGCCGAGCTTAGCGACTTCACCGACGAGGAGCTCGACCACCTGCTGGACGCCCCTGCAGGCGACTCCTCCGACCGCTTTGGGCGCATTGCCACCGCTACTGGCGTGGGCATGCTGCTCGTGCTGGTGCTCTACCTCATTGCCGAGTTCACGTCGATGGGATTCCTGAGCTCCACCCTGGGTATTGGTATGGTAGGGATGATGATGGCTCTCATTGGATTCGGGGTGTTCTCCGGACGCAAGAAGAAACGCTCGTCATCCAAATCGTCTTCGTCTGATGAAAAGTCGTCATCCGCCTCTGTTGAGGAACGGGTGCAAGCCAAACTGCGCGAGGCCCGCGAAGCGCTCGACGCCGAACAGACCGACACGTCCTCCTCCCCCAACAAGCTGCGCCGCTCGTCCGAGAAGAAGCTCTTTGGCGTGTGCGCTGGACTTGCCGAGTACTTTGGGCTCGATGTTACGCTGGTGCGCGCCGCCTTTCTGGTGGGCTTGTTCATCTCAGGAGGCAACCTGGCTCTCATCTATTTTGGGATGGCCTACATCATGCCGAAACCCGAAGACGCGTAACCCCGAAGGCCCGTAACTGCGCCTGATGCGTTCTGTCTTTTTTGCTTTTCTGCCTGACCTCCCGCTGTGCCTATGCCTACCCGCGGTCGCGCTCGGCCTCGCCTGGTCGTTGCTGCTCTCCTATTCATGGCGCTCGCCTACGCGCCTCCCGCCTACGCCCTACTACCAGGTAACGAGCCGTTGCGGACAAACGGGCACGGGACTCCTGTAGCAACGCCGGAGTACGGCGAAGCGGGCATGGTCGTGGCCGCGCACCCCGCGGCTGCCGCAGCCGGACGCCAGATCTTGGAGCAGGGCGGCAATGCAGTCGATGCGTCGGTCGCTGTTGGCTTCGCCCTGGCCGTGGTGTACCCGCGAGCAGGCAACCTGGGCGGCGGGGGCTTCCTCGTGCTGCGTCAGCCCGACGGCACTGCCACCACGATCGATCATCGCGAAACCGCTCCTGCCGCAGCTACCCCCGATGTCTATCTGGATGCGCAGGGCAACGCCGTTCCCAATCGTAGCCGCACCGGGCACCTGGCGTCGGGCGTGCCCGGCACCGTGGACGGCCTGCTGCACGCGCTGGACGAGTACGGCACGCTCTCGCGCGAGGTCGTCATGGCTCCAGCCATCGAACTGGCCATCAACGGATTCGAGGTGCTGCCCACCCAGGCCGAAGCGCTCAACAGCGCGCAAGACGACTTCAACCAGTTTGCCAGCACGCGCCGCTACTTCGGAGATGAATCTGACCACGACGGACGCTACGAGCCGGGGCAGATGCTGCGCCAGCCCGATCTGGCGAACGTGCTCATTCGCATCCGCGAAAACGGACGCGCTGGCTTCTACCAGGGCCCCACGGCTAACCTGATCGTCTCCGAGATGCAGCGTGGCGATGGGCTCATTACCCATGAGGATCTGGCGTCGTACACCGCGGTCGAGCGCGAACCGGTCACATCCACCTACCGCGACCACCGCGTTATTTCGATGGGTCCGCCCTCTTCAGGTGGTGTTGCGCTGGCCCAACTCCTGAACGCCGCCGAAACCTACGATGTCGCTGGACACGGACTCAACGCCAGCGCGACCATCCACCACCTGGGCGAGGCCATGCGCCGCGTCTTTGCCGACCGTGCGAAGTGGATGGGCGATACCGACTTCGTAGACGTCCCGGTCGACGCACTGATGGATCCGGCGTACATGCGCACCCGCATGGCCGATGTGCAGCCTGACCGTATCACACCGACCGACTCGGTAGCGCACGGCACGCCGCCTGGCGCCGAGTCGATGGAGACCACGCACTACTCGGTCGTGGATGCGGACGGACAGGCCGTGAGTGTGACGACGACCATCAACAGTTCGTATGGCTCCAAGGTCGTGGTGGATGGCGCGGGGTTCTTCCTAAACAACGAGATGAACGACTTCAGCCTAAAGCCGGGGGTGCCCAACCAGTTTGGGCTGGTGGGATCCGAACGCAATGCGGTGGCCCCGCAAAAACGGATGCTGTCGTCGATGACCCCAACTATTGTGGAGGACCCGGACGGGCGCTTGCATCTGGTGATTGGCTCGCCGGGTGGGCCCACCATCATCACGACGGTGTTTCAGGTGATCATGAACGTGATCGACCACGACATGGACATCGAGCAGGCGATTACGGCGCCGCGCTTTCACCACCAGTGGAAACCGAACACGATGTGGCTGGAGCGCCACGGCTTCCCCGAAGATGTGCAGACAAACCTGGAGGATCGCGGCTGGCCGCTGAATGTACGCCCCCGCTGGGGCCGCGCGCACGGCGTTCACGTCCACTACGACAGCGACGGCACCGCTACGTACTACGGCAGCGCCGACCCGCGGCGCGAAGGGGTTGCGGTCGGGTTGTGATACCAAATTCGGCTGCTGCATTACGGTACCGCTCTGCTCCGATGCGCCGGATTTACTTCGTCAGTCGGCATTCGGCCTCGTGTGGGGATGGATGTATGGATGGGTGGA
>CAJXLX010000103.1 GCA_913056335.1 uncultured Rhodothermaceae bacterium
GGAAGCGGCTGCCCGACCAAAAGAGCCCCCCTCGTCGCATGGCACCACAGGCATGACCTACGGCTCCTCTGCCCCGTCCCTTCGGGTCCTTTGTCCAGCCGATGCGCGCCACATCTGCATCAATGCTGCGAAAGATAGTGGAGGGAAGCGTACCTCTGCATCCAACAGAAAATTCGAGGCGTAGCGCAATCATGACCGTAGCATAATGCAACGCCTGCCCACTGGCGAAGTACAACGGCACGAACTTTTTGGCTGCTGCCCCTGCTTTCCCCTTGCCTATGAAGCGCTTCGAAGAGCTGTTTACCGAGTTGTCCGCCAAAGTTGAGCGCGCGGATCCCGATTCGGGAACTGTGGCCCGCGTGGAGGCCGGGCCGCATGCCATTGGCAAAAAGGTGCTCGAAGAAGCGGGCGAGGTCTGGATGGCCGCCGAGCACGAGGGGCGCGAGCGCACCGCCGAAGAGATCGCGCAGCTGCTCTACCACGTGCAGGTGATGATGCTGGCGTGCGACCTGGACCTCGACGAGGTCTGCGGCCACCTGTAGCGACGCCTCTCCTTCCGCTGATTTCTGTTTCGTTACTCTCCCTGCTTTATGCTTCAGATTGCTCTTCCCAACAAAGGTGCCCTGTCCGAAGGCGCAGCCACCCTGGCCAGCGAGGCCGGATACCACTGCCGCCGTCGCGGACGCGAACTCTCGGTGCGCGATACCGACCATGGCGTGGAGTTCGTGTTTCTGCGTCCGCGCGACATTGCGACCTACGTAAGCAAGGGCATCATCGACCTGGGCGTAACCGGGCTCGATCTGCTGCACGACAGCGGGGCCGACGTCACGCAGGTGATGCCGCTGGAGTTTGGGAAGGCGCGCTTCTGCTACGCGGTACCCAAAGAGCAAGACATCACGCCTGACGATTTTACTGCTGATACGCGCATTGCCACCTCGTACGTAAACGTGGTGCGGCGCGATCTGGAGCAGCGCGGCATCGACGCCACCGTCGTTCCGCTCGACGGCGCGGTCGAGATCTCGATTCAGCTGGGCGTGGCCGATGCCATTGCCGATGTGGTGCAGACCGGACGCACCATCGATGAGGCGGGCCTGAAGGTGATTGGCGCCCCAATTGTCGATACGCAGGCGATGCTCATTGCACAAAACGGCACGATCTCAGACAAAGAAGCCGCCCGCCACTTCCAGGAGCGCATCAAAGGGATCCTGATGGCGCGCTCCTACATCATGGTCGAGTACGATCTGCCAACCGCTAAGCTCGACACCGCCCACGAGATTACGCCGGGCATTGAGTCGCCCACCGTGTCGCCGCTTAGCAAAGACGGTTGGGTCGCCGTAAAGGCCATGGCAAAACAGTCGCGCGTCAACGAGATTATGGATGACCTCACCGCCATTGGGGCCAAAGGCATTATCATCACGGATATCCGCACCTGCCGGATTTGATATAAGCCACCGCTTTCCGGGGCGGCATCCATGGACTGTATCAATTCTCCACGCTCGTTCGTAGAATGGAGGACAACGCATTGCCTTCCATCCCATCAAACCGCAGATGCCATGACTTCTCGTCTTGCCCTACGCCGTTGGACGCCGCTTGCCGTCCTTATGCCGCTGCTTCTTGTGCTCAGCGGGTGCGGACGCAACCTATTTGAACAGGCCACCTCGGGGATTACCGGGATATTTTCCCTTATCGTTCTCGTGATCGCCCTTGTGGCGCTCGTTGACCTACTGGGCGACCGCGGACGCAGCCCGGTCAACAAGATCATCTGGGCAGTTGTCATCATCTTTATGCCGCTCGTTGGCGCGATTCTGTACCTTCTGTTCGGACGCTAATCGGTTTTTCTTCGGATGAGCTGCCTGCGCATCACGCCCCATTCCAACGTCTCCGTGCCGATACGCACTGCGCTCGTGTGTAGCGCATTGCTCCTTATCGGTATCGGGCTGGGGGGATGCCGCACGACGGAACAGGCTCCGATACAAGACGCGCCCGGACTTGCATGGGCCGACTCCAGCCTGCTGGTTATGGCGTACGAGCGGGCCATTCGGGAGGCCGCGCAGTTCGGTCCAGACGCCGTGGTGCGTACGCTCACGCCCGTTGCGCCCCACAACGACACGCTCCGCTGGCAGATCAGCGGCGACAGCACCCGCTGGGTGCAGGTGACGACCTGGACCGACGACGCACCCTTGCCGGGGGGCGATGCGCGTCAATCAGAAGGCGACACGCTTACTCTCCACGGCGACGTGTGGGTCACGCTTACACCGGCGGTGCAGCAGTTCTGTCGGGATGTGCCGCCCGAACACCGCGCGCGCCGCCTGGAGCAGCGCCTGGGCCTGCCGCCCTATGCCGGGTACACCCGGTTCGTGACGCTCTGGGTGCGGCAGGCCGACCTGTTTCGTCCGTGCCCCGACCCCGAAACCACCGACCGCCAGTGCGAGGCAACGCCGCCACAGCCCGCCAGCCGCGTGCGCGTGGCCCCGGAGCACACCGAGTGGCTGGAGGCGCAGTTTGCGTCCTCGCATCAGCCGGGCGGCTATCCGTTTACGGGGCTCGGCTACACCTACGACTGGGGCCGCCCTGAGCAGCCCGTTGGGTTCAGCGAGTTTGTGGTGCCGGAAGGCGCTACCGTACGCCTCAAAGACCGATCCTCCACCGCGGCCTACTGCGCCCCCGAAGCTGCTGCCACCCTCTAAGCATCAACGTATCGTACGCATCCACAATACCTTATGAGTTCCAACACGCCACGAAACGCACCTGCTCAAATCGCCGTGCTCTTGCTTGCGCTTGTTGCGGTGGGGCTGCTGGGGGGATGCGAGAAGCCGGGCGACCTGCCGGATGCAACCCCGAATCGCGTACAGGCCCCCGCCGAGGTGCCGGTGCTGCTCCTCTCCATCGACGGGCTGCGCCATGACTACCTGGAGCTGCACGACGCGCCCACGCTCGACTCGCTGCGGAATGCATCGGCATCTGTGGAGCGGTTTGTGCCGTCGTTTCCAACGAAGACCTTCCCGAATCACTACACGCTGGTGACGGGGCTGCATCCGGGCCACCACGGCATTGTGGCGAACAGCATGTACGATCCGGAGATGGATGCTTCCTTTAGTATGAGCAACGAAGCTGCGGTGACGAACGGCGACTGGTGGGACGACGGCGAGCCCATCTGGGTGACGGCTGAGCAGCAAGGATTGCGCGCAGCGACGTACTTTTGGCCCGGCTCCGAAGCTGAGATCGACGGCACGCGCCCGTCGTACTGGACGGCCTACGACGGCAGCGTGTCCGGCACCGAGCGCGTGGATACGGTGCTCGACTGGCTCGACCTGCCCGCCGCCGAGCGCCCGTCGTTTCTGACGCTCTACTTTAGTACGGTAGATACGCAGGGCCATCGCCACGGCCCAGCATCCGATGAAGTCGCCAACGCCATGCAAGCAGTCGACGGCTATGTACGGCGTCTAATTGACGGGCTGGATGCGCGGGGCATGGACGTGAACCTCTTCATTACGGGCGATCATGGCATGGTGGAGACCGCGCGGGAGCGCGCTGTGGTGGTGGACGAGCACATCAACCTCGATGACGTGCAGGTTGTCGATTACACGCCCGTCGGCATGATGAATCCGCGCGAGGGCGTGGATCCGCAGCCGATCATCGACACGCTGGATGCGCTTGAGCATGTGAGCGCGTACCACCGCAGTGAGACGCCCGAGGAGCTGCACTTTCGCGATCACCCGCGCATCCCCGAAATCATTGCCATCGCCGATCCCGGATGGTCGCTCACCACCACCTCGTATCTCGAAGACAATCCCGACGGACTCAGCGGCGCCACGCACGGCTACGTGCCGTCCACCCCGGATATGCAGACGCTGTTGATTGCGAACGGTCCGGCGTTTGAGGCGGGCACGCAGGTGGAGACGCTCGACTTTGTGGACCTGTACCCGCTCATGACGCATCTGCTTGATCTGCAGGCCGCACCGCACGACGGCTCGCTGCAGGCCGCACGCGGGCTGCTTCGGGTGGGGGAGTAGCTTCTGCGTAGAAGATGCGGGGTGTTATGAACAGACCTGACAGGTTTTGGAAACCTGTCAGGTTGTTTGGCTTGATGCGATTCATCCGCAACACCTGCGTTACGTGTCAAAGTCAGGGCGGCTCGGCAGAAACGCACGTCCGGGTGCTGGGTGTAACGCGGCTGTGCACCCGTCGCTCTGCATCTGTCTGACTCCTCATGACCCAACACATTACGATTCGCGGCGCTCGCGAGAACAACCTCCAAAGCGTCGATGTCGATATTCCGCGCAACCAGCTCGTGGTCGTTACCGGCCTGTCGGGCTCGGGGAAGTCGAGCCTGGCGTTCGACACGATCTACGCCGAGGGCCAGCGCCGCTACATGGAGAGCCTGAGCGCCTACGCGCGCCAGTTCCTGGAGATGATGGAGCGTCCCGATGTGGATCACATCGACGGACTCTCCCCGGTCATCTCTATTGAGCAGAAAACCGTGGGCGGCAACCCGCGCTCTACGGTGGGCACCGTCACCGAGGTGTATGACTTCTTGCGCCTGCTCTACGCCCGTGCTGCCACCGCGTACTCGCACGAAACGGGCAACAAGATGCGCAAACAGAGCGATGACGAGATTATCGACGGCATCTTGGGATTCCCGAACGGCACGCGCCTCATGATCCTGGCGCCCGTCGTGAAGGGTCGCAAGGGGCACTACCGCGAGCTGTTTGAGCAGACGGCCAGTCAGGGCTTCGAGCGCTTCCGCGTGGACGGCACCATGCGCACCTACGAGGAGGGTATGAAGCTGGAGCGCTACGAAACGCACGACATCGAAGTCGTGGTCGACCGCCTCGTCGTCAAAGACGGCATTCGTCCGCGCGTGGGGCAGAGCGTGCAAACGGCGCTCGACATGGGCGGGGGCACGCTCATTGGGCATGTGGTGGATGTTCAGAGGGATGCGGAGGCCGATGTGGATGCAGGCGACCATCTCTTTAGCCGCCACCTGGTGGATCCGGAAACCGGACTCTCCTACGACGAGCCGTCGCCAAATCTCTTCTCGTTCAACACGCCTTACGGCGCCTGTCAAAACTGTGATGGACTGGGCGTAACCAGCACCCTCGATGCGGATCTCATGATCCCCGACGCCTCAAAAACCATTGCCGAGGGCGGACTCGTGCCGTTGGGCAAGCCGCGCGACATCTGGATCTTCAGTCAACTGGAGGCGGTGGCCGAGGCGTATGACTTTGACTTCGACACGCCGATCGAGGCCCTTTCGGATGAGCAGCAGGATGTGATTCTGCATGGCGCGGGCGAAGAACAGTTCGACATCAAGTACCGCTACAAGGGACGCGCGGTGAATTACACGCACCGCTATGGCGGCCTCATGCAGCATGTGCAGCACGCTTACGACAATACCGACTCGTCGAAGAAGCGGCGCTGGGCCGAGTCGTTCATGCGCGAGACGACGTGTCCAACCTGCGGCGGGGCGCGCCTCAACAAGATTGCGCGCTCGTATCGCATTGGCGAGGACACGATTGGCGACCTCGCAAACATGGACTTGGAGCGCTTGCGTCAGGTTGTAGACACGCTTTCGTTCGACAGTGCTCAGCAGCGTACGATTGCGCGGCCCATCATCAAGGAAGTGGCAGAGCGGCTCGACTTTCTGGTGAGCGTAGGCGTGGGCTACCTCACGCTCGACCGCACCGCACGCACCCTCAGCGGCGGCGAGAGCCAGCGCATCCGTCTGGCTACGCAGGTCGGCACGCAGCTCACCGGCGTGCTCTATGTGCTCGATGAGCCGTCGATTGGGCTGCATCCGCGCGATAACGAGCGGCTCATTCGGTCGCTGCAGGCGCTGCGCGATCTGGGCAACTCGGTGCTGGTGGTGGAGCACGACCGCGAGATGATCGAGGCCGCCGACTACGTCGTAGATCTGGGTCCCGGTGCGGGCGAAAAAGGCGGACACCTGATGGCGGCGGGCCCGCCCGAAACGCTCACGCACACGAGCGAACATGGCCCCGCCTCCAACGGCACGCCCGAAAACGGCACGTCTGAAAACGGGACATCCGGATCCAACGATGTAGTTGTGAACGGCGAGTACACCGGCAGCGTGACGGCGGCGTATCTGCGAGGCGAGCGCGTGATTGGCGTGCCCGGCGAGCGGCGCTCGGGCTCCGGCGACACGCTCACCCTGCATGGCGCCGCCGGACACAACCTGAAGGGCGATCCGCTGCGCATCCCCCTGAACACGTTTACGTGCATCACAGGCGTATCGGGCTCCGGGAAGTCCACGCTCATCAACCAGACGCTGTATCCGATTCTGTCGCGGCACCATCACAACGCGAAGACGGTGCCGCTGTCGTACGAGAGTGTGGAGGGCATCGACCACATCGACAAGGTGATTGAGATCGACCAGAAGCCGATTGGGCGCACGCCGCGGTCGAATCCGGCCACCTACACCAAGCTGATGGACTACCTGCGCGACCTCTTTCAGCAGTTGCCCGAGGCCGAGATTCGCGGCTATGGCAAGAGCCGATTCTCCTTCAACACGAAAGGCGGACGCTGCAAGAAGTGCGGCGGCACAGGCACGGTCACGCTGGAGATGAACTTCCTGCCGGATGTGAAGGTCACCTGCGACGAATGCAACGGCAAGCGCTACAACGAGGAAACGCTGGAGGTGCGCTACAAAGGGCACTCCATGGCGGATGTGCTGGATCTGACCGTGACCGAAGCACTCGACCTGTTCGAGAACCTGCCGCGCATCCAACGGAAGCTCCGCACGCTGGAGGCGGTGGGCCTCGGCTACATCCGGCTGGGGCAGCAGTCCACCACACTTAGTGGCGGGGAGGCGCAGCGCGTGAAGCTGTCAAAGGAGCTCTCGCGTCCGGGGACCGGCGATACGCTCTACATCTTAGACGAGCCCACGACCGGAATGCACTTTGAGGACATCCGGCACCTCCTAAACGTGCTGCGCGCGCTGGTAGGCAACGGCAACACCGTCGTCGTCATTGAGCACAACATGGATGTGGTAAAGCAAGCGGACCACGTCATTGATCTGGGGCCGGAAGGCGGACAGCGCGGCGGACAGATCGTGTTCGAGGGGCCACCCGAAGACCTTTCCCAGGCGGATACGTACACGGCGGCGTACATCCGCGAAGAACTCGCCCGCGCCGAGCAGGAAGATGCCGTGGTGATGGATCTGAATGCGTTCGTGGAGGAGGGCGCGGTGTAACGCGCATTTCTCGCAGACGTGGGAGCGTCTTCCATGCCGTAGCGCGGGACTGGAACGTCGTACGTGTTTAGCGACATGCCGCCCAGGACACCTGCAGTGCCGATAGCATTCGCCCCAGAGATCGCCGGGGACGCAAGCGGTCCCCGGCTATGGGCCCCTTTAGCCCGGGATCAGGAGCGAAGCGGGTATCCCGGGCGATGCTTATTCTTCCACACGCACCGAAAGCCCCGGTCCGGCAGAGAACGTGGCCTCCAGCACATCACCCGCCTCGACGGGACCCACGCCTTCAGGCGTGCCGGTGTAAATCAGATCGCCGGGCTCCAGCGTGAAGACCGACGAGCAGTACGCAATCAGTTCCGCCACCGAAAAGATCATGTGCTCGGTGGAGCCGTGCTGCCGCTGTGTGCCGTTAACGGATACGCCGAGTGTAAGCTGCTGCGGATCCGCAACCTCCGAGGCAGGCACAATGGGACCGAGGGGCGCAAACGTGTCGAATCCCTTCGCGACCGACCACGGATGGCGCCGCTCCTTGGCGCCCGCCTGGATGTCGCGGGCGGTCATGTCGAGTCCGATGGCGTAGCCTGCCACGTGGTCGAGTGCATCCTCGGCGGCGATGTGCTTGCCGCCGGTCCCAATCACCGCTACCAACTCCACCTCATGGTGCACCTCCGACGACGCCTGCGGGATGCGGACGGCGTCGCCCGTTCGGATGAGTGCCGTCGACGGTTTCAGGAAGACCATAGGCTGGTCGGGCACATCGCTTTTCATCTCAGCGGCATGCTTGGCGTAGTTGCGCCCGATGCAGAGCAGCTTACCCGGCGTGAGTTGGCGACCGTTCGGAAGAGACAGCTTCATGAGAAACACGAATCAGATGGCAGGACAATAGCGAAACTTTGCGAGGCAACGACCGTGGTCAATCTCTGCACAAAATCGTTCACTCTCGCGGTGGTACCCAATCCAGCGCTCCAAAGCAGAGATCCCTATGTACGCTATTGTTGACGTGAAAGACAAACAATTCAAGGTGCGTGAAAACGACACCGTGTACGTTCCGTATCACGCGGATGCGGAGGCAGACGATACGCTGACCATCGACCGCGTGCTGTTGCTGTCGGACACCGACGGCGATGTGACGGTGGGTACGCCCACGGTCGACGGCGCTACGGTCGAGGCCAAGGTACTTGAGCACGTGAAGGGCGACAAAGTGATCGTCTTCAAGAAGAAACGCCGCAAGCGGTACCGCGTGAAAAGAGGTCACCGTCAGCAGTACACGAAGATTCAGATTGAAGCGGTTCACACCGCGTAGGCTTCCTGGGCATGCGCACCTTCAGCGCGCTCAGAGCCCCCAGCATTCGCTTGTAGCATAGACAACAGAGGCAGGTATGGCTCACAAGAAAGGCATGGGTTCGACCAAAAACGGTCGCGACTCCAACCCCAAGTATCTCGGTGTTAAGACGTATGGCGGCGAATTCGTGAAAGCCGGCAGCATCATTGTGCGGCAGCGCGGCACGAAGTTTCACCCCGGCAAAAACGTAGGCCGCGGTGGCGACGATACGCTCTTCGCCAAAGAAACCGGCACGGTACAGTTTGCCCGTAGCCGTGGCAACCGCCGCTACGTCCACATTGTGCCGGAAGAAGCGTAACGCGCTCTTTTGGCATGACGACGACATATACCGCCACTTGGCCGTGTGCCGAGTGGCGGTTTGGTGTTTGGGGATGCGAAAGCGTTCTCAAAGTTGCACACGCGCTGCGTTATGGCGCATACGCGCTGGTAGTCGGAGAAGGAAAGTGCGATCCGGCGCGGGACGTTCTCGTCCTGCGCTGCTGGGGAAGAGCCAGACGCGAAGAAGATATACCCCTCATTTTGTTCTTTTCCCTCGGGCGAAGAGACTTGGTGGCGTGGGCGTTTGGTTTACTACGCTTCTTTGCAGGAGAGCTGATGTCTCAGATCACCACCGAAATATGCAATAGACTGAGGCCAACGGTCCTCCGTTGGCAACCGGGAGCATTCGGGTCTCCGCGGAGTCGGTGGTAACTTGTGAACAGGCGAACTCGGCGCGGGATGTTCCAGTCCCGCGCTACAAGAAGCGGCATCCCAGTCTCTTGCTACCAATTCACTCCGCAGCCATCTTCGCACGCTCAGCAGCGGTGACGATGCCGTCGGGCTTTGGCATGAACTGCGGCTCAGCCTTCGACGGCGGCGCAAACTCGCCGATAAAGTCGATTTCGGTGTCGAGATGGTAGCCGGTTTCGGCTTCGACCGTGTCTTGAACACGCGTGATAAGCGCGCACACATCCGCAGCTGTCGCGCCGCCGCGATTTACAAAGATGTTGGCATGGCGGTGTGTGACCTCCGCGCCGCCGATGCGCATGCCTTTGAGTCCGGCCCCGTCGATGAGACGCCCGGCCCCCACGCCTTCAATCTTCTTGAAGATGGAGCCCACGCTTGGCTCGGTGTCGAGCGGCGGGGGACGCAGCGACCGCCACTCCAGGTTCTCTGCCATGATGCGCCGCATGCGTTCGGAGTCGCCCGGTTCGAGCTGGAACGTGGTGGCTAGCACAATGTCGTCGCGGTCGTGCAAGATGGAGTAGTCGTAGCCGTAGTCGAAGTAGTCGACCCCCACGGTCTGGCGCGTGCCGT
>CAJXLX010000104.1 GCA_913056335.1 uncultured Rhodothermaceae bacterium
TGGATCGGCACCTCTGAAACCGTGATGCGCTACGATCGCCAACGCGCCGCGCTTCCTATGCAGCCGGTACAGGCCCTGGTGCGGGGTGTCACGGCGCATCCTGCCGCCCCAGCCTCTCGGCAGCGCCGCGTGTACGGCGGCGACACGCCCCCCGCCGCTCCCCTGCGCCTCCCCTATGCCGATAATACCGTGCGCCTGGCGTTTGGCGCTACCAGCTTCGCCCGCGTGCGGGGCTCCCTGTTCGAGCGCGAAGGACCGCTGCAGTTTCGGCATCGGCTGCTCGGGTTTAACGACGACTGGTCGGAGTGGAGCACAACCGGGCACAAAGACTACACCGGGCTGCGCGAGGGCACCTACCGCTTTGAGGTCCAGGCGCGGGATCTCTACAATCGCCCCAGCACACCGGCCACGCTCACGCTTGTTATTGCTCCGCCGTGGTACCGCACATGGTGGGCATATGGGCTATGGGGCATTCTTGCAATCGGTCTTGTTGCCGGGGCCGTGCAGTGGCGCACGTTGCACCTGCGGCGCCGCCAAGAGGAGCTGGAAGCCACCGTGGCCGAGCGGACTGCCGAGGTGCGCACCCAAAAGCGCCAGTTGGAGCAGCAGGCCGAAGAGCTACAGGCCCTCGACGCCGCAAAATCACGTTTCTTCGCCAACCTGAGCCACGAGTTTCGTACCCCGCTTACCCTCATGCTCGGTCCCGTGCGCACGCTGCGCCAGAAGCTGCAATCCGCCCGCACGCTTCCCGCCGACACCGCCGATCCGCAGCTCCGCCTGGTCGAACGCAACGGCCACCGCCTGCTGCGCCTCGTCAACCAGGTGCTCGACCTGGCCCGCCACGATGCCGGACGCCTGCGCATCCAGGCGCGGCCCATTTCGGTCGATGATGAGGCCGAGCGCATCACCCAGGCGTTCATGCCGCTGGCCGACGAGCAGGCAATCGATTTGCACATCCACACCCCCCCCAGCAAGGATGCCTCAGACGAAGGTGTGCCAAGCGAGAATGCCCCCCACGCCCTCGTACATGCCGATCCCGAAGCACTGGAACAGATGCTGGGCAACCTGCTCTCCAATGCCCTCAAGTTCACGCCCGCGAACGGCACCGTTCGCGTCACCGTAACGCACACCGCCAATGCCGCCCGCCTATCCGTCTCCGACACCGGCCCCGGCATCCCCAAAGCACTGCAAGAGCGCCTGTTCGACCGCTTCGTGCAGGCCGACGACAGCGCCACACGTCCGCAAGAAGGCACCGGTATCGGACTCGCCCTTACGCGAGCGCTGGCCGAAGTCCATGGCGGCAGCGTTTCGGTGAAGAGCGCCGAGGGCGCAGGCAGCACCTTCACCCTCCTGTTGCCGCGCGGCATCGATCACCTCACCGATGAGCAGCGCGCCGACAGCCCCGGCTCCCACAACGCAGTTCCCAAGCCCACACCCGGCATCGATTGGGAAGAACCAGAAGATCCCGGTCCAAGAAATCCAGGCCCAGTCAATTCCAGCGTCTCCAAACGCACGGCCCCAGCGCCCAACGATGCCCCCCCGGGCATGGACCCGCCTCTCGTGCTCGTGGTCGATGACAACGCCGACATCCGCACGTACGTCCGCTCCATCCTCACGCCCGACTTCCGCATCGTCGAAGCCGCCACCGGTGCCGAGGGGCTGCGCATCGCCCAAAAGCACCTACCCGACGTGATTCTGGCCGACGTCATGATGCCCGAACTCGACGGGCTGGACATGACCCGCAAACTCCGTGAGGATGCCCGTACCGAGGCGGTCCCCATCATCATGCTCACCGCCCGCGCCGAAGCCACCGACGAGGTCGAGGGCCTCTCCGCTGGTGCCACCGACTACGTTGCCAAGCCGTTCGATGCCCGCGTGCTGGAGTCCCGCATTCGAGGTATACTTGCCTACCAGCAACGCCTGCGCAGACAGCTCCTGGCGGAGGTACAGCCCGAAAACGGATCCTCCAGATGGGTTCAGGAGGAAGCAGAGGCCCACAGCGAAGCGTCCAGCACCCCTTCCGCGCTCCGCCGGGCCGATGCCTCCTCCAAAGGCTCTCCCTCAGACGCCGATGTCGATTCCTCGAACCACACCGATCCCAGCGCTCACACGACCGATTCCTCAACACCGGATGCGCCGATCAAAGCCGAGATGCGCCAGGTGATCGCCGAGCGCCTCCCCGATCCCGCTTTCGACGCCACGGCCCTGGCCAAGGCCCTCGCCATGAGCCGCCGCACACTCTACCGCCGTGCCCGCCAAGCCGATATGCCCCCACCAGCGGCTCTTATTCGCACCATGCGACTGAAGCACGCCGCCACGCTTCTACACGACGATGCCGGCACCGTCAGCGAAATCGCCTATGCCGTAGGCTACGAAAGCCTATCACACTTCTCTCGGCACTTTAGACAACACTTTGACCAGTCGCCTACGGCGTACGCCAAGCAGTAGCCTCCACAAAAAATGAGGGGAGTGGATAGACGCTAAGTGATCGCTCTCCCAATAATAATCTTGCCTGGGGCGAACGGTCCCGACAGCGGTCGGGACAGGTTCCTCCGTTCGCCTCCGCTGGAGACGTCCGCGCCGGGTGACGCTCCCAGTCTCCGGCTACAGGCCCTTTCTTTATCCAGTAGCCTCCCTCAAGAACGCACAAGGAGCCACACCCCACACCATAAAGCCCCTTCCCCCTCGGGGAGAAGGTCAGGATGAGGGGAGTACACCTTCCGGTCGACAGGAGGCGGCATGTATCTTTCACCCATCCTCCACACCTCCACCGTTCCACACCTCTCCCCAGCGAAGCACACAATGGGCATGACACGCCTTTTGCCCGTGTGACACCCATTTGGCACATACCGTCAAACATTTGGCACGAATCGTCAAACATGAGTCTGGGGCGTTGACTACGTTGTGCCTGCGATGCCATCCGGTGGTGCGCCAGTGGCGCAGGCGCGCGTGCCTGTCTGACGCATTGTCTTGCCTTACACAACCCAACAAACGCACCGCCCCCATGCCGCCCAACGCGTCCGCCTCTCCGGATGCCCCGAAAGAACCCGCCGGAAATACGCCCGACTCCGCGCCTCTCCAAACTGAGCCAGACGGAAGCGCCCCGGTGCGGTTTGTGCCCGCGCCCTATGCCGCCAGCACGTGCCCTCCGCACAGGCTGGCGACGGAGGTGCAGGCGCTCCGCGCGGTGTTGAAGCCACTTCCTTCTGCACCGCCCCGGCACGACGCGTCCTTGTGATGTGCTTGCACCAAGATCACCCGGTTTTCCCCACCCCGATGACCTGTCATGCCCACCTGCTACGCTAATACCATGCGCTCTGCAACGCTGCTCGCCGCTCTCGTTTTTGCGCTCCTGCTCACCGCCGGAGCGGCCCTGGCCCCCGCCGCCCACGCCCAGATCTACGTTGATCGCGACGCCTCCGGCGCGAACAACGGCTCCTCCTGGAGTGATGCCTACACGAACCTCCAGACGGCCATTGACAACGCCAGCGGCAGCGATCAAATCTGGATCGCCGAGGGCACCTACAAGCCCACATTCGAGCGCTCGGGCACCGTGCAGTTTTCGTATCTCGCCTATCGCAAACGGTCGTTCGTCATCCCCGACAGCAAAGACGGCCTGAAGCTCTACGGCGGCTTCGATGGCTCCGAAACCGCCCTCGACCAGCGCGACCCCGCGGCTCACGAGGTCATCCTTTCCGGCGATCTCGGTCCTGGTGACGACGCCCCCTTCGAGCCCGACTTCGATTCGGATGCCGATACGAATGCATCCGGCGACATTCGAGAACCGGTTCCCGAAACGCGATCCGCCACCGACCATCTGAGAGCGGGGCTCACGAGTGGACCGCCCGAGCTGGGCTGGGGGGCCAACGTGAATCACGTGGTGTTCCTCGGCGGCGGTCTCTCGCGGAGCACCGTCATTGACGGCGTCACCATCACCGGGGGCTTTGCCGTAGCGCAGTTCGTAACCCAAACTGATTTTGTCGGCGGGGAGCAGCGCAACTACGGCGGGGGGCTGTTTTGCGACGGATGCAGCGCCACGGTGCGCGGCGTCACGTTTCGGGGCAACTATGCCGCCGATCGGGGCGGGGCGGTGTACGTGACGGGCGGCGGCAGCCCGCACTTCATCAACAGCGTCTTCTGGGGCAACAGTGCTGGCAAGCGGCCACCAACCCTAAGCGATCCTCCGGGTGATAGAGAGTTCGGATTCTATTTCGTCAGTGGGCCCGGCGATACCAATGGTAATTACCTTACCGATGATATCAGCGACGGCTTTGGCACGGCGGTGTACAACGACGGCAGCTCGCCGGACATCGACTTTTCCACCTTTTACCAACACCCGGACCCTTTAGATGCCAGCACACTGGAGAACATCTCGGGCAACGACGTGCTATTTGCTGATAACGATGCAGTTGGCAACGACCTCGACCTTGACCCGAGCAGCCCGACTTTTCTGCAAATCGATACGGAGACCAGCTCGCTGGTGGACGAGGGCAGTACCAGCCGCCTCCCCACCGATGCCGAAGACCTGGACGGCGATGGCGACACTGACGAACCGCTGCCTGTCGATGCACGCGGGAACGAGCGGATCCAGGGATTGGCTCCCGACCCCGGCGCATACGAAAGTCCCTTTAGCACCGCGCCGAATCCTGGTCCAGCGGCCGTCTCGGTAGGCGAGCATCTGCCTATTGTTGGCCGGGGCGTGGATGATGCGACTGCCGTGCGCATTGGCGGCACGCCCGCTACCAACCTCACGGGCACCGGCGATGGCAATCAGCGCATCACCGTAACCGTGGCCGAGGGCACCACCTCCGGCCCCGTCGAGATCGACACGCCCGGCGGCACGATTACCACCGAGGAATCGGTTACGATCGTTAAGCCGTCCTACGGCCCTGGGCAGGCGCTTGGCGCACCCGGCTCTGTGGAGATCAGTGATCCGTCTGCCTTCACCTTCCCCACCCCGACGAGCGGCTCCAGCGGCTTCACCGTCAGCCTATGGACGAAGGGCAGCTTCTCGGTACAAAAAGAAGGTGAGGCCAGCGCCTGGAGCCTGTCTGGCTCGCCAGGCGGAGAGGCTACGTTCCTTGTCAGATTTGAAGGCGAACAAGACACCGGAAATACAAGAGTTCTTGGTGTCGCTTCATCCATTAGTCTCCCCGATGACGGGCAGTGGCATCACGTGGCGGCAGTGTACCGGTTTGATACGGCCAATGAGGGCACGCACACGGCAGAAGTCGTTGTGGATGGCGTGAAGCAGGAAAACTCATTCACGGGCCAAGCTCTGGGATTATTCGACACCCGCCGGCCGTCAACCAACGACGCGCCCGTCACCATCGACGCAGGGGGCGCGCTCGACCAGGTGCGCATCTACAGCCGTTTCCTTTCCGAAAGCGCCCTGCTCACGGACAACTCCACCAGCGATGCCGACCAACTCGCCGTGCGCCGCCGCATCCACCGCACGGCGGATCTGTCGGACGGGCAGTATAGCGGCCTGATTGCGGAGTACCGCTTCGACAGCGGCGATCCCAGCACGGTCTTCGACTATGCCGGACGCAACAGCGGCACGTACCAGAGCGGCGCCGGTGCCGTTGTCAGCACTGCGCCCGTCGGGCAGGACGCCGGAGCCAATCCCATCGGGCCAGACGGGGCCTCGTTTGAAGCGCAATCTCCCGGAATAGGAAAAAAGCCACAATTTTTGGGTCTGTACCGATACGGAGCATCTGACGAATCGGCACGCACCAGTGCCGATCCGGGAGAAGTCTTCGATTCCGCTCTGCCGAACAGCCTCACTGCACGGGATGCGCTCACGTGGGGCGGACATCTCGAAGGGACACGCTTGCTGATTAATGGAGCCCTGGGTATAGAGAACTTCCAGATTTTGCCATTGGCGACGGTTGAATATGGTAATGTAACAGGGCTCTCCGAACCGGTGGGCTTGCTCCACCGAAGCGGTCCAGGCGCCCCCTGGCGGGTGGCAAACTATTTCACGAAAGACGCAGAAGCCCAAGCATTCTCTTTGCCATCTAATACCGTGATGCCGACGGGGGAACTGGCGCTGGCGTCCTTTCCCTTTTCGGATCTGCGGCTGACGCTCACGCCCGAAGCGCAATCCGCGGCCTCCGGCGAAACGGCCCCCTTCACCGCCACCCTCACCAACAGCGGCCCGGACGACGTGCCCGGCGTCACGGTCGATTTCGCCGCCACCAACCTGAGTGGCCTCTCGGCGTCCGGCGGCACCTTTTCGGGCGGTACGTGGGACGTGGGCACGCTGGCAGGCGGTGCCACAGTAACACTCACGCTGAATGGCACAGTCGAAGCAGGCCCCAATCTCCCCGCGCTGCGCGGCGCCCTCGGGCTGAACGACATCAACAACGGCAACAACGCGGCGCAGGCCGTGGTGCCCGCGCCTGCGGCGTACGGACCGGGGCAGGCACTCGCCTTCGACGGTACGGATGATCACCTGAACCTCGGCCCCGATATCCGCCTGGACGGCCGCGACTTTACCATTTCATTCTGGGCCAGGCGCACTTCCACCGGTTCCGAACAGACGATCATCAGCCAGGGTGGGAACAGCGACGAGGCGTTGCGGATCGGCTTCCGCAGCGACGACCGCTTCGAGGTACGAATCGGTGGGAGCGCGGTCGTCACAGACAACGCCGTAACCGACACCGACTGGCATCACTGGACCGTTGTCTTTGAATCCATTGACCTTAACGTAGCCTTCTTTTCGATCTACCGCGACGGCGTCCGCGTGAAACGAAGCAGTCTAAAGGAAGTCTATCGCGGTCTCGGCGATCTATTCGTGGGCCGTGCGGCGCACACGAACGCGCAGCACTTTTTGGGAGAACTCGATCAGGTGCGTATTTGGAACCAGGAGCTGTCAGGGAGTGACATTCGCACCCGTATGCACCAGCGGCTCGCGCCCGGTGATGCGAAGGCGGAGTTCCTCTTGGCCAGCTACCGCTTCGACGAGGGCAGCGGCACCGTGGCGCACAGCGCGGGACAGGGTCCGCTTGCTACATTGAGCGGCGATCCACAGTGGGGGCCGTTCAGTGCCGCCCGGCTCGGCAAAGAAAGCGCCGTGGCCACGAGCAGTAGCAACGCGAGCATTGGCCCAGCTGGCGCGCAGCTTTCGGCAGTCAACGTGTCTGCGGACGCCGTGCAGCTCTACCGCTACGGCACCGCCGATGGCCCGCTCCGCTCGGGCAGCGACCCGGGCGAGAGCTTCGGCGGCGTCTCCTCCGAGCGCACCAGCCTCACGTGGGGAATCGCCACGCCCGACGGCACCGCGCCCACCGCCGACCTCACGCTCGACTACAGCAGTGTAACCGCGCTTCCCACCGGCGACGTGACGCTCGTACGCCGCGATCGCCCGGGCACCGATTGGACGTTTGCCTCCGGCTGGGCGCATGACAAAGGCAACCAGCGCTTCCTCTTCAGCGGAACCGTGCCGACCGGCGAGTACGCCATTGCCGACGTGCCGCCGCCGCAGGTGACGACCAACGAAGGCCTCACGCTGGGTCAGGGCACGTTTGCCGCCCTCACGCAGACGATGCTGGAGACGACCGACGTCAACGACGCACCCGGCAGCCTCGAATACACCGTGACGAGCGGCCCTGCAAACGGACAGCTGCTTGTCTTTGGCCAGCCGCTGGGCGGCGAGAGCGGGCCCCCTGGCTTCTCACAGCGCCAGATCAACAATGGCGACATCACCTATATCAGCGATGGCACCGCCGGCACCGACACGTTCGACTTTACGGTGACCGACAGCGCGGAGACCGTGACCGGGACCTTCACCATTACTGTGGAGACGACCGATGCCTACGCGGCCTCGGGCGGTTTTGTGGTCGGCGGTGAAGACGCAGGGGGCAGTCAGCCCGTCGGCGAAACGGGCGTGCTTCTGAACCTGCAGACCGTCCCTGGCTTCGGCAGCGGCTTTGTCCACGTCGTCCGGTACGACGACGCCCCGGCCAACTCCGAGAGCATCGACCGGCCGAACGTGGGCACCAGCCGCTACGTGATTACGACACTGGGCCGCCTGCAGGTGGATGACGGCACGGTCCTTAAGATCGCGGCCGACCTGCTTCCACACCCCGACCCGAGCAGCGTCACAATCTACCAGCGCTCCAGCGAAGGAAGCCGGGCATTCAGCGCGCTGAGCACGAGTTACGACCCCGACCAGGATGTCATTGCCACGACCGTGGAGGGCTTCAGCGAGTTTGTCACCGCCGCGTCCAATGTCTTCAGCATGTCTGTTGAAGGCCAGGAAGGCGAAGGCAACGACACCGGCTTCCGGATGCTGGCTTTCCCCAACGGCTTCGACCGCGCTAACCTCGAAGACGACCTCGCCTTCAATGTGGGTAGCGGCTCACTGCTGCAGACCTTCCCCGGCGGCGGCCCCGACGGCTCGGCCTGGATTGAGCTGACGGAGTCGAGCGACCGCGTGGAGCGCACCGAAGGCTTCATCTTGTATTTCTTCGATGACGATATCGACCCGCTTGGCCTCTCGGGCATCACGCTCGACGTGCCCGACAACGGACTCGACTTCACGCAGGATGTGACGACGCCTGCGCTCGACGTCAATGACGAGTACGAGGTGCTGGGTAATCCCTTCGATCAGGACATTGACCTGTCGGAGACGCTGCCGGACCTGCAGGATGCGGGCTTCAGTCCCACGATCGCGGTGTGGGACCCGGCTCTTCGGCAGTACGAGCTCATCACGCAGAGCGACCCGGAGGACACGCTCCCGGCCTTCAACGGCTTTGTGCTGCAACGCACGAGGGTCGGCAGCGGCGCCACCGATCTAACATTCGCAGCGACCGGGCGCACGGGCGCGGCCACTGCGCCCATTGGCACCGAGCCGCCCTCAATGGGAGGGCCCGTCATCATCGAGCCGCTGGCCGGAGCCTCGGCAGACGGTGCAGTGGCCGCGACGCAGCAACGAACTACGCAGAGTGCCGAACCGGGGACGCCGCTGTTGAGGGCGCCGACCTCCGACTCGAACGCCGGTTCCGAGGCATATGTCGTTGCCTTGCAGATGGAAGCCATGAACGATCCCGACTCGGGGGCAGACCCGGCTCTCAGCCGCGGCAGCGCCCGGCTGCGTGTGTCGGAGACCGCCACCACGGATTGGGACGCTCATGACTTCCGCGCGCTCCCTCCCCCGGCGATCGACGACGAATACGCACTGGTGGGCTTTCCTCTCGAACGGGGCGGGCAAGACGCTGTGCTGCGTGCAGTCGCCAGCGAGCCGCTGTCCATCGGCAGCGCCCTTGAGCTGGAGGTGCCCCTGCACGTGGAGGGCGTCGGGCTTGCAGGCCCTGCGGCCATTGCCTGGCCGACCGAGCGGCAGGTGCCGGATCTCGTTCCCGATGACTGGACCGTGGAGCTGGTCGATACCCAGCCGGGCGATGGCAGCGATCCCGTCGTGCACGATCTGCGCACTGGGGGCCCGTACGTGTTCGAGTTGTCGGAAGGCAACGCGATCAGTACTCTCAAGGAGGCGCGCTTCCGCCTGCGCATCAGCGCCGCGCCCCTGCCGGTGGAGCTGGCCCAGTTCGAGGCGCAGCGCGCCAGCGACGAGGCGGTGACGCTGCAATGGGAAACCCTCTCTGAGACCAACAACGCCGGCTTTGAGGTGCAGCGCCGCGCCGCCCAGGTAGAGACGTCCCACTGGGGCGCCTCTACGACAGGGGACCCAGCAGGCGCATCGTGGACTACGATTGCCCGCCTGCAGGGCGCGGGCACCACCGATGCCCCGCAGTCCTACCGGTTCGAAGACGCGGATCTGCCCTACGCCGCCGATAGCCTCGCGTACCGCCTGCGCCAGGTCGACACCGACG
>CAJXLX010000105.1 GCA_913056335.1 uncultured Rhodothermaceae bacterium
CTTCATATTGTCGGGGCGATCTGACGACCCGAGCGGCGAGTAGGCGGTCAGGTGGACATCGTGTTCCGCGGCAAAATCAAGCATCTCCGTCTGTTGCAGATACGGATGCAGCTCAATCTGATTCATCTCGGGAGCGTAGCGCTCCGCATCCTCCAGCAACGACTTCAGCTTGGGGACGCTGAAGTTGGACACGCCGATGTGGCGGGCCAGCCCGTCATCCACCAGGTCCTCCATGGCCGTCCACGTTTCAGCAAGCGGCTGCTCCTCCAGGCTGATGAGCTGATCGGGCGACTGCGGCATACCCACCCCTGGCTTCTGGGCTACGGGCCAGTGCATCAGGTACAGGTCAATAGTGTCGAGTTGGAGGTCGCGCAGCGTTTCTTCCAGCGCCGGACGCACGTCTTCGGGCGCGTGGGCATCATTCCAGAGCTTGGACGTCACCCACACATCCTCGCGATCGACCACGCCGTGTTCGAACGATTCGGTGAGCGCGCGTCCGACTTCGGCTTCGTTGCCGTAGATGAGCGCACAGTCGATGTGGCGGTATCCGGCCTGCAGCGCGATCTTCACGGCCTCGTACACATCGCCGGGGGCCGACTTCCAGGTGCCCAGTCCAAGAATCGGCATCTCATCGTCGTTGCGGAAGGAAAGGGTTTGCATCGTATTGAGGGCGTCAAGGAGAGAGACGGTGCATGATGTCCAGTGCGCATAGCATACGTTGTAACATGCGGTTCCAGATGGGCCAAGGTGTCAGACAATCGTAACGGTCGGAATAAGTGCGGGTAAAGATGCCATGCACTGGGCCCGGGCGGACGCGGGAGCGTCCGTCTCGTTGCGCCAGCGGGGGACCGCTGGCGGCAGGGGGAGAGGAGAAAGAGATAGAGAGAAGCCCTGGGTACTGTCATCTCGACCGAGTGTCGACAGCGTCGGCAGGAGTGGAGAGATCTCCTGCACGGTTGGCAACGCAACAACGAACTGCTGGAAGCACGACGGTGTCCACTAATAGGGCTTTAGTGTTTCTACTGGTGCATCAACCGTCAATGTGGCAATGGCCAAACGTGAAGCTGTTGTGTTAAAGGCAAGGAATGGATCCCGGATTAGCGGTGCTGAGGCGCCTTGTCCGGGATGACTGTTTCGTAGGGAGCGCTTCGGTTGATTGAACAGGTTATTGTGATGACACTAACGATGAGCATCGACGTAGCACTACGCAAATGCCTCCGTCTGCACGCCATGCGGCTGGTAGGCGAACTCGTAGCTGCCCGGTGCTACCGGATGCACCGCATCAACATCGTACAGCACCAGTTCGGTTTCCTGCTTGGTGATGACCCCAAAGTCGTAGAATGTATTCGTATGCTTGCATGGCGTGTCGCGCTCACGCAAAAAGCGGCGGTGCCGCTTGATGCGGGCCGCGTTATAACGATGAGATCGCTCGGACAGCGTGTGTACCGCATCCTCAAATACGGCGGCGAAGCCTGGCTCCAGTTCGTACCCGACTGAGTTGCGACGCAGCATCGCGGCAGCCAGGGAGGTGGTACCGGTGCCCCAAAACGGATCGAGCACCGTGTCGCCTGCAATCGAGTACATGTTAATGAGGCGAAGCGGAAGGGCCATTGGAAACGCAGCGGAGCGACTACGCAGATCGGTGTGTCCGTTAAGCGACTGAGCCGCGCCGCGCAGATCCGTCCACACATCTGAGAACCAGCGGTTGCGCTCCTCCCAAAAGTAGGCGCTTTCGTAGCGGTCGCTCCGGCGTTCTGGCTTTACGGTGCGCTTGGCCTCCTTGCGGAAAATCAGGATGTGTTCGTGTTCGAGTGTTACATAGGCATTAGGCGGAATCATGCCAGATCCCATAAACTTGTTCGGTTTGTTGGTGGACTTGCGCCACAAGATGCCGGGCAACTGGTGCAGCCCGTGCGCGGTGACATCCTGGACCGTGCGGGCATGATTGGGGTAGAGCTGAAAGGTGCCGCCGGTGGTGCGTGTGGCATCCCCCATATTTATGCAGCAGATGCCACCCGTGCGCAAGACACGTGCACACTCTGCCCACACGGCGTCAAGGGCCTGATGCATGACGTTGAAAGCGGCATCCGGGTCACCATCCGTCATCGCCTGCTTGCTCTCGGGCACCCACTCCGCAAACAGGTCGTCCCACATCTCAATCATGGGATACGGCGGCGACGTCACGATCAGGTCGACGGAGGCATCGTCGATCGCCTTCATCTGTGCTGCGTTACCGATGTGGAGCTGTGTTGTCGTTGTCATGAAGCAGGAGCTGAAAGAGCAAAACCAAAGCACGTCATTGCTACGGCGCGAGTACCTGCATGTGCCCAAGAACAAGCGCATCCCATTAGCGCAAGAACTTGAGCAAATGCCCTCGCTGCTGCTGGCTCTATGGAAGGAATACGGGTGCCCCGCTTCTTTACCAGCTTTTCGGAATGGAAGGGCAGCCGTGCGTTGCATCCGGCGTGTGGTCTTGGTAGGCTGGATATGCTACAGATCCGTCTGGCATACTGCCACTACCGACCCGCCTGCCCATGTTTGCTGACTTCATCCCGCTGTTTGTCATTATTGCCATTGCGTTAGGGCTTGCCCTTACGCTGCTGGCAGCAGCGTCGTGGATTGGACCCAAGCGGCCCAATAAGATTAAGCGCACGCCGTACGAGAGCGGAATGGACCCGATTGGGTCGGCCCGTGAGCGCTACTCGGTCAAGTTTTACCTGGTGGCTATGATCTTCATCGTATTTGACGTGGAGGTCGTGTTCATGTATCCGTGGGCCGTCAGCTTCCACGACTTCATCGATGCCGGGCTCGTAGCTACCGTCGGTGTCATGACGGTGGTCGGGCTGTTCGTGGGTATCCTCACGCTGGGACTGGTCTACGACATCAAGAAAGGCGGACTGGAGTTCGACTGAGCGGTTAAACCTGGTCCTGGCGTCTCCAACAGGCAGGTTGGAGACAGGTTGGGAGATGGTGTGCACCCGGCGTTTAGCACGGCGCAAACATCCCCACTGTGCATAGATGGGCGCATGAAGCAAGCCCGCGTTAAAAAGAAGGGCGGGATTGTGCCCGCCTTGCAATAATTTAAGGGATGCGCGGTCGCATACTGAAACAGGGCGCGCGCCTCTACCATTAGAACCGGTACGAAAATCGATCAAGGCGTACGCTCTGCAATCCGCCTGCTCCTCCATAAACTCCAACGTTTGCCATGGCTGGTTCCTCCCCGTTTGGCGGTGAAAACTTCTTCACGACGCGCGTGGATGCGGTCGTGAACTGGGCCCGCTCCAACTCACTGATGCCCATGCCCATGGGGCTGGCCTGCTGCGCTATCGAGATGATGGCCTTTGCGGGGCCGAAGTACGACTCGGCGCGCTTTGGGAGCGAAGCTATGCGCTTCTCGCCTCGCCAAGCCGATCTTATGATCGTGGCGGGCTGGGTCTCCTACAAAATGAGTCATGCCGTGCGCCGCGTATGGGATCAGATGGCGGATCCGAAGTGGTGCATTGCAATGGGCGCCTGTGCCTCTACGGGTGGCATGCATCGCTGCTACGGCGTAGTGCAGGGCTGCGACAACTTCCTGCCGGTCGACGTCTACATCCCCGGCTGCCCGCCGCGTCCAGAGGCGGTGCTGCACGCGCTCATGGACATCCAAGAGAAGGTGCGCAACGAGTATTCCATCACGCAAGACTACACGCACGGCGACCCGTACAAAAACGCGCCCTTGATTCCGGAGAACACAATTCAGTATCCCGGACAGCTCGAAAAACCCAACACGCCTTCAGCGCCGGTCACGCCCGTTGCTGCATAGCCTGTTGCGTAAGGCGTCTGCCTGCTGCTCTATTTCCTTGTCTCGCTGCTGTGCCCCATGCCTGCTGACGAAGCCTCGAACGCGCCTTCCACGTCGGAGGCCCTCAAGTTTCACTATACCCCGGCCGATACGGCCATTTCGGGAAGTGAAGATAACCCACACGCCAAGGCCACCACGCACAACCCGGCGGTCATTAACGCAATGACCGAATCCTTTGGCGACGAGGTCATCGGTCCGGTTGAGACATACGCGAACGAAGACACGGTGTACGTGTCCAAGGACCGCATTGCCGACGTGTGCCGCTTCCTCAAGGAAGAGCAGGGCTTTAATTACTTAGCGGATCTGGGCGGCATCGACCGGTTTACGCAGGAGGGGCGCTTTGAGGTGTTCTACAACGTGGTTAATATGGAGGCGAAGCAGCGCCTCCGCCTAAAGGTGCGTGTCGACGAAGACAATCTGCACGTGCCCACCGTCAGCTCAGTCTACCGCTCGGCCAACTGGAACGAGCGCGAAGCCTACGACATGCTCGGGCTCATCTTCGACGGTCACCCCGACCTGCGGCGCATGTACATGCCCGAAGACTTCGAGTACTACCCGTTGCGCAAAGAATTTCCGCAGCTTGGCGTGCCGGGTTCGCTGCCGCTGCCGCCCCAGGCGCCCGACGGCGAGCTTACGATGGATCCGTTTGCTGCAGCGCATGGCTCCAAGCCGGCCAAAAGCTACAACGAACCTGAGATCGAAGACGAGTAGCACGCTGGCGCGTTCCTCTGCCTCCCCCTACCTCTTTCTTGCCCCGCTGTTATGGCTGAAGCTCCGTCTTTTCCTGGACTCGACTTAGGCGACAAGTTTCGGTTTTGGCCGAAGCACAACGAGAAGATCTACGAGCGGCTGGAGAGCAAGCACGCCTGGATCGAAGAGAAGCGTGCGGCTGCTGAAGCTGCAGGCGACGGATCGCCTGAAGCCCTGAGGACGCAGCCCTCGGGTGACGGCGCTGCTGTGGATGCCGATCCGCTCGACCATCAGATGACGCTCAACATTGGGCCACAGCATCCGGCCACGCACGGCGTACTGCGCTGTGTGGTGAAGCTCGATGGCGAAACCATCGAGAAAGCCGTGCTTGATATTGGCTACCTGCACCGCGGCATCGAGAAGCTCGCGGAGCACAAGACGTACCAGGAGTTCATGCCGTACACCGACCGCATGGACTACCTCTCGCCCTACTCTAACAATGTGGCATGGTGCCTGGCGGTCGAGAAGCTCGCCAGCATCGAAGTGCCCGAGCGCGCGCAGTGGATTCGCATGATCATGTGCGAATTGGCGCGCATCTCCTCGCACTGCCTGTGGCTGGGCGTGGGGCTTATGGATGCCGGGGCGGTGTCGGGTTTCCTGTGGACGTTCCAGCAGCGCGAGGACATCTACTCCATCTTCGACGAGGTAGCTGGAGCGCGCTTCACTGTAAGCCACAGCCGCATTGGCGGCGTAGCCAGCGATCTCTCTGCGGAGGCCTTCCGCCGCATCCGCGCCTTCACCGAGAGCTTCCGCACCGAACTGGGACGCTGGGAAGACTTCCTGAATCGCAACCGCATTTGGGTCGATCGCAACAAAGACGTAGGGCGCATCACCCGCGAGGAGGCGCTCGAATTGGGCATGACAGGCCCAAACCTACGTGGATCTGGCGTCGACTACGACCTGCGCCGCTTCGAGCCCTACCTGAAGTATGACGAGGTCGACTTCAACGTGCCGACCCGCGAAGAGGGCGACTGCCTGGCGCGCTACTTCTTGCGCATGGAAGAGATGCGCGAGAGCGTGCGCATCATCGAGCAATGCCTGGAGCGTATTCCCGAAGGCCCCATCCGCTCCGATGATGCCAAGCAGGCATACCCCTCGAAAGAGGAGGTCTATTACAGCATGGAGGGCATGATTCATGACTTCATGTATACCGACGTAGGCACCGTGGCCCCGAAAGGAGCGCATGCCTACCACGCCATCGAAAGCCCCAAGGGCGAACTCGGCTTCTACCTGACTTCCGACGGCACCGGGCGTCCGGCCCGCATGCGTGTGAACGCGCCGTCGTTTACGAACCTGCAGGGCATGGAATACATCATGGAAGGCTCGCTCGTTGCCGACACCGTCGTCATTATCGGGTCGATGGATCCGGTGATGGGCGAAGCCGACAAGTAAGGCTGGAAGCATGCCAAGGATGGGCGTGCGAACGTGCGCACGTCCATACGTCCATCCACTCCACACACTGATACACCGAACATGTCCCACTTTGACATCGAGCGCCCCATCGTAAAGCTGCCCGAGCAGCAGCCCGAGCAGCAGATTCCCGATGAGGAGCTGGTCTGGACTGATGAGGAGCAGGAGCGCATCGAGGAGCGAAAATCCAAGTATCCCGACCCGAAGTCGGCCATCATGGATCTGCTCTGGATGGCACAGGAGAAGTACGGCTACCTGCCGCCCGAAGCCATTCGGCTGTGTGCTAACACGCTCGACATGGACTACGCGCGTGCGTACGGCGTGGCCACCTTCTACACGCAATACTACAAAGAGGAGAAGGGGAAATTCGTGCTCGACGTGTGCACGTGCTTCTCTTGCCAGATGATGGGCGGATACGACATCCTCCATTACCTGGAAGAAAAGCTTGGTATCCATAAAGGGGAAACGACCGACGACGGCATGTTCACTGTCGAAGAGGTGGAGTGCCTGGGCTGCTGCGGCTCGGCGCCTATGATGCAGGTAACCAACGGTCCGTACGTGCACAACCTGACCAAAGACAAGGTGGATACGCTGCTCGACGACCTGAAAGACGGGAAGATGCCGCCGTTTGTGTCGGTGACGCTGCCGCAAGACGAAGACGAGATGGGCGGCAACCGGCGCTCCGACGTAGAGGCCACCGAAACGTATCAAACACCGCCCCGCTCAGAAGCGGTTAAGTAAGTTGCGCCCTCGATAGCCGCTCGTCTCTGCTCCACCTGCCTGATAGCCTGCTGCCCGCAATGGATGCTCCCAGTTCGCTTCCTGATGCCCTGCTGCGCAGGCTGTCGCGTCGCGAACAGGCGCTGGTGCAGCGACAAGGCCACCGTGCCGTGGCGCAGCTTCGAAGTGCGTGGTATGAGCAGCGCACCTGGCTCTACGGGCTGGGCAGCGTAATGGCGCTGCTGGCTGTGGTACTGCCTACTGGGCTCATGCACCAGTACCTGACCGAGGCCGGCTCGCTCTCATCGCTCCACGTGCTGGGTGTCATGGCAGCTGCGTGTAGCTTTGCGGCTCTGCACGGGGCCGGAGCGGTGTACTTCTTCATGCACTGGGCTCGGCGTGCCCGCACGCTCGACCTGCTGCACGCCTGGACACGGCCGCCCTCTGCGGTTTCTGACGAGTAGCATACTGCTTCCGTGCGCTGCGCACTACCAAGTGCACAGCATCTGCATTAGTTAAGCAGCGGCGCCTGCTCTTTTCGCATCTGTTATCGTTCACCCGGCTGGCAGCCCCTCGCTGCGTGCCGCCTAACCCCCGAATCCCTTATGGAACTGACCAACGGAGCCACCAAAGCGGGCGACTGGCGCAACTACGAGCGCGTTTTGCTGCCCCCCATTCGCGATCTGCATAAGCTGGAGGTCTACGAAAACGAGGCCAACGGCTACAACCGCCTGCGTGACGTCCTCGAAAACGATGACTGGACGCCGGAGTCGGTCACGAACGAGGTGAAAACCTCGAACCTGCGTGGACGCGGCGGCGCGGGCTTTCCAACCGGGTTAAAGTGGAGCTTTATGCCCGAGCCCGATGACCGCCCGCGCTACCTGGCCTGCAACGCCGACGAGAGCGAGCCCGGCACGTTCAAAGACCGGCAGATCATGGAGTACAACCCGCACCTCATGTTTGAGGGCATCCTAATTGCGGGGTATGCCATGCAACTCGACGCCTGCTACGTGTATATTCGCGGCGAATACGCCGACTGGATCCGCCACATGGAAGCCCAGCTCCAGAAGGCATACGACAAGGGCTATGTGGGCGACAACATCATGGGGACCGACTTCTCGATGGATATCGTTCTCCACAAAGGTGCCGGGGCCTACATCTGTGGCGAGGAAACGAGCCTAATGGAAAGCCTGGAGGGCAAGCGCGGCTATCCGCGTTACAAACCACCGTTTCCGGCTCAGAAGGGCCTCTGGGCCAGTCCCACGACCATTAACAATGTAGAGACGCTCGCCCACGCGCCGCTCATTATTGAGAACGGCGGCGAGTGGTTTGCGAATACCGGGGCCGAAGCACACCCCGGTCCCATTCTCTACGGCATCAGCGGCCACGTGAATCGCCCGGGCGTGTACGAATACCCAACGGGCATGCTCATCACCGACCTGATCGACGAGGTGGCGCAAGGCGTCATCGACGACAAGGGCATCAAAGCCGTTGTGCCGGGGGGCTGCTCGGTACCGCCGCTCCGGGGCGACGGCATCGACGGAGTGACGATGGACTCCGAGAGCCTGCAAGAGGCGGGCTCGATGCTCGGCACCGGCGGCATGCTTATCCTCGACGAAGATACCGACATGGTGTCGTACCTGCGCCGCGTTACGCACTTCTACCAGCATGAAAGCTGCGGCCAGTGCACGCCCTGCCGCGAAGGTACCGGCTGGCTGGAGCGTATCGTGACACGCATTGATGAGGGCGAGGGCAACATGCGTGACCTCGACCTCCTCCTCGACCTGTGCGATCAGATGGAAGGCCGCACCATCTGTGCCTTTGCGGATGCCGCCGCCTGGCCCGTGCGCAACACGGTGAAGCGATTCCGCGAAGACTTTGAAGCCAAGTGCAAGCCGTCGGTGCATCCCACCGGGGCCGACCTCTCTGCCGCTGGCGCCACCGCCGCATAGCCTGCATCCATCATACTCATGCCCATGCCGCGTTCTGCCCTGTTTCCCCTTGTTGCTGTGCTGGCGCTCGTTGTCAGTATGGTTGGATGTGCATCAGGCGACACCACGCCCGAGGCTCCGTCGCAGACGACCCACGGCGCTGCGGTAGACGCGGGATCGGCCGTGCCCGTACAGCGTGTTGCTGCCGATCCGGCTCAGTTCGCCAACCAGACGCTGGTGCTCGAAGGGCGCGTCTCAGCAGTGTGCGAGCGCAAGGGATGCTGGCTTGCCCTGTCCACCGGCGCCGATACGCCGCCGCTGCGCGTCGAGGTGGCACGAACCGACGCGGGGGAGTACGCATTTACCGTGCCTACCACAGCCAGTGGATGGGCTGCGGTGCGGGGCCGCCTGGTGGCTGAGACACCGCCCTCGCACGAGGGCCACGGTGATGGGGCTGAAGCCCCTGAGTCTGGTGAAGCCGCCAACGATGCCGTCGGCTCGTCGTATCACCTGATTGCTGACGGCGTCCGCCTTACCGCCTCCGACGGATAGCCGTTGGTGCGCCTCCCTTTTGTTCTGTTGACCCAATTGTTCGCTCCGGCTATGCCTACTGTTGAAATTGACGGCCAGGTCTACACCTACGATGACGACCGTCACGACAAGCTGCTGCAGTTCTGCCTCGACCACGACATCGAGCTGCCGCACTTCTGCTATCATCCTTCTATGTCCATCCCGGCCAACTGTCGGCAATGCCTGGTGCAAGTGGGCACGCCCGAACGCGACCGCGCTACTGGCGAGCTGGTGACCGATGAAGACGGCACCCCCAACATCCAGTTTATGCCGGGGATGCAGACCAGCTGCACGATTGGCCTGCAAGATGGCATGGTCGTGAAGACGCATCGCACCTCCGAGGCCGTGCGCGACGCGCAGAAAGATACGCTGGAGTTTCTGCTCATCAACCATCCGCTCGACTGTCCCATCTGCGACCAGGCCGGGCACTGCCCGCTCCAGATCCAGGCCTACAAGTACGGGCCGGAGGGCTCCCGCTTCGAATTTCGCAAGGTGCACAAGCCGAAGCGCGTGAAGCTGGGCCCCCGCGTGACGCTCGACGCCGAGAGTTGCATCA
>CAJXLX010000106.1 GCA_913056335.1 uncultured Rhodothermaceae bacterium
AAACGGGCATCACTCTGCCGCGGCTATAGGTTACGCGATACCGTTTTGGGAGGAAGCAATGGCATCGCGCATAGGTGGAAACCAGTAGCCATAAGAAAGCAGTGCCCGCTCCATCGAACAGGCTTAGCTTCACCACGCTGTGCATCTCCCAGCATGCGTCACAGCCGCACCAGTTCAACGCGGCGGTTGTTCTGGCGTCCGGCTTCCGTATCGTTGTTCGCAACAGGATCCGTATCGCCACGGCCCACGGCCTCCAGCCGTCTGGCCGCCACGCCGTGCTCGCTCACCAGGTAGGTCATGACCGAGTTGGCGCGGCGCTCGCTGAGCGCCCGGTTCATTTCAGCATCCCCCACATTGTCGGTATGGCCTTCAATGCGGATGTGCAGGTCCTCGTGCTCCTGCAGCATCCGACCAATTTCGGTGAGCGTGCCCGTCGACTCGGGACGGATGGTGTCGCTGCCCGAATCAAAATAGATCCCCTGTGTAGAGACGCGCCCATCGGCCATGAGGCGATCGTAGAGCTGCGCGCCGCCTGCTGCAATGCGAAGATCCGTGATAAACGTAGGGTCGTTTTCGCGGCCTCCGATGACGAACACCATGAAATCCTGACGCTCAAGCTGAAGCACCGGCATGTTGGCCACGCGCTGCTCATTCACATACATGGTAGCATACGATCCATCCACGGCAATGCGGATGTCGGCCAGTTCATCCTTGTAGGTGGTCACCGCAGCCAGGCTTTCGATATCGCCGCCCACGCCCGCATTTCGGCGTCCCAGGATGAAGTAGGAACCGTCGTAGCGATCAAAACTTCGGCTGCTTGCCCCCTCGGAGAAAAAGATACCGATACGCGACGAGGTCGTGGAGCCCGGAATGTACGCCTGAAACTCGATGGTAAATCGCTTGGGAAGCGTTTCGCCAAGCGGCACTCGAAAGCGGCTCTCGCCATTGGAAGACTGGAGGAATGTACGGCCTTCCCACTCAGCAAGCTGCATCATACCACCTAAGAACTCAAGGTTTGGCGGAAAGCGCCCGATTGTGTAGCCCTCAAAACTCGTAGCAAACATGATGCGGTTGCCCGGCACAAAGTCGTAGTTGGTCCAGGTGCCCTCGCCCGGATGCGCGGGAGCGGGATCAGCAACCTCGGCGTCTACGCCGGCGGCTTCAACCGCTGCCGCGGCCTCGCCAGGCTCATCGCCGTCGCGCACCTCTACGACCTCGCCCTCTTCGTCGGTAATTACAACGGGATCGCCGTTCTCCTCGGCCTCCGCGATGCATTCAGGGTCGGTAGCCACGCAGACGACGGCATCCTCCATTTCGTCGAGAATCGAATTGACGGCACGCGACGTCACGTCTTCGGCGCGGCGCTCGACCTCACGCTCGGCGCGGTCTTTCATGCGATCCCATATCTGTGCATCGGCGCTCTCAACGCACCAAATGCCAGCAATCAGAAACAGTACAGTATAACACGCAGAACGGAGCCACATGACAGGTAGGGGGACTGAGGTAGAAAGAACGAGCATTTACCCTGCAAGCGCATTGGGGGGAGAAGTGCGGACATCGTATCCCCCAGCCTGCCGTTGCTGAATAGTGCATAGAGACGGCGGTCAGTCCATGACGCCGCGCTCGGCCAGCGACGTGTGCGCGTCCCCAGCAATGATGAGGTGATCGTGCACGGGAATGCCCATGAGCTTGCCCGCCTCCACAAGCTGCCGCGTGATGCGAATGTCCTGCCGGCTCGGCTCGGGGTTGCCCGACGGGTGGTTGTGGAGACAGATGACCGACGCCGCATTGTCGAGAATCGCCTGCTCGAAGACCGCGCGGGGCTCCACAATGCTGGAGGCCAGCCCGCCCTCGCTCACGGTGTAGTCGCCAACGATGATGTTCGCGGTGTTGAGATGCACTACCTTGAAGATTTCCTTCTTCAGATCGCGCATGAGGGGACCGTAGACCGCAGCGACGTCGTCGGGGCAGCCCACCTGCACCTGGTCGCCCGACCGCTGCGAGGCCGAGCGGCGCCCGGCCTCGAATGCGGCCATCAGTCGGGCCGCCTTGGCCGGACCGATGCCGCGTACGCGCACCAGCTCTTTCAACGGACGCCGCGACACGTCGAAGAGCGAGCCGAACGTACACAAAAGCGTCTGTCCAAGCTGCACCGCAGAGACGGGGCCGTCGCTGGTGCGGGTGCCGGAGCCCAGCAAAATCGCAAGGATCTCGGCATCCGACAGCCCGCCGGGTCCGCCCTGCATCAGCTTCTCGCGGGGTTGATCGGACGGGTCCCACGCGTGGATCGGGGCCTGATAGGCTGCAATCGGCTCTTCGGAGTGGTCCTCAGAAGTGTCGGACGAGGTAGCGTCGGTTGAAGGGTTAGAAGCGTCGGCCATAGTCGGTGCGGGCGGTATGCAAAACACAAACAGGACGCTACCATGACACGCACGGGGCGGCCATCGTAACGTCCTGTAAAAAAGAAGCGTTCTGCAGAAGCACGTTAGCGCGTGCCGTGCAGGCTGTGTAGCTGTAGCTGCACTACTCGGGAACGAGTTCAGTGAGCAGGTGTGCGTTGGTGGGGCTGTTGCGCACGTGGCGGATGAGCGCCTGCATGGCCTCAACCGGGTGCCGCGAGTTAAGCGCGCGGAAGAGCTGGTTGTGCTTGCGGAGGCGCACATCGCCCAGAAGGCGTTCTTCGTTGCGGGTGCCACTCTCGCGCACGTTGATTGCGGGATAGATGCGCTTCTCGGCCAGACGACGGTCAAGCACGATCTCGGCGTTACCGGTGCCTTTGAACTCCTCGAAGATCACATCATCCATGCGGCTGCCGGTTTCGACCAGCGCCGTCGCGATGATGGTCAGCGAGCCGCCGCCCTCGATGTTGCGAGCCGCCCCAAAGATTTTACGAGGCGTTTTGAGGGCTTCCGCATCCAGCCCGCCACTGAGCGTGCGCCCGCTTCCATCTACAAATAGGTTGAAGGTGCGTCCCAGGCGCGTGAGCGAGTCGAGCAGCATGACCACGTCTTTGCCTTTTTCGACAAGGCGCTTGGCATACTCCATGGTCAGCGTAGCCACACGGACGTGGTTGTCCTCACCGCGGTCGTTCGACGAGGCGAACACCTCGGCCTGCGTAGAACGGCGGAAGTCGGTGACCTCTTCGGGGCGCTCGTCAATCAGCAGCGTGATGAGGTCTACCTCTTTGTGGTTCTGCGTGATGCCAGCAGCGATCTGCTTCAGCAACACAGTCTTTCCAGCACGCGGCGGCGCAACGATGAGTGCGCGTTGCCCCTTGCCAAGCGGAGCAACCAGATCCATGATCCGCATCGACACATCATCGGGCCCCGTTACGAGGTTGAGCTTCTCCTCGGGGTAGATAATGGCGCCCTTGTCAAACTCTTCCTTCTGGGCCCACTCTTTTGGGGGCAGCCCCATCACCGTATCAATCCAGCCGACCTGCATGCCGCCCTTACGTCCGGGCTTGAGGGAACCTTCTACCACCACGCCATCGCGAAGGTTAAACTTGCGAATGAGCGGCGGGGGCATGAACGGGTCGTCGTCGTCTTTGGGAAGTGCCGGGTGCAGCTCGCGCATAAACCCGTATTTTTTCTTCCCGATGAGCTCAAGGAGACGCTTAAACTTTTTATCGGACATAAAGGGTAGGCGTTAAAATGTTGGGTAACGACCACAGCGCAAGGGCTGCGTGATAGAAACAGACAAAGGGAAACGCGGCACGTAGCGCCACGCAGTGGGGGGCTTGGTAGACAGATTATGTCGGGTCGACCGTGCCGTAGCAAGAGCATGGCAGGCGGGAAAGGACGCACTCAAAGAATGCTATCCTTTCCTGGTACCTGCGTCGGCTATACTATGCCTTGCTTGCATGTCCGCGGCCTCATAGGCAGCAGTTGCACGCAAGCGCAATGGCAGCAAGGCCCCCATTGAGGGGTTCATGTGTAAGAACCAGGGAGAACTCGGGCCGACAAGGCCTGCCTGCGGCAAACCGCCCGAAACGACCAGTAGATCTTCATTACGCGACGTGTGCGGAAGCGACCGTCGCAGCAAGTATAACTGCTTGCAAGAAGATAAGCAAGAATACACAACCCGAAACGCAGGCTATAGAACAGGGTTTCCGGGGCTGCGCCGTACACGCAAACTCCACGGGTTCTTTTTGCGTGCGGTGTGCAACGCCATATGCCGTGGCTGCGTGCCAAACAACGACCTCCGCAATGCATTCGACGATTGGCGTATCGCACATTGGCCGATCCGCTGCGCAGTACGGCTTCTGCTCCCACTCACCACGGCTTGGGTCCTTTGACTGCTACCGACCTCCACCGCAACGTTGCTGGCCCCCCCGATGCGCCCGACGTGCTGCTCTTGCACGGATGGGGCAGCTCCACCGTGCACATGCAGCCTGTGGCCAAGCGCCTGGCCGACCGCTACCGCACGCACTGCCTCGATCTGCCCGGCCACGGCCACTCGCCGCCGCCACCTGCCCCATGGGGCGTACCCGAACATGCCGCCCTCGTGGCTGACTACATCAAGCGGGAAGCCACGGCGCCGCTGCCAATTATTGGACACTCAAATGGCGGACGCATCGCGCTCTACATGGCCAGTCATGCCGCCTATGCCAACCTCGTAAAGCAGCTGATCTTGCTCGCGCCCTCAGGCATCGAACCCGAGCGGGCGCTCTCCACGCAGCTCAAAGGCACCTTGGCACGCACCATCAAAGCCCCGTTTACGTGGCTGCCCGAACCGTTGCAATCGCCCGCGCTCGACTGGCTGCATCACTCGCTGCTCTGGCAGGCACTGGGCTCCTCCGACTATAACGCGCTCTCGGGCGTGATGCGAAGCACCTTCGTGCGCACCGTCACCCACCACCTCGACGACGATGTGCATCGCATTACGGCGCCGACGCTCGTTTTTCGGGGTGAGGACGACACGGCGATCTCTGAACAGCAGGTACAGTACCTCGTGGACCACATTCCTGATGCCGGACGCATCGATCTGCCTGGCGACCACTATGCGCATCTGCATGCGCTCGATACGGTAGTGGCGGCGGTGCGGCACTTCCTGGCGCATCCCCAACGCGAATCGCCCAAAACGGCCCCGTCTGATGCGGCGTCTCCTGCCGGGCCTGCCTCTTCGTAAGCCTCGCCCCCACCATCGCCTGCTGTTCCTGTGTACACTCTGCTCCTTGCCGCTGGCCTGCTGCTCACGACTGGTTTTGCCGGATGGCGCGCATGGCGCCGCCTGCGGTTCTTCTTGCACGTATTTCAGTTGGAGACGTACAAGCTCGATCGCTACACCAACTGGTGCCGGAGTTCGGCTATGCGTCCAGTGGCCATGGGATGGTCCCACGCCCTGGGCGCCCTGGCCTTAACCGGTGGCTTCCTCGCGTACGGCATAGGCGCGGCATGGGCTGCTGTGGGAACGCTGCTCGCCATCTGGCCCCTGCTCTTTATCTCGTCGCGCCGCTACCGCCGCAACAAAGAGAAAAAGCCGCTGGCCTTCACCGATCGCATGACGCGCCTGGCCACCACCGCTGGCATGCTCATGGCGCTACTCGTGGGCGCAGGCGTGGGACTCGGATATGCCTGGAGCGTGCCCACCGCCATTCTCGGCGGTATCACCGCGCTCTACCTGGCCGACCTGGGCGGTCCGCTCTGGGTGGCGCTGGCAGCGCTGATTATGACCCCCGTCGAGAACGCGATCCAAGAGGGATTCAAACGCCGGGCGCGCGCCCGGCTACATGACCTGGATCACCTGCATGTCGTGGGTATCACCGGGTCGTACGGCAAAACCAGCACCAAGCACATCGTGGCCGAGCTGCTGGGGCAGTCCTACAACGTGCTGGCCACCCCCGGCTCGTACAACACGCCCATGGGCATCTGCATCGTGGTAAACGAGAAGCTCCGGCCCGAGCATCAGGTGCTGGTGCTGGAGATGGGCATGCGCTACCCCGGCGACATCGCTGAGCTCTGCGACATCGCCACGCCCGATGCCAGCATGGTGACGACCGTGGGCGTGGCTCACCTCGAAACGATGGGCTCCGTTGCGGCGATTGCCGAGGAGAAAGCCTCGATCATCGATCACACTGCCCCCGGCGGACCGGTCGTGCTAAACATCGACAACGAACATGTGGAGGCGATGGCAGGCCGCGCAAACGGTCCCGTATGGCGCATCTCAGCCGAGGGCCATCCCGATGCCGACATCGCAGCCACCAACATCCGCTACAGCACGAACGGACTCGCCTGCACCATTCGCGACGAGGAGGGACGCACTGCTGTCTTTGAGACGCACCTCTTGGGCAAACACAACGTCACGAATCTGCTCCTGGCCGTCGCGCTGGGCCGTTCTCTGGGGATGCGCCTGCGCGCCATGGCCCACGCAGCTCACCGCCTGGAGCCGGTGGAGCACCGCCTGAAGCTGCGTACCGAAAACGGCATCACGATCATCGACGACGCCTTCAACAGCAATCCCGTGGGCGCACGCAACGCGGTCGACCTCCTCGGCGAGATCGAGGGCGGACAGCGCTTCATCGTAACACCGGGCATGGTCGAAATGGGCGCGCACGAGGACACCGCTAACTACGAACTGGGCCTACACATCGCCAAAAGTGCGACCGACGCCGTCCACCTTGTGGGCGATGCCCAGACCCAGGCGCTGCAGCGCGGTCTGAAGGAGGGCGGCTTCCCGCACGATTGCATTCACGTTCACGACACGCTCTTCGATGCCCAAGATACCCTCTCCACGCGGCTACAGCCCGGCGACATCGTGCTTTACGAAAACGATCTGCCTGATCAGTATGAACCCGTGGCGGCGTAAGTGTAGAGACGGTGAACACAGGCATTGCCTCAACCTGATTCCCTGGAGCTCAATCTCTGCATATAAGTCTGCCGGATGGTCGCTCGCAATCGCATCCCGCCTACGCGAAGATTAACCCATCTCATTTGGGATGGGCGGTTGGACGTCTCCAAGACAGAGGGGCATGCTCACGGTTTGCCCTGAAGGTTGGGGATGGAGAGTAGCAAGTAGGTGCAAGCACTCCGACACCCGCAATCGAACGCAGCCAAAGCCTGGTGGACAGACTCCGGCTGCGCGGTGTCGCGTTGTTATGTAAGCGGTTACGGGCTTAAAGCGCGCGCTACTGCGCGACCCCTTCGGGGCTGGGGCCGGCGGCGGCGATCTCTGCGCCTGCTACATCAGCGTACTGCTCAAAGTGCTCAGCAAAGAGGCCCGTCAGCTTCTGCGCTTGCGCGTCGTAGGCGTCGGGGTCGTCCCACGTCTTGCGGGGGATGAGAATCTCGTCGGGTACGCTGGGGCAGCTTGTGGGCACGCTGAACCCGAAGGTGGGATCGGTCTGCGTATCCGCCTGGGCGAGCGAGCCGCCGTGGATGGCGTCGATGATGGAGCGCGTGTATTTCAGCGGAACGCGGTGGCCGGTGCCGTAGGGTCCACCGGTGATGCCGGTGTTCACCAGCCACACGTCGGCATCGTGGGCGCGGATCTTCTCGGCCAGGAGCTCGGCGTACTTGCTGGGATGCCACACCAGGAACGCGGCGCCAAAGCATGCGCTGAAGGTGGCCTTGGGCTCGGTGACTCCCATTTCGGTGCCAGCGACCTTGGCCGTGTATCCGCTAATAAAGTGATACATGGCCTGCTCGGGCGTGAGCTTACTCACCGGGGGCATCACGCCGAACGCGTCGTACGTCAGGAAGATAATATTTTCGGGGTGGCCCCCCGTTGCCGGCGTCTTGACGTTGGGGATGTACTCCAGCGGATACGAGGCGCGCGTATTCTGGGTGATGGAGATATCGTCGTAGTCGACGGTCCGCGTTTTTTCGTCGTAGACGACGTTCTCCAGCAGCGTGCCGTAGCGGATGGCGTTGTAGATTTCGGGCTCGCTCTCTTCGGTCAGGCCAATAGCCTTGGCATAGCAGCCGCCCTCAATGTTGAACACGCCGTCGTTGCTCCAGCAGTGCTCATCGTCGCCGATGAGGCGGCGGTTCGCATCGGCAGAGAGCGTGGTTTTGCCGGTGCCACTCAGGCCGAAGAAGAGGGTCACGTCTTCATCGTCCATGCCCTCGTTGGCCGAGCAGTGCATGGAGAGGATATCGCGCTTGGGCATCAGGTAGTGCATGACCGTAAAGACGCCCTTTTTCATCTCGCCGGCGTACTCGGTGCCCAAGATGACCATCTCGTTGTCCTCGAACGAGAGATCGACGCTCGTTTTCGAGCTCATGTGCTTGGTCTGGCGGTTGGCCGGGAACTCGCCCGCGTTGAAGATCACGAAATCCGGCTCGCCAAAGTCCGCCAGTTCCTCGTCGGTAGGGCGGATGAGCATGTTGTGCATGAACAGCGCGTGGTACGGACGCGAACACACAATGCGCACCTTGAGCCGATGCGCCGGATCCCATCCGGCAAATCCGTCAATCACGTAGAGCCGCTCGCGGGTATTGAGGTAGTCTTGCGCGCGCTCCCGGTTGATCTCAAAGGTATGCGCGTCGATCTCCATGTTGATGGGGCCCCACCAGATGTCGTCGGCACTTGCGGGGTGCTCCACGATGCGCTTATCAGCAGGACTGCGCCCGGTTTTTTCGCCGGAGCGAATGGTAAGTGCCCCGGTGTCGGCGATGGCAGCCGTCGGGTCGCGGCGGATGGCTTCTTCGTAGAGGCGGGCCGGATCGGCGTTGCGTAAGACAACATCGACGTCGATGCCGTACGCATCCAGCTTGAGGTCAGACATAGCAGTGCGTTGATTGGGAGAGAGTCGGCGGTCAGTGATTTGCCTTACATCCTACAAGATATGTCGGTGCGGTGCAAGGGATAAACAAGCGGATTTCCATGCCGGGAGGCTGACCAATGTCGTGTGGGGTTTTGCCCGACGGTTGGATATGATTGGAAGCGTCTTACGAAGGAGACTGCCAAGCTGAATGCGCACTGTCCGGCCCCCGGCGATCAGGGGGAGCCCAACACGAACGTCTCTGGCGAGCGGCAAATGTGGTACACGTGCCGACCAATGTCAGGAGCCTATGAGCCTACCTATGCCCCATTCACGGATCGCGCTCAATGGTGGCGCGTCCGCCCAGGGCGTTGGTCATGGTCTCTACGAACGCGTCGACCTGTGAGGGGCGTATCCCTACGACCCAGCGGGTTACGTCGGTGTACGCATCGTCGAGGCGGGCAGTGTCAAACTGGCGAAGCACCTGTTCGGCAGCGGTGGTGTCGTTGTAGTTGAACGTGACCGCAACGGGCGTGCGCACCACGGTTTCTGTGATGGATGCGGCATCGAGTGCGGCAGCGGCAGCATCCCCATAGGCGCGCACCAGCCCGCCGGTGCCCAGATTGGTGCCCCCGTAGTAGCGCGTTACGACAACGAGCGTATTGGTGAGGTCGCGTCCGTCGATCTGCTGCAGGATGGGCGGCCCGGCGGTGCCGGTGGGCTCGCCGTCGTCGTTGTAGCGGAAGACATCGCCACTGGGGTGGATGCGGTAGGCGGTGCAGTGGTGCGTGGCCTGATGGCGCTCGGCGCGCACCGCATCGATGTGAGATTGGGCCGCTTCTGCTGTATCGACCGAGCGCGCCTGGGCAAGAAATCGCGAGCCGTTCCGCTTGAGTTCGGCGTGTCCGGGCGCAGCAAGCGTACGGTACGTATCCACCATAGCAAGGCAAAGGCAGGGCAGTGGGAGCAGAAGCGCACGGTGTGGGTGAGATCAGGTGGTGAGGCCGAACCGCTCCTC
>CAJXLX010000107.1 GCA_913056335.1 uncultured Rhodothermaceae bacterium
CGAAGCCTACGAGTCGGACGACGGACAGTGGTTCATGCATCCCGGCGTAAAGAAGTTCTTCGAGCAAGATCTGTTCGTAGCCGTCACCCCGCGTGCTGCCACAGGCATCGAAGATGAAGCCTCGGGCGGTGAGTTCCAGCTGGCGCGGGGCGACTCAACGGTTATTGGCAACGACGAGTATGCCATTGCTTTCAAGGGATTCGACATGGAGGTGCCCAACGCCGACGTTGGCGACGATGTGCAGCTCTCGGTGGGGGCCATCATCGAGATGACGCATCTGGAAACGAATGAGACGCGCCGCCTCACGCCGGTGTACATGATTACCAACCAGCGCACCGAGCGCTACATCGAGGCGCAGATCGAAGACTGGGGGATCCGGCTGGCCTTCACCAAGATGGATGTGGACTCGGGCCGCGCAAACTTTGCCATTGACGGCGTCGACGTGATGCCCGACGACTGGGTCGTGGTGCAGGCTGAAGTGAAGCCACTCATCAGTCTGGTGTGGATCGGCTTCATTATGCTGTCGATGGGCTTTGTAGTGTCGCTGGTGCGGCGCGTGCAAGACATCCGCCAGCGGGCATAGCTTGCTGCCGGTTACGAGTCTGCCAAGGGCTGCTGCGCAAAGCCCTGCCGGATCACGTCTTCGGCGGGCTTGCCTTGCGGGGTAAAGCTCTGCGGACGGTCGGCGTTGCGGGCCGGGTGCCACTTCCATAGCACGATGCCTGCAAACCAGGATACGTCGCTAAACCGCGTAAACAGCGCTTCATAGAGCTGCGCCTGCAGCTCGGGCGCATGGCTGTTGGGGGCGTCGGCATGGCGGTCGGGCCAGACCCACGGTTCGGCTGCAGCGGTGCGTACGCTACGATATCCGGCTTCGGTGAACAGCACCGGACGCTCGGTGCGCCCCGCCACCTCCTGGAGCGTGTCGACATGGGCATCCCACCCGCGAATCAGAGCTTCGGTGGAGGGCGATGCCGCGTCGGAGAGCGGGAAATACGCCTGCACGCCGACGTAGTCGAGCGCATCCCAAAACGGGATCGTCTCGTACTCGTCGTACCAGTTGGCGGCGTAGGTGAGATCGCCATTGTAGACGGTACGCACCTCTGTGATGAGCGCGCGCCAGAAGTCGGGGCGCTCGTGGGCGGCGCGGGCCAGTTCAGTGCCCACCACCAGCACATCGGCTGCTACGTCGCGGGCCAGGCGGGCGTAATGCATCAGGAAGCGCGTGTAGGCGGCCTCCCACTCGGTCCATTTGGCTTCGCTATCAAACCCGATAGCGTTGCGTTCTTGTCCGTCGGTATCGTAACTGCCGAGCCAGAGGTGCGGTTTGAGGATGAGGCCCATGCCGCGGTCGGCTGCCTTCTGCGCCAGCGTGCGGATGCCTGCATCGCTCTCGCTGTACCATCCGGCATCGGTATTCAGGCGGATGCGGGGCGTATTGGCCGTGCGTTGAAAGCCAAACGGAATGAGCGTGAGGTGCGTGGTGCCAAGGGCCGCCAGGCGGTCCAGGTCGGCGTCGGTGGGCGGCTCTCGGGCATCGAGCGTCACGGCCCAGAGGCGAGCGCTATCGGGCACGGTGACTGCGGGCGCTGCGACCGATGACGGAGCGGAGGCATCCTCAACCTCCGACGACCCCGATGGCGTACAGGCGCTCCCCCCGATTCCAGTCAGCAGGAGCCCCCCAACCAGCGTAGCAATCCAGCGTATCTCTCCAAACAAAACAGGTAGAGCAGGCAAACCGATGGGTTAAGCACGGGTAGAGAGAGCAGGCGCGGGATCGTCGAAGGGCGATCCGGTGTCGGCGGCGTGGCGTGCGCGGACGGCCTCGGCCCAGGCGGCGGTGAGCAGGTCGTAGTCGTGGGCATCCATGTCAGCATCGCCAGTGTCGGCCGCCTGAAAGCCATAGGCGACGGGCGAGAGGCTGGCGCGGGGCCCGGAGCCCATGTTGAGCAGATGCGCGCGGCCCAGCCCCAGGCGGTAGTCGCCGTGCATCTGACCGAGTACGCAGTGCGACCCGTCGGAGAGCTCCAGCGTAACCGGATCGACGCTGCGGTACCAGTGCGGATCGACACCGTCAAGATAGGCCGCACCGCGTTCAACTCGTTTTCGGGCCGAGGCGGGCGATACGTCAGGAATGCCAGCGCTGGTAAGGGAGTGAATCCAGGACCACATAAGCACAGCAGAAAAAGTAAGCAGGATGCGGGAGATGTGCGACCGTTTGCACATCCTTCATGTTGCGTAACGGCGTACGCAGCATGCAGTTGCACCGAGGCGCGTTATGCGTTCAACGATGTAGGGAATCATGACAAGGACGCGTCGTGCTCGTCAAGCGTAGCCCGGGCCTCCTGAACCATCTGCACGAGGCGCGTGTGGGCGTCATCGGCGCTTTCAAGAGGCGGGTCAAAAGGGATGCGCACGGTCGTGTCGGATGACGCGAGGTGGAGCGTCATCGTATCGGCATTGATGCCGGTCATGCGGACGGGGCCGTTGGGCACGGCATCTGAGAACGCACGCACGTACAGCCGGAGCGCGTCGGCGTGATCCTCGTTCATGTGGTTGATGATGCGGGGCGCAGCGGGGGCAAACGACATGTTTCGGCAGGCGTATGGGAAGCAGACACGATGAGAAATTGCCAAACCGCGCAGATGCATGAAGCAAATTGCGGCGGCTGGCGTCGTACGTAAGTGCATGTACTGTATGCGTTCTCATTCATCAATCTGTTCCTGTTATGGAGACGACGGCGACCGATTTTGCAACCGATGTGATCGAAGCCAGCCGCACCACGCCGGTACTGGTCGACTTCTGGGCGCCCTGGTGCGGTCCGTGCCGCCAGCTCGGGCCCACGCTCGAACAGCTGGATGCGGAGCGCGACGACTGGACCCTTGTGAAGCTCAATGTAGATGAGCACAACGATGTGGCGCGCCAGTATGGCGTACGCGGCATTCCGGCGGTAAAGCTCTTTGTAGATGGCACCGTAGCGGCCGAGTTTACCGGTGCGCTGCCGCGCCACGCGGTTGAGCAGTGGCTCGACGAACACCTGCCGACGCCGGAAAAGAAAGCCATTGGCCAGGCCCGAACCGCGCTCGACGAGGGCCGCCGCGACGATGCCATTGCATTGCTGGAGCCGATTGTAGCAGACGACGCATCGGAGCCGGAGGCGAACCTGCTGATGGGCACGGCTATCGTGTTTGAGGATCCGGAGCGCGCTGCGTCGCTGGTTGAGTCGCTCGACATTGCCGCGCCCGATCTGCGCCAGCAGCGCGAGGCGGTGCAGACGCTCAGCCGCCTGCTCACCGACACGCCCGATCTGCCCGATACCGAGGCGGCAGCAACCTATCAGGAGGCGCTGGCGGCGCTGCGCGACACCCGCTTCGACGACGCCCTCAGCCAGTTCATCGACGTTGTGCGCACCGACCGCGACCTCGACGACGATGGCGCTCGCAAGGCGTGCGTGGCGCTCTTCACCTTGCTCGGGCCGGAGCATCCTGCCACCAAAGCCCACCGCCGCGCGTTCGACACGTCGCTGTATTAGCTGCACGAGAACGTATCCTGCATCGTTGACTGAGCCGAACGGTCTTCCGTTCGGTCCTGCCACTACCGTTGGAGACGTACGCGCCCGCCAGGCTCCGAGTCTCCGGGTAGCGGTAGGTTATCTCGTCGCGGGGCTCCGCCTCGTGACGCGGCTGTTGAGGGGCTCTGCCCCGTCTGTATGCTGTAGTTACAGCTGCTGCCTCAAAAGACCGCCCCCGCATCCTGCTCATATAAGACCTCGCATCTATGCCGCGCCCCCGCATCGCCATTCCCGACGACGCTGCTGTCATGCACACCGCTACGCTCCCCGTACGTTGGGGCGACATGGATGCGTTTCGGCACGTTAACAACACGAAGTTTTTCCAGTACTTCGAGCAAACGCGGGTCGAGTGGCTGCGCACCCTGCCCGGCGCTTCGATGGAGGGTAAGACAGGGCCGGTGGTAGCCCATACAGCCTGTGCGTACAAGCAGCCGCTTCGGCATCCGGCAACGGTTCGGGTGGCGCTGTTGAGCACAGCGCCAGGGCGCTCCAGCATCGAAACGTATTATCGCATCACCACGGAAGCGGCCCCCGATTCGGTGGTGGCGCGGGGCTCAGCCTCCATCGTATGGATCGACTTTGCCACGGGCCGTCCGGTCGAACTGCCCGATGCCATGCGCGAGGCGCTGCCCGCATAGCTCGCTCCGCCCGTCACACTGCTACGTCGAAGCGCAACGAAGCCGGCCCCCCGGGGCGGGCTTTTTTTGTTGGGGGAGGCGCAGCATAGGGAATGTTGGTGGATAGGGACTTGCATACGTCGCTGCTGCTTCCTATCATACCACCGTAACCAATGATGGTGGTCTGCAGCGCGCTCCACCAGGCGCATGCCACCCCGCACAGGTTCGTCGTTCCCGACTTCCATCCGCAACGTATGAGCGCGCTCACAAAGCGTCAGGAACAGATCGTGACGTTTATTGCCGATCATATGGAGACGTACGATCGTCCGCCCACGGGCACCGAAATCGCTGACCACTTTGGGTGGAGCTCGCACGCGACCGCCTACGAGCAATTACGGTGGATCGAAAAGAAAGGCTATCTGGTGCGCGAGCGCTCTGGGGCGCGCGGTCCGATGCACCTGTCGCTCACCGACAAAGCGCGCCACCTGGTCAACGATGCCTGGATGGTGCTCGGGCGCATTCCCGCCGGGCCGCTGTCGGATGTGGCAGGCGAGCACCTCGACACCGTTGCGGGGCTGGAAGACCTGGTGCCGGTTTCCCTGAAACCGGGCGACTACTTCCTGCGCGTGGATGGCGACTCGATGGTCGATGCCGGGCTGTCCGAGGGCGCGCTCGTGGTGGTGCGCTCCACGCAAGAAGCCACCAGCGGCGACATCTGCGCCGTATGGGTCGATGGCGACGGTGGCACGCTCAAGACCGTTCGGTTTGAGGATGATACCGTACACCTCGTTCCGCAAAACAGCGTCTACATGTCCACGCAATACCCTGCCGAGCGCGTGCGTATTCAGGGCGTGGTCGTGGCGGTACTCGATATGCGCCGCGTGTAGGACACACAGCGGGCACTCATCTTTCCCTCATAACGGGCCTACTTGCATGATTGGTTGCCTGTACATCCCCGACTACCCGGCGTGGGCACTCCAGTATCTGGATGAGCAGCACGACACAGCATCCGAGGCGGGTCTTGCGGTCGTCAGCGAAGACCGCGTGCTGGCGTCTACCCCAGCCGCGCAGCAGGCAGGCGTGGCATCTGGCATGATGCGCGCCGAAGCCGAAAGCACGGCGGTCTCCCTACGCGAACGCGACCCGCGCGCTGAGGCCGCCGTCTGGGTCGACGTGATGCAGCGTCTGAATGCCTACACGCCGCGCATTGAGCCGGTGGATACAGGGCTTCTCTACTTCGATTTGGTGGATGCTGAGGCGTTGGGCGACTTCCTGACAGCAACAGGTGTTCAAGCCGCGTGGGCGCCCGATCGTCCGGCCGCCCGTCTCGGCGCGTTGTGTACACAGCCCGGCACGTTGCAGCGCCTTACGCACTGCGACATCGCCGCACTGGTGCACGAACTGCGCATCGAACAGCTGCTGCGCCTGGACTACCCGCTTCCGATGATTGAGCACCTGAAAGACGCCGGATACGACCGGCTGGGCCCGCTCCAAGACGTGTCGCGGCGGCGGTTGCAGGCAGAGTTTGGAACGCAAGGGAAGCGGCTGCACAAGTTGCTGCATCCGTCGCGGGTCGACCGGGCTCCCGTACCGCTGTACACGGCTCCCGACACGGTGCAGCATGCTCTACATTGGGATACGCCTGCGGTCTACTGGCAGCAGGTGCAGCCGGCGCTGGCGCGGTTGCTTAGCCAAACGGTGAGCGCACTCGGAGCCAAGACGTGCCAGCGCATCACCGTGCAGGTCGTTGATGCCTGCTCGGGCAGAGTGCTACGCGTCAGCCGCCTGCTGCATGCGCCCATGCGCACCCGCAGCGCGCTGTCGCCGGTCGCACACGAGCTGTTGCGCACCCTCATGCAGCCCGGATTGAAGGTCGAGACGCTGCGCGTGGCGCTGGGTGTGCTGGCGATTCCCGAGGTCTACCCCGACGTGTTCTTCCGGCAGACCCTGCATCCGCGCCGAGCCGCTTCGTCACGGATGGCCCGAGCCTCTATTACAGACGACACCGTGCCCGACGCACTCTCAGAGCATAGCGCAGTGGTTGGCGACGAGCGAGCAGAGATGCGTCGGTAGGGACACGGCGCGCCGTGGTACGTGTTTAGCGACTTGTAGCCCGGAACTGGGAGCGGAGCGGACGTTCCGGGCGGTGCTTAGACCAAGTTAGAGCGGGGCAGAGCCCCTGAACAGCCTGCGTCGCACGGCAGAGCCATGCGACGAGTGTAAGCAAAGAACCCTTTGCCCGAGATCAGAGGCGAAGCGGATATCCCGGGTGGTTATGGAACCACGCTAAACAGATACGCGCCGTGTCCCTACACGAGGTCTGCACACGAAAATGGGTCCTGGGGCGAACGGTCTCCCGTTCGCCCTCGCCAGCACCGACGGGGGCTTGTGCGCCGAGCCGCGCCCCCATCTCCGTCTGTCGGCTTGTTTCCTCCATCACTCAGACTTGAGCCGTTACCTGTTCGCTTAACCCGAGAGCAGGAAAACCCGATCACACTATTATTACGTTTTGAATTTGAAAATGAAGAGAGAGAGAGATAATAGGTGTGAAGTTAATTTTGTTAGTCACAAAAAACCTTTCAAAATGAAAGTCTTAAAGCTTGGAATTCCAGCATTAGTAGTATTCGCTTCCTTAATGTTTGTAGGCTTTGCGTACCCAGATGTGGGTGAAGTTGTCCCGTCCGATCAAGATGAGACAGTTCGTGTGCAGTCTCCCTGTAGTGTTAATTCTACGCTTGATGACATGCGTTCTGCGGGACTCTCTGTAAATTCACAGTTCTATAACGCTGATTTGTGTGATGCGGGATGGGAGGTTGGACTGGAGGGCTCATTGGGAACGGAGACGCAAATCAAAGTAAAGTGTACTTCTGGAGGAGGAGAAGACTGTCCTTTGCTTACTTGGTGTTAAGCATCAGTAAGGTACATATCATTAGCGCAGCGGAGAGGTCTGAAAACCTCTCCGTTTTTTTTGTAATAATTTGTGTAAATAATTAAATGAGATCAATACTTCTATCAGTAGTTGCGCTGTGCATACTCACAAGTCCTGCATACGGGCAGTGCCAGGATACATTTCTGAGCACCCGAAGCGTAACGTTGAACCAAGAGACTCAACTCCTTGGCAACATAGAGAGCGCGGCGCTGCATCCAACGCACGGAATTGCCGTGGCTACGGCCGACCCGGGCATTGTTTTGTTAAATTCAGAAGGGCAGTTTCGCCAGGACATCGGGCGGGTGGGGCAGGGCCCGTTCGAATATCAGGGGCCGCTTGTTCTCCGCTTCAACAACGAGAGACTGACCGTTTGGGATCGGGGCAACCGCAAGCTCATAACCTTTGATCCAGATGGGCAGGCGCTGCAGGAGTGGACCGGTATAAGCCGGAACTTATCGAACTTTGCCCTTCAGGGAGACACCTTGTTTGGTTATCACGGAGGTGGTCTCAGAGAGAATTACATTGCCGCGTATGCTCGACAAGACCGGGGTACCCCAAGTGCGCAACTCGGACAGGCCCCCGCAGAACACTTTCCGCTGAGTCTCCTCGACGGGTCCAGTCCCATTGCATACGACGATGCCCAACAGCAGCTTCTGTACGCTTCACCTGCTGAGCCCATCATGCATGTATACGACACAGATACGGGGGCAACGTCTACCGTAGACATCAACGACAACGCATTCAACACCGAGGCCGTCCAAGATTACCAGAGCCTCGAAGACATTAACAGTGACATTTTGGGAGCGTCGGAGCAGGCATTCAAGAGCAGCCGGTTTTCTTCGATACATGTTGTAGATGGAGGCATAACCCTTGCTGTATTGCAGCACGGTGTACTGGAATATGAGCGTTCCTTCTCTGAGGCTGTTGAGAACCAGACCGGTGGGGGTACGCTCGACGTTGGAGACGTTGTGACAAACACGCGTCGGCTGCACGTTCATCTCCTTGATGCGAACGGAGAGCAGGACGCCTGCCAGTCGCTATCGCTTTCTGAAGAGGCGTTCGAAACGGACGATCCCATCCTCGGCCCCACCGAGCGCGGCTTCCTTACGCTCCGCACAGAATCGGACGGGAGCAGCGAAATTGAGTACGTGCTCACTGAATACTATGTACCCAACTCGGACTGAGGCGGTCGTGGGTGACGAGCGAGCAGAGGTGCGTGGGTAGGGACACGGCGCGCCGTGTCTCTACACATTTGATTGTATTGATCCTGGGTCCAACGGTCCCTCGTTGGACCTGGGACCCGGACGCTCCCACGTCCGCACCTATGAGCCGCTCCCTATCGCGCCTCAGCCACGGCAGGCTCCTGCTCGCGGTATTGCATCTCATAGAGACGGCGGTAGAGGCCGTCGAGCTGGAGCAGTTCATCGTGTGTGCCGCGCTCGCGGATCTCGCCCTTGTGCATCACCAAAATCTGGTCGGCATCGCGGATGGTGGAGAGGCGGTGCGCCACCGCCAGCGTGGTGCGGTCTTCGGTGAGGGCCTCCAGCGCGCGTTGGATGAGCGCCTCGGTCTCGGTATCTACGCTGGAGGTGGCCTCATCGAGCACCAGCACATCGGGGCGGTAGAGCAGGGCGCGCACAAACGCCAAGAGCTGACGCTGCCCGTGCGAGAGCGAGGCCCCACGCTCCTTCACGTCCTGCTGGAAGCCCTCCGGCAGCTGGTCGATAAAGCGGTCGGCCTGCACCATGCGCACCGCCTCGCGGATGGCGTCTTCAGAGATGTCGTCGTTGCCCAGCGTCAGGTTGCGCTCCACCGTGCCCGAGAACAAGAACACATCCTGCAGTACCAGCCCAATGTGGCGGCGCAGGTCTTGCAGGCGCAGGTCGCGGATGTCCACGCCATCCACCAGAATGCGTCCGTGCTGAATGTCGTAGAAGCGCAGAAGCACGTTCATCACGGTGGACTTGCCCGCGCCGGTGGCACCCACAAGCGCCGCGGTTTCGCCGGGCTCAATGGTGAACGAGACGTCCTTCAGAATCCACTCGACATCGTTGTGAGCCGCCGGATCGTCCACGCGGTCGAGGTCTTCGTAGGTGAACCATACGTTTTCGAATCGGATGCGGCCCTTCAGCGCATCCAGCTCCACCGGCGTATCCGGCTCCGCAAGGGCGTAATCGTCGTCGAGCAGTCCGAAGATGCGCTCGGCCCCAGCCATGGCGCGCTGCAAGGTGTTATACTGATTCGAGAGCTCGCGAATCGGCTCGAAGAACTGGCGGGCGTACTGGATGAACGCAATGAGCACGCCCAGCGTGAGGGCGGAGTTCGTCATGGCCTGCAAGCCGCCAAACCAGAGCACCGCGCCCACCGCCACATCGGCAATGATCTGCACGGCGGGCCAGAAGATCGCAAAGTAGAAGATGGTCTGGACTTGCGCATCGCGATGATCATTGTTGATCTGCTTGAAGCGGCGCATCTCCTCGTTCTCGCGGCCAAAGAGCTGCACGATCGTCATGCCCGTAATGTGTTCCTGAAT
>CAJXLX010000108.1 GCA_913056335.1 uncultured Rhodothermaceae bacterium
CGGGGTGGAGCAGTCCGGTAGCTCGTCGGGCTCATAACCCGAAGGTCGCAGGTTCGAATCCTGCCCCCGCTACTACCCACGGTCGGTTCGCCCAGCGCGAGCCGACCGTTTTGCGTTTGTAGGCATCAACAACTGTTTATAGAGGGAAAGTTAGGGCCGCCTTATGCCCGATCATCTCTTCCGATCTACAGCATCCCGCTTCGGGCCCAAAGCGAGGGCGTGCCGTAAGAGAAGGCCACTGCAACGTCGGCTGTGCATTCCGGACGCACAGGAGCACTGTCCTTTGCATCTACGCCCGTCGCGAGGCTCCGCCTCGTGACGCACACCGGAGAGGCTCGGCCTCTCCAACATAGGTGATGCTTCTCTTCCAACCGAGAGACAGCCGTGCCCAAGCGAATGGGTCGTGCCCAATTTGCAAGGGCGGCGTTGAGATCCTCCTCCCCGACAGCCGTCGGGGGGCAGGATGACTTGCAGATGGGAAAACTGTGCTGTGCAAACACGGGACGCACGCTCTGGGGGCTCGGCCTCCTCAGTAACTAAAAAGATCTGACAGGTCTTGGAGACCTGTCAGATCTATTCTGGCTTATTGCTACTCTGGCTTATCATTGCAAAGCCGGACAAGCTCATAGCCCCCATTACGGCGTCTGGGCCATCGCATCCGCCTGGATGAACAGCATTTCGGTGACGTCGACCACGCCGCTAAAGGCCACGCCCAGCACGAGCAGCAGCACGGCGCACAGGGCCACAGCAGCGGTCGAGAGCCACGCGGGCTGCGCAAAGGCACCTTCCGGGGCACGCTCCGCCTCAGCGACGTCTGCGGCGGTCTGCATGTAGAGGACGTAGATCACACGCAGGTAGTAGTAGCCCGACATCGCGCTAAAGAGGAGCCCAACAATCACAAGCCAGGTGAGTCCGGCGCTCACAGCAGGCGCAAAGATGTAGTACTTGCCAATGAATCCGCCAAACGGAGGGAAGCCAATTAGGCTGAACATAAACACCGCCATCGACGCCCCCAGCACAGGCCGCTCAAGGCCCATGCCAGCGAGCGAACTGAGCGTCTGGGTGCGACCAGCCTTGCCGTCCCATTCGAGGAGCGCAAGCACGCCGAAGGCGCCCAGATTCATGACGGTGTAGACCAGCAGATAGAAGAGCGCCCCGCTGTATCCCGCCGTTGTACCGCTGGCCAGTGCCACAAACATGTATCCAGCATGCGCAATGGATGAGTAGGCCAGCATGCGCTTCACGTTGGCCTGGCGCAACGCCATGACATTGCCCACCGCCATCGTGATGAGTGCCAATACCGCCAAGACCAGACTCGCCTGGGCGGAGGGCAGCGCAAAGAAGAGGATGAGAATGAGTGCGGCAAACGCCGACGCCTTCGACGCGGTCGACATGTAGCCGGTAAGCGTGGTGGGCGCGCCCTGGTACACGTCCGGCGTCCACATGTGAAAGGGCACCGCACTCACCTTAAAGCCGAAGCCGACTATGACGAGTCCGACCCCCGCCCAGAAGAGCATCGGCGCACCGTTGGGGAAGGCGCCAGCCATTTCGGGGAGATGCATGGTGCCGGTAGTACCATACATCAGCGCGATGCCGTAGAGCAGAAAGCCCGTGGAAAAAGCGCCCAGCACAAAGTACTTAAATCCGCTTTCGATGCCGCCCTCGTCTTCGCGCAGCAGCCCCGCCATAATGTAGAGGCAAACCGACATGGTTTCCAGCCCCACAAACACTGAGATGAGCGTGTTGGCAGTGCCCAGCATGATCATCCCCACCGTAGCAAACAGAATGAGCGCGTAGACCTCGCCAAAGTTACGGTTGAGGCGGCGCAGATACGGTGGCGACACCAGGGTGGTAAAGAGGCCCGCCCCCAGAATCAGCAGGTTGATATAGGCGGCGTAGCCTCCTGTACGAATCTGTTCGAAGAAAGCCGTGTCCGGTGCAGCGCCTAACTGGAATGCTTCCCAGCCCATAGCCAGCCCAAATGCACCGGCTGTGAGCCACGGGATACGCGGGTCTCGGTTTTGGAAGGCTTCCATCAGGATGACAACCAGCCCTGCCGCCCCCACGATCAGCATCGAGAAGATAGCGGGGAGGTCGGCCCACATCGCAGTAAATGCGCCCGAAAGATCCATACTGTTGTTCGCTAAAGGAATGTATTGGTAGAGCGGAGCACAGCGCGCCTCCGGCAATGCAAGCGCACTTACGCCTCAGGCGCCACCGCGTCGATGCGGCGGGCCAGTTCGAGGTCGGTCTCAGTGACCTTGTCGCCGGCGTCGTGGGTGGTCAGCGTAATGTCGACGCTGTTGTAGACGTTGAAGAGTTCGGGGTGGTGGGCCAGTGCCTCGGCGTGAAACCCGATGCGCACGATGAAGGCCACCGCCTCCTGAAAGTCGGCGCAGGTGTAGGCTTTGGTAATGGTATCGTCTTCGAAGACCCAGCCCTCCATGTCGTTGAGGGCCGCGTCGATGTCGGCGCGGGAGAGAGGCGTGCGATCAGCCATAGCGAAGAGAGCGTGTCAGTTAGCGGGTTGGCGAAAGAGATGCCGGCGAAGAGGAGGCAGCCGTGCGCAGCGCAGTGGGCATCGAATCGAACAGCGGAGCGGGCTCAGCCTCTGTATCCTCCGAATGTACAGCCGACACCGGGACCTCCTGCTCGGCTTCAATCGCGGCGATGTGCTTCGCCTCAATGGTTTCAAGCAGGAAATCGGTCGTGGGCTGCGTTTGGTTCAAGAACGGCTGCGGGTAGAAGCCCATCACCAGCATGAGGATGGCCAGCGGCGCCATGAGCACAAACTCGCGCATGGTCATGTCGGTCATCTCCGCGTTCTCGGTGTGCGTCAGTTCGCCGAAGAAGGTGTTGTACACCATGTGGAGCAGGTAGACCGCCGCCAGAATAACGCCCGAAGTGGCCAGCGCAACGAGCGTTGTGCTGTCGAGCACCGTGCTTTTGAACGAGCCCAGCAGAATCATGAACTCGCCCACGAACCCGTTCAGTCCGGGCAATCCAGCCGAGGCCAGGACCGACAGAATCATGAAGGTGGTGAGCACCGGTACCGAGCTGGCAAGCCCGCCGTAATCCTCCATGAGACGCGTATGCCGCCGCTCGTAGAGCATGCCAACCAGCAGGAAGAGCGCGCCTGTGGAGATGCCGTGGTTAATCATCTGGATGACCGCGCCCTGCATCGCTTCCGTCGTAAACGCAAAGATGCCGAGCACCACAAAGCCCAGGTGGCTCACCGACGAGTAGGCCACGAGCTTCTTGGCATCGGGCTGTACCCGCGCCAGAAGCGCGCCGTAGATAATACCAATGACAGCCAGCACAGCAATGAGCACCGCAGCACTCTGCGCGGCATTGGGGAAGAACGGCAGGCAGAAGCGAATAAGCCCGTAGGTCCCCATTTTCAGCAGCACGCCCGCCAGAATCACCGAGCCGCCGGTGGGAGCTTGCACGTGGGCATCGGGCAGCCAAGTGTGCAGCGGAAAGAGCGGCACCTTAATCGCAAAAGCGAGGGCGAAGACAAAGAAGAGCCAGGTTTGCGTCCCCAGCGGAATGGTGTAATCAATCAGGTTGTACCAGTCGGTTGTGAACCCAATGCCCTGGGCCGACCCGGCGGCATATCCCAGAAACAGCACGCCCGCCAGCATCAGCAGCGAGCCGACCAGCGTGTACAGCACAAACTTGATAGCCGCGTAGATGCGATCCTCACCACCCCAGATGCCGATGATGAAGTACATCGGGATGAGCGTAAGCTCGAAGAAGACGTAGAAGAGCACCAGGTCGAACGCCATAAACACGCCCGTCACGCCCGTCTGCAGCAGCAGGAGTAGCGCGTAGTAGCCCTTGTGGTTGCGTTCGATGTAGTACCACGACGACAGCACCACAATGGGGCCCAGCAGCGTGGTCAGCAGCACCAGCAGGATGTTCAGCCCATCGATGCCTACGAAATACTTCACGTCAACGCCGTCGGGAAACCAACCGCCAACCACGTGAGCCATCTGCGGCATCTCGGCGGTGCTCACGGACGGGTCGTAGCCCATGAACAGCCCGATCGACGCTACAAACGTGAGCAGTGTCGTCCCCAGGGCGGTCCACTTGATGGACTCGGCAGAGGGCAGCGCCAGGAGCGCCAACGCCCCCAGGAGCGGCAGAAAGATGACCAGCGATGTGAGCGCGGCAAAGTCCATGTATTCCGCTACGTTAAGCCGTGAAAGTAAACAAATACAAAGGGGTACAGGGGGAGGCGCAGCCTTGGTGCTACGCCCATCGGGCTATGCGCCCACCATCATCAGTCCGAGCACGAGCACCACACCGAGCACCAGCATAAGCGCATAGTTCTGGATGAGCCCGGTTTGGATGCGACTTACACCGTTGCTCACCGACTGCGACAGCGCGGCCACACCGTTGACCACACCGTCAATAAGCGTGGCGTCCATCGGCTGCAACACCTTCTTTGAGGTGTCCATCAGGCCGTCAACGATCACCTCGTTGTAGAAGTCGTCGATGTGGTACTTGGCATCCCAGAACGTGTAGAGCCCGCCCAGCCGGTTTTGCAGCGCGGTGTCGTAGGCCATGGCCTGGCCCGGACGATACGCCCGGTACCCGATGTAGGCCCCCACAATCGCAATGAGCGAGCCGAGCCCGACCAGGCCCCATTTCAGCGCCAGCGGCACCGTGGCCAGGTCCTTAAGCTCGTGGACCGGACCGCCGTACGGTTCGCCCAGGAAGTGGTGAATCCAGTTCAGATCGCCGCCCTGAATGACGGCAGGCAGCCCGATGTATCCGCCCACAATGGAGAGCCCCGCCAGAATCCAGAGGGGAATCGTCATCGAGGCAGGCGACTCGTGCGGGTGCACGGTGTCGGCGTCGGGCCAGCGCGGCTCGCCCTCGAAGGTGAGCATGTAGGAGCGCAGCATATAGAACGCGGTCAGCAGCGCGGTGACGGCTGCAATGCCCCAGACCACGTATCCGTAGAACGCGCCGCTGTAGCCCAGCTCGAACGACTTAAACAGAATCTCGTCTTTCGAGAAGAAGCCCGCCAGCAGCGGAATCCCGGCAATGGCCAGCGTAGAGATGAGATAGGTCCACCGCGTAGACGGCATGTAGTCTTTGAGTCCACCCATGGTGCGCATATCCTGCGGGTCGAACCCAGCCATGTTGTGGCCTTTCGCCTCCAGGTCGTGCTCTACGTGCTCCATCGAGTGGATGACGCTGCCGGAGCAGAGGAAGAGGCAGCCTTTAAAGAAGGCGTGCGTTACGACGTGGAAAATCGCAACGAAGAAGGCGCCCACCCCAGCGGCCATGAACATGAAGCCGAGCTGCGAGACGGTTGAGTACGCCAGCACCTTCTTGATGTCGTTCTGGGTCATGGCAATGGTGGCGGCCATAAGCGCCGTGATTGCGCCTACAATGCCAATGATCATCATGATATGCGGCACCTCCAGCACCATCGGCGAGAGGCGGGCGAGCAGGTAGAGCCCGCTCGTTACCATCGTCGCGGCGTGAATGAGAGCCGATACCGGAGTGGGCCCAGCCATGGCGTCGGGCAGCCACACAAAGAGGGGGAGCTGCGCGCTCTTGCCGGTGGCTCCAATGAAGAGCAGCAGCACGATGAATCCAAGTACCGTCGTGTCGATGCCGGGGCCTTCGGCGAGGAGCGTGCCAAAGTCGAGCGCGCCCACCTCGCGGAAGAGAAAGAACATAGCGAGCAGAAAGGCAAAGTCGCCCACGCGGTTGACGATGAACGCCTTGTTGGCGGCGGCGCTGTTGCTAAGATCCGTGTACCAGAACCCGATGAGCAGATACGAGCAGAGCCCCACGCCCTCCCAGCCCAGGAAGAGCACTGGCAGGTTGTTGGCCAGGATGAGGTTGAGCATCGCAAAGATAAAGAGGTTCAGATACGCAAAGAAGCGCCAGAACCCCGAATCTCCATGCATGTAGCCGGTTGAGTACCAGTGGATGACGCTGCCCACGCCGGTAACCACGAGCAGCATAATGAGCGAGAGCTCGTCGATGCGGTAGGCGAAGTCAATCGACAGGTCGCCCGCCGCCATCCACGTAAAATAGGAGGTGATGATCGGGTCCCCCGAGAAGGTAGCAAAGAGATAGACCGCAAACGCAAACGGAAGCGCCACCGCAGCAGTGCTCACCGTGCCAATCAGCCCCTCGCTGGTGCGGAGCTGGGGTAGGAACAGCGGCAGTACCCCGCTGAACAGCGCACCCGCCAGGGGAAGCAGAAGAATAAGTCGTACCAGCAGTTCAGAATCCATGCTCGGAGGCGTCAGACAACGTCAGGTGGAGGCGAAGCAAGCGGCACACGCGCCGGGGCGTGGCTCGGCTGTTTAGTGCTTGAACAGATGGATGTCATTGATATTGACCGTCCGCTTTTTGCGGAAGATCGCAATCACGATAGCCAGGCCGATGGCGGCTTCGGCAGCGGCTACGGCAATCGAAAAGAACACCAGGATCTGCCCCGTGGGGTCGGCCAGCGACTGGCTGAAGCCGACCAGCGCTACATTTGCGGAGTTCAGCATGAGCTCCACACACATCAAGATCACAATGGCGTTGCGCTTCAGCAGCACGCCGAACACGCCAATCGTAAACATGACGGCGCTGAGCGCCAGATACCAGTCGAGAGCAACTTCCATAGCGAAGCAGGCGGAAGCGTGAGTAAAGGATACAAAAGCGGCGCATCCCTCATGCGCCAAGGGGCAAGACGCCCCGGGTTACGCAAAACGGCGTTGGGCCAGCATAACAGCGCCCACGGTTGCTGCCAGCAGCAGAATGGCTGCGACTTGCAGATGCAGGGCATACTCCGTGAACAGGATTTGTCCCAGCATATTGGCAGAGCCGTTCTCTACCGCCATGGCCGTTGTTACCGGCTCGGCGGCTTCCAGCGAAATGCCAAAGGTGGTCAGCATAACGTACAGCAGTTGGGCCAGCAGCCCGGTGCCAAGCACAAACCCGAGGATGGGCCCCCACCCAATGCTGCGCGGACTCGGCAGCGCGTCCAGGTTCAGCAGCATAATCACGAACAGCACCAGCACCATAATCGCTCCGGCATACACCAGAATCTGGATGACGCCGATAAAGGAGGCGTTCATGGTGAGGTACAGTCCCGCCACCGATAGCAGATTGAGCACCAGCGACAGCGCGCTGTAAATCGGACTCCGTGCGATGAGCACGCCCACCGCCGAGGCTATTGCGATCAGGGCAAGCGCAAAAAAGGTGACCGAAGCAAGAGCCATGAATGCACACAAGCGGGTGAGGGAAACACGGGCAGGCCCGGCCAACGCGGTACGGCCAGATTCAACCTGCAACGCAAAGTAGGGAAGTCCCCCCGCATGGGCAAGCGCCGCAGCGGTTAATCCCGGATGAATACGGCCTCAGACGTGCTCACCCGTATCTCGCCCGCTGCATTTGCCGAGCATTCATAGCAGGGAGCAGTGACGCGTGCCCGTGCCGCCCGGTCTAATCCAACCGCTGCGCCCTACGACTCCGTCGAGGCATGCATCAGCGAATAGGCCATGGCGTCTTCGCCGGGCGGGCGGGTGTTCGTGCTCTGGCGGCCCCTCACTTGCACAGAACAGCCAAACGCATCCGCAAACAGTGTGCTCGCCTGCTGTGCCGACCACGTTTCCAGCTCCGGATCCCCCTTCGTGCGCACATTGATATGGAGGGCCTCCCTATTGGTGTCCACCGCAAGCGTCGTTACGTTCTGGTAGTGACTGCGGTCGAGGCGCTCGGCAATGCGCAGCAAACCCGCAAGCTGAGCTACGCGCTTCTGATCGTGCGGCGAAAGGCGCCCGTAGTGCGGATGCGCCGGCAACGGATGCTCGGCCCGGTGGTAGCGCGCTACCAACGAAATGAGATCGACCTCGCCGTCGTAGAAGCCCCGCAGGTCGGCATGGCGAATCAGATAGCGCGAATGCAGGTGGTGGTCGGAGTGGCTGATGTAGTACCCAATGTCGTGCAGCAGCGCGGCGTACTCCAGGAGTTCGCGGTCTTCGGGCGGTCCCGCATACCACGGCATACATCGGTCGAACAGAAAGAGGGCGGTGGAGGCCACATGCTGAGCATGCTTCTCGTCCCACTCGAACCGAAATGCCACCTCGTGGATGCTACGGCGCCGTACATTCGCAAACGGCGCAATGCGCTGCAGCCGCTCGTGGTTTTCGCGAATGAACTGCACCACCATACCTTCGCGCAGCGCGTGCGCCGACACATGCAGCTTGTTGAACGCGTGTGCTTCAAAGAGCACCTGCAGGAGTACGGCCCCTGCCCCAACCTGCCCCACCCGCTTCAGCGCCACCGCAGGAAGCGCTTCCCGTTCGGCTGCAGAGGTGCCAATGATAAAGTCCAGCGTAGCGCGAAACGCCTCCAGCGGCACATCCACCTCAAAGACCGAGGTGTCGCCCTGCCCCTGCCGATCCAGGCACACGCGTGCCAGGCTCTTCACCGTTCCGGACGAGCCAATGAGCGTGCGCACATCGTGCTCCTGCATCGCCGCCAGCACCGGCGCCAGCTCCTCCTGAAAGTGCGCCTGCAGCGCCTCTTGATCGGCCTCTGACATCGGATCCGACGACACAAACCGCTCGGTCATGCGGGCCGCACCCAGCTTCAAGCTCGTGGCCAGATGCACCGTATCGCCCGTGCACACAATGAACTCCACCGAGCCGCCGCCAATGTCAACCACCACCGACGGCTCATGGATCTCAACCTCGCGGCGCACGCCCTGAAAGATGAGATGCGCCTCTTGCGCCCCGCTAATCGGGTCAATGCGCAGCCCAATCTCGTCTTTCACGCGCTCAATGAACGCCCCCCCGTTGCTCGCTTCGCGAATGGCACTGGTGGCACATGCAAAGAACGAACGCGCGCCCTGCCCTTGCGCCAGCAGGTAGATGCGCTTCAGCGCCTGCATGCCGCGCTCCATCGCCTCATCAGCCAACCGCCCCGCCGCCAGCCCGCTATCGCCCAGGCGCACCATCTCCTTCATCCGGTCCACCACCTTAAAGCTGCCGTTTGCATACGCATCCACAATGATGGCATGAAACGAGTTCGTGCCCAGATCAATCACACACACGCGTAGCGGTGCCGGGGTTGACTGAGCTTCGTACGTGGTGTGAGGAACATACGGGCACATGGCCCGCGGCATCGAATCATCGTCCATAAGCACAGAATCGGGGCAGTAAGCCGAGAAACGAACAGAGCAAAACCGGTCCATAGAAATGGTGCGCAGCGGAATAAGTTACACTGCATACGGGAAACCTGGCACGTTTACCGTTTTTTGCCAGATACAACGCCCATATGCAGCCCTTAAACCGCTCGCAGCGCCCCGACCGTAAAGCGGAAGGGGGGCGGATAGACGTTAAGTAATAGTTCCCTTGATAGACATCTTTTCTGAGACGAACGGCCCCGACAGTGGGCGAGACAAGTTACCCCGTTCGCCAGTCTCCGGCTACTGGTATAGCTCTTTTGTGACTTGGCATTGAACCGCTGCCGAAGGAAGTACTCCTGAGGGCCCAAAGCAAGAACCCAAAACAGCTTCTAAAGCCTTTGGGCTTATCCGGCTCATCTACAGCTCCATGTCATCGAGCTCCTCGGGGTCGCGCTTCAGGAGGCCCTGCTTTTTGTAGTAGATCATAGTGGTG
>CAJXLX010000109.1 GCA_913056335.1 uncultured Rhodothermaceae bacterium
TGCTCTTCGGCGCGGCCCTGGCGTTTCAGGTCGACCGGCATAAGATCGGGGCGGGCTGTCATCAGGAAGAACAAGACGCGTCCGCGGTGCTTCGGGTTGCTCATGAATGAGACGATCTGGCTGAAGACGCGCTGCGAGACGCCGGAGTCGCCCTGTGCGTTGCGGTTGCCAAGCGCAGCATCGGCCTCGTCAATCATCACAGCCACGGGCGTCATCGCCTCAAGCAGGTTTAGGATCTTCTCCAGGTTGCCCTCCGTCACGCCCTGCCACTGCGAGCGGAAGTTCTTGAGCTTGACCATCGGGATGCCAATCTCGCCCGCAAAGCAGCGGATGAGGAATGTCTTTCCGCATCCCACCGGCCCACAGATCAGGTATCCCATAGGCATCACATCAGGGCGATTGGCGCGGAGGGCGCGGGCCGCCTGGCGCAGATGGGTTTTGGCCTCGCGGTGTCCGGCTACGTCATCGAGTGAGAAGTCCGTATCCACAAACTCCAGCATGCCGTACGCCTCCGCCTCGATAAAGTCCTTACGGAGGTCGGAGAGCCGCTCGAATGTGAGGACATTCTTGTTTTCGAGGACATCAGCCAGGATGGTGCGGAGCTGCGTCAGGTTGAGCCCCGAGGTCGAGTCGGCCAGGGTGTCGGGGGGCATCTCGGCATGCTCGGCGTACGCATCGGTGCGGTCGCCAATGTACCACCGGGCATAGTCGGCGCGTGCGGTGTCGTTGGGAATGGGCACCTGAATCTCGGCAGTGTGCGGACTCTGCACAAGCTGCTGGTTCAGGTCGGTCAGGTTTTCGGTGACGAGGCAGAGTGTAAAGTCGTGGTCCAGGAGCAGCGGGTCGCGCGCCCATTTTTGCAGGTAGACGAGCGCCTGCCGATCTTCCGCTGAGTACATGGCAGCCTCGGCCATGGGGACGATCGTCTCGGCGTAGTCGATAATACAGGCCATGCGCTTGCCTTTGGAGAGGCGCAGGCGAAAGTAGTTCTCCAGCAGCGCAAACACGCGCGTGGGTTCTTTGGGGAGCTTACGCTGGTAGTCGGTCCCAAAAATACTGTCGTAGCCCGACACCGCCCGGTTGAAGTCGCGCTGCGAGGCCTTATCCGGAAAGTGCAACCCCGACGAGCGATCGTACTGCACAATGAGGTCGCGTGCAGCGAACAGGTCGTCGGTCAAAAAGCGCGACAGTGGCACATACGTAGACGCGCCGGTGTCCGGGTTGGTCGTGCGGATGACGTCGCGCACGTCGCCGTGCAGCAAGAACGTGGAGATTGTTTTTGTGAGATACTTTTCGCCGAGCTCTCGGGCCCAGTCAGGGTAGTGGGCTGTTGGGGCATCAGTCGCCATGGGGAAGCAGCAAGGATTGAGATGAAATAGAAACGCATATCACGACGCCCCGTGCACATCCTCCTGAAACAGGCGGAGGCCACACGGGGCGCAGGGTACGGTCGTGCATTCGCAGCACAAATGTACTGCAAGCAGCGCTACGCCACGGTAACGCTGTCGTCGAGGTAGACGTCTTGCAGGGCGTTAACGACCTCAATGCCTTCGTCCATCGGGCGCTGGAAGGCTTTACGACCGGTAATCAGGCCCATGCCGCCCGCGCGCTTGTTGATGACAGCCGTGCGTACGACCTGGGCTTTGTCGTTCTTGCCCGAACCGCCGCCCGAGTTGATAAGTCCGCAGCGCCCCATGTAGCTGTTCATGACCTGGTAGCGGGTCATGTCGATGGGGTGCTCGCCCGAGAGTTTTGAGTAGATGCGCTCGTCGAGCTTGCCGTAGCTGGAGTCGCCCATGTTCAGCGCCTTGTAGCCGCCGTTGAGCGTCGGCTGCTTCTGCTTCACGATGTCGGCTTCAATGGTGACACCAATGTGATTGGCCTGGCCGGTCAGATCGGCCGAGGCTTCGTAGTTGTCGCCGTCGATTTTGAAGCCCGAGTTGCGCACGTAGCACCACAAGATGGTGAACATGCCCAGTTCGTGGGCCCGTTCGAAGGCACGTGATACCTCCTCAATTTGGCGAGGCGACTCATCTGAGCCGAAATAGATGGTCGCGCCCACGCCTGCGCATCCCATATCGAACGCTGCATCGACGCTGGCATAGAGCGTCTGGTCGTACGTGTTCGGGTAGGAGAGCAGCTCGTTGTGGTTGAACTTGAGGATGAACGGAATCTTGTGGGCATATTTGCGGGCCATACTGCCGAGCACCCCGTACGTGGTGGCCACGCCGTTGCATCCGGCCTCCATAGCCAGCTTGATGATGTTCTCCGGGTCGAAGTACATCGGGTTTGGAGCGAAAGACGCGCCGCCGGAGTGCTCAATGCCCTGGTCAACGGGCAGGATCGACAGGTATCCGCTGCCGCCAAGGCGTCCATGGTCGAACAGGGCCTGCATGTTGCGCAGCACGCGCGGGTTGCGGTCGGAGTCCTTCCAGACGCGGTCCACAAAGTCGCCGCCGGGCAGATGCAATTGCTCCTTGTCGATCATGCACTCATGCGTAAGCAGGTCTTCGGCCTCGCTGCCAAGGAGGTCTTGAATATCGGTAGTCGGGGTATCAGCCATAATCAGAGAGGGTGCGCTGTGAGATAAACAAACGGGAACAGAGTCGTGCATGCAGAACCTCGAAGGTACCGAGGACACACGCATTGCCTAAGATACAAGTCAGAAAGGGCGCTGTCCACCCCTTAGGTGATGAAGATATGCAGGTTTGACGGAGATAACAGGGGGCAGATGGCAAGATGCGGGGGCTCCGCCGTCATATGCCGAAACACCACAGCAGCGTGATGTACACAGCCAAGAGCCCAAATGCTCCAATGACGCGAGAGATGAGGTAGTTCTTGACCGTGGCCTCCAACTGCTGAAACGGGTTCTTCTCGTACCGTGTAAACGCGATGAGAAGTTAGGGTTTTTCCTCGTGATTGGGGTACTCATTGGGGTATTTTTTCGAGGGATGCCGCCGGTGGCGCTGAGCGTACAGGTCTTCGCCATCCTCAACGCGCCGTGCGGCCCGAAGCTGCATGTATGCGCCAATGCCGGTGCACAGCACCACGAACGTGATCAGGGCCGGCCAATACGGGGCCTCGAACCCAAACTGCGCCGCGCGGATGTCGGGATAGCGCATGGCTTTGTCAACCAGCCAAGCGGTGATGCCACCGCCAATGAGAACAAATGTGAGAGCGCCAAGACGGAGTAGGCGAGCGGGGGTCATGATGCGGAGGTGGGAACGGTGCGAATAGGACGAATCGGCAGGTCGGCATCCAGTAAGAACGACTTGGCTTCTTCCACGCTGTACTCGCGGAAGTGAAAGATAGAGGCAGCCAGCACGGCATCGGCGTTGCCATCGCGGAGGCCGTCGCGCAGGTGCTCCAGCGACCCCGCTCCGCCTGAGGCGATCACCGGAATCCGCACGCGCTCGCTTATAGCTCGTAGCAGTTCGTTATCGTAGCCAGACTTGGTGCCGTCGCGGTCCATCGAGGTAACGAGTAGTTCGCCTGCGCCGCGCTCTTCGGCCTCCTCGGCCCATTTGAGCGCGTCAAGCCCCGTGGGTTTGCGACCGCCATGCACGAACACTTCCCAGCCGTCGCCATCCTCGCGGCGCCGGGCATCAATCGCAACGACGATGCACTGCGAGCCAAAGGCTTCGGCCCCTTTGGTGATGACGTCTGGCGTTTTGACAGCCGCGGAGTTGATCGCGATCTTGTCGGCCCCGGCGTGCAGCATCGCGCGCATGTCGTCGACGGTGCGGATGCCGCCGCCTACGGTGAGCGGAATGAACACCTCATCGGCGGTGCGGCGCACCACGTCGTGCATAATGGCGCGGTCTTCGTGGGTGGCCGTTATATCCAGAAACACGAGTTCATCGGCGCCGGCTTCGTTGTAAAAGCGGGCCTGCTCAACAGGATCGCCGGCATCGACCAGATCTACGAAGTTGACGCCTTTTACGACGCGTCCTTCGTCGACGTCGAGGCACGGGATGATGCGTTTGGCTAACGGCATGGGTGGGAAGGTAGAGGGATGGAAGAGAGGAGACGAACGTGGGAGCTATTGCAACACCGAGGGATCACGCAGCGGGGCGGTGGAGAAGGTGTCGAGGTCGATCTCGTCTTTCTGGTTCCAACTCCAGAATTGCTGGCACGGAAAGACGTTTTCGTAAAGGGCTTTCCCCACGATCACTGAATCTATGCCGTAGTTGCCCAGCGTTTGGATGCTCAGCAGGTCTTTGTGTGCGCCCACGCCGCCTGAAGCGGTGATCTTGGTTGTTGAGAGCGCGGCGCCCATCGTGCGATATGCCTGCACGTTGGGCCCCTCCATGGTGCCATCGCGGCTGATGTCGGTGTACACAATCCGCGAGACCCCGCGCTCCTGCATATCCAGGGCCAGTTCGACCGCATCGACGCCCGAGCCTTCGGTCCAGCCCTGCACGCGGGCCTCGCCGTCGCGCGCGTCGATGCCCACGACAATGCGCTGCGGACCAAAGCGCTCCACTGCTTCGCTAATCATGGGTGGGTTGCGCACGGCGGCGGTGCCAATGATCACGCGGTACACGCCCATCTCCAGCGCCGCCTCGATGTCGTCCAGCGAGCGGATGCCACCACCCATCTGCACGGGAATATCGAGCGCATCGGTGATGCCCCGAATGGCCGCGCGGTTTGGGCTCTCGTCGCCACGGGCGGCATCCAGGTCCACCACATGCAGGACCCGCGCATTCTGCACGCGCCACAGCTTTGCCATCTTTACGGGATCGTCGAAGTAGACCGTTTCGTCGTCGTACGAGCCTTGGTGGAGGCGCACGCAGCGTCCGCCACGTAGATCGATAGCGGGGATGACAAGAGCCATAATGCGGGAGACTGTGGGGGAGGGAAGCCGGATGGATCCGGTTGTATCAGGAAAGGGCGGCAAAGTTTTTCAGCAGTTGCAAGCCCACTGCATGGCTCTTCTCGGGGTGGAACTGCACGCCGAAGACGTTGTCGCGCTGCACGATAGCGGGAAAGGCGTGGTCGTATGAGGCAGAGGCCAGTACATCGTCTTCGTGCTCAGCTTGGGCATGGTAGGAGTGCACAAAGTAGACGTAATCGCCCGGCGCGATATCAGCTAAGAGCGGCGAGTTGCGGTGCATGTCGAGGGTATTCCAGCCCATGTGCGGTACTTTGCGCGTGGGCATGGCGTCGGTGGCGTTGGCGGCGTCGTTGAAGTGCACGACGGTGCCGGGTAGGATGCCGAGCCCCTCGTAGGTGCCGCGCTCGTGGCCCTCGCTAAAGAGCATCTGCATCCCCACGCAGACGCCCAAAAACGGCGTGCCTTTGGACACGACCTCGCGCACTACCGGGGTCAGTTCGCGGGCAGCGACTTCGGTCATGCACGCGCCAAACGCGCCGACGCCCGGCAGCACCACGCGGTCGGCGCTGAGAATGGTATCGGCGTCGTCGGTACGTACGACATCGGCTCCGACCGCTTCGAAGGCTTTTTCGATGGAGCGCAGGTTGCCGATGCCGTAGTCGATGATGGTCGTCATAGGGAAAAGAGCAAGTAAGAATAGATTGGGGGATGCGGCGCGCTGTGTTTGGCGTGCGTACTACTCGTCAGATGCGTTCAGCTCGCGGGAGCGTCGGGTAGCGGTGTCTACCGCGTTGATGATCATGGTGCGCAGGCCGTGCGCTTCCAGTTCCGACACTGCAGCAATGGCGGTGCCGCCGGGCGTGGTGACGCCGTCGCGCAGGATGGCGGGGTGTTCGCCGGAGTCGCGAGCCAGCTTGGCCGCGCCAAAGACCGTCTGCGTGGAGAGCCGGGCCGCCACGTCGCGGGGCAGCCCCTGCCGTACACCCGCATCGGTGAGGGCTTCGATGAACATAAATACGTAGGCGGGGCCGCTTCCGGACAGGCCGGTGACGGCGTCCATCTGCTGCTCGCTGACCACCTCGGCGGTGCCTACGGCTTCGAACATGGCTGTGGCCAGGTCGAGATGCGTCTGGGTTGCTGTGGCCCCCGCGGCCAGGGCGGTGGCCCCGGCATCCACAAGCGCAGGTGTATTCGGCATGGCGCGCACAATGGGATTCGTGCCGTCGAGTTCGCGGGCGAGCGTGTCGCTATGAATCCCGGCCAGTACCGAAATCACCAGCGCGTCGTTGTTGAGCACGGGACGAATCGCATCGAACAGGGCCGTGCGCTGGTACGGCTTGCAGGCGATGAGCACGATGGTGGCGTCTGTGACCGCCGCCGCGTTGTCGTTGGTTACGTGAATCTCGGGATAGGCATTGCGGAGGGCGGCTTGCCCGGCCTCGGAGCGGCGGGTTGCGATGATGCGCTCAGGCGGCAAGAGATCGCCAATGAGTCCGCCCAGCAGGGCTTGGCCGATGCTTCCGGCGCCGAGAATAGCAAGGGTGTGGTCGTTGAACATGGGGGCGTGGTGTCGTTTTGGAAGAAGAGGGGGCAGCCTGCGCGCTAAATCGTGCCTTTGGTGGACGGCACTTCGTCGTGGGTGGCGTCGCGATGTACAGCATGGCGCAGCGCGCGGGCTCCAGATTTGAAGATGGCTTCGATCTTGTGATGCGCGTTGGATCCGTACAGCACGGTAACGTGCCAGTTGCATTGCAGGTGCTCGGCAAACGAGTACCAGAAGTGGGGCACCATTTCGGTCGCGAGGCCGCCTACCGTGGAGCGCTCAAAGTCGGCATCCACGTGACAGTAGAAGCGCCCCGATAGATCGACGACGCTGCGCGCCAGGGTCTCATCCATCGGCACGTAGGCGTGTCCGTAGCGGGCGATGTGCGCCTTGTCGTTGAGCGCCTCGCGGAACGCCTGTCCGAGCGTAATGGCGATGTCTTCGGTGGTGTGGTGATCGTCGACGTACAGGTCGCCCTCGCAGTGTACGGTTGTCGAAACCCCGCCGTGGCGCGCGAACAAGTCGAGCATGTGATCCAGAAAGCCGATGCCGGTGTCGTGTTCGTATTCGACCTGTTTGGGATCGAGGTTGACCGATACGGAGATGTCGGTTTCGTTGGTGGTGCGCGTTACAGACGCAGTGCGGGCGGGCAAGTTGGTGGACATACGCGGCTATTTGGGTAGAATGTCAGAGCAGGCAATGTCAGATGCAGCAAACGGCAGTGGGATGCGATCGTTGCGCGCCCCGGTACGCTTTGTGGCGTAATCGTCGTCTTTTGGACCGGTGTACACTTCGACGCACGACGATGACAGGTTCACGATCCAGTAGGTGGGGATGCCGTGCGCAGCGTAGAGCGTGCGCTTCACCTCGCGGTCGTAGGCGAGCGAGGTGTCAGCCACTTCAACTACAAGAAGAGCACGGGTAGGATGCGCATCGACGTGGCCCTCCAGCGAACCCGGCACCACCGCCACATCGGGCGCCGGCTCCGAGGCGGCCCCCAGCGCTAACGGATACTGGGCGCGCACGTAAGCGCCGGCGGGGCAGTGCGCATCGAGCACACGGCGGACGCGTTCGACCGTAATTGTGTGGCGGCTGCTTTGTGGGCTCATGGGCACGATCAATCCGTTGATCAGCTCGACCTGCTGGTCGGGCGCAAAGATGCCCGCATCCACCATGCGCTCGTACTGGGTACGCGAGAAGCGATACGCCCTGGAGGAGGCCGGGGCATTGGAGGATTCGGTTCGCGGCGTGGGAGAAACAGTTGCAGGCATAGCACAATCGGCACGGTGAACGCAGCACTTTTCATGCACGGCTCACGGCAGTGAACTGCATGCGCGTACTGTGGTTTTTATACTGTAGTCGGTATCGTCCACCACCGCAATTGTTCGACCTTGGTTTTCCACCAGCGCCTTATGGCTACCTACAGCGAAGCAGACTTTGAGACCAGCCGCTTTGACTACGGCGAACGTGTGCGCATCTTGCTGCGTCACCCGAAGCACGGCGGCGTCTTTGGCGTGGCCGAGGGCACGTGCGAGGCGCGCGAGGTCGACGTGGAGTTTGAAGCGCCCGACGGCACCATGCGCCGCAAGACCCTTGTGTGGCTGAAAGATATTGAGGGCTACGAGAAGCCGCACGAGAACATCCCCGACAAAACTGAGGAAGTTGAGGAAGCCTGGTTTGCCGAAGAAGCGCTGCGCAAGCTGGAGGGCGATGTGCTCGACGGCGTCAGCTTTAACTGAACGACTCAGTGACCTCATAGAGCGCTGGGAGCGCAGTGCCCGAGTGCTCCTGGAGTGCGGATATCCCAGGCGGTGCTGATGATCCCAGTTGAATTGGACACGCGCCGGTTTCCCGCCCACGGCACGCCGCTCTGCATCCCCTAACCTCTTTCCTATTTAACCACTTACATGCCCAACCCGAACACGCGTCTTACCGTCACCGCCGCGCTTCCCTACGCCAACGGCCCCCTGCACATCGGCCACCTGGCGGGGGCGTACTTGCCGGCCGATCTATACGTGCGCTACCAGCGCCTGACCGGGCGCGATGTGGCGTTTGTGTGCGGATCTGACGAGATGGGCGTGGCGATTCTGATGCGTGCGCTCCGCGAAGACCGCACGCCGCAAGACATTGTGGATACCTACCATCCGCTCATCAAAGAGAGCTTTGAGCGGTTCGGCATGAGCTTTGACCACTACGGGCGTACGACCGACGACCTGCACGCCGAGACCACCCGCGATTTCTTTCGCACCCTCGACAGCAAAGACGCCTTCACGCTCCAGACGAAAGAGCAGCTCTATGACCCGAAGGCCGAGATGTTTTTGGCCGACCGGTTCGTGATGGGCACTTGTCCGAAGTGTGGCTACGAGGAAGCATACGGCGACCAATGCGAGCAGTGCGGGGCCACGCTGAGTCCGGATGAGCTGATCGACCCGCGCAGCACGCTCACCGATGCGACGCCGGAGCTCCGCGAAACGACGCACTGGTACCTGCCGCTCGACCAGATGCAGGCGGACCTGGAAGCCTGGATCGACACGCACCCCGAGTGGAAAAACAACGTGCGCGGGCAGATTCAGAGCTGGTTCAACGACGGCCTGCAGGCGCGCGCCATCACCCGCGATGTGCCGTGGGGCGTGCCTGTGCCTCGCGACGTGGCCGAGCGCCACGGCATCGATGCTGAGGGCAAGGTCATCTACGTGTGGTTTGATGCGCCCATCGGGTACATCTCCATCACCAAGCGGTGGGCGGAAGCACAGGGCGATCCCGGACGCTGGCGCGACTACTGGCAGGACGACAACACCGAGCTCATCCACTTCGTCGGGAAGGACAACATCGTCTTTCACGGACTCATGTTTCCCGCGATGCTGCAGGCGCACGGCGACTACGTGCTGCCCGAGAACGTGCCCGCCAACGAGTTCTTGAACCTCGAAGGCAAAAAGCTCTCCACCAGCCGCAACTGGGCCGTGTGGCTACACGAGTACCTCGACGACTTCGAGGATACGCAGGGTGTGGACATGCTCCGGTACGCGCTGGCCACGACGCTGCCTGAGACGAAAGATGCCGACTTCTCGTGGGACAGCTTTCAGAACCGTGTGAACGGCGAGCTGGCAGATGTGCTGGGCAACTTTGTAAACCGTACGCTCACGTTTGCCGATCGCTACTTCGACGGTGCGGTGCCGCCGCTTACGGATCCCACCGACACCGATCAGGCCGTGCTCGACGCACTGGCCGATGCGCCCGCCGACATCGCAGACTCGTACAACGACGTT